>JBGTBV010000331.1:0-7784 GCA_041749185.1 Daejeonella sp. | reverse complement strand
TTTACAAATACCACATCCGGCTTCGGCACCTGTGATTAGCATAGGGTTTCCGGGCTCCCAACCCAACAATTTGCCCTGTTCGGCAAATAGCACTGTCTACGGCCAGAGCGGAGGAGAGCGTTTGGGGGCGGGAGTGGTGATTCAAGGACAGCGAGTTGCTATCTCGGGTAACAAACATGTTAAAGTGCCGGCATTAACAAAAGTTTAACATTTCCCGGCGTGCCGTATGTTAAATTTAACCGGCAATCCTAAAATGTTGGAGCGCATGCGATGTTGCGCATGCAAGTGATCTTATTTTCGTGTTAACAACTAAACCAAGTGCGCATATTCAAGTCTACTGCAAAGATGAAAAACCCTCAAAATTTTTACATTACCGTCTTATTTTTTAGCTTTTTATTCTTCGCCGCTCATTCTGCAAAGAGCCAAAACATTGATGAAATTCGCGGAAAGTGGCGTTCCGCTCCTCTTAAAGTAGACGGAAAAGCAGACATCGCGGTAGACTCGCTCTCCAATTTTAATGAAAACACCGGCTTCTCTTTCGAGATAAGTAACGATGAAAAAAATCTGTACATGGCAATAAAAAGCCACAATAAAACCAACTTAAACAAAATTTTAAATAAGGGAATTACTTTTTCGGTTAATACCGAAGGAAAGAAAAAACCGGGCGCAAGTATACTTTTTCCGGTTTTGGAGCCGGCCGGGCAGCAGTTGGCAAATAAACCAAACTCCAGTCCCGACGAAGCAATGAGAAAACAAACGCTATCAAGAATAAGACAGTTTAAGGTGGCCGGCTTTGCCGAAATTTTAGATGGACCGATATCCCTGCAAAATACGTATGGCTTGGAAGCTGCCGCCGGGTTTGAAAGCGAAGATTTGTACATAGAAATTCAAATTCCCTTAGCCCTTTTAGATATTCCATCCCGACAGGAAGCCCTTGCCTGCCTGATTGAGATTAACGGGATAAAACCACCCAAACAGGTGTATAACCCAAACCAGTACCCCCGTCGCAACAGAAGATACGGCGGATACGACAATCGCCCCTATGATATTGACAGAGGCCCTTCCATTGATAGAAACCTGTTGCCCACGGGCTTCTGGGTAAAAGTTCCCCTCGCTACAAACCCTGAAATTTAATAGATGAAAACACATCTACTTCTTGCATTCATTGCCTTTATCCAGCTTTCGGCTAATGCTCAAACCGGGCGCAAGGTGAGCGGCTCAGTTAAAGATTCAACCGGCAAAGCGGTTAGTTTGGCCAGCGTACGCCTGCTATCGGCGCAGGACACCCTCACGTCGGGCACCAACACCAACGGTGAATTTACGTTTGTGAAGGTGCGAAGTTCTTCTTTTGTAATTACGGTAACTAGTCTGGGTTTTCAATCGGCAAGCCGTAAGTACGCTTACGCGGATGGTGCTTCTGCATTGGTTCTAAATCCGATTCTGTTAAATCTGGGAAGTAAGCTGCTTAACGAAGTGGCCATTTCGGGCGAACCGGTAATTGTGATAAAGGAAGACACGATAGAGTACAAAGCCTCTGATTATAAACTCAGGGAAAACGCTTTGGCAGAAGACCTGCTTAAAAAATTGCCCGGCCTGGAGGTAGATAAGGATGGCAATGTTAAGGCCCAGGGAAAAGCGATTACCAAAGTGCGGGTTAACGGAAAGGATTTTTTTGGTGGTGATGTAAAAACGGCCACGCAGCAATTGCCGGCCGATATTATTGATAAAATTCAAATTGTTGATGATTATGGAGATCAGGCCAATATCAGCGGCATAAAAAACGGAGATCCTGAGAAAATCTTAAACATCGAAATCAGGCCGGATAAAAACAGGGGTTATTTCGCCCGCGGGGCGCTCGGCGGCGGAAATAAGGAGCGTTATCAGGCATCGGTCAACGCTAACTCATTTAAAGACAAACAGCAGATATCCTTCATCGGCAACCTGAACAATACCAATAGTTCGGTTTTTAACTTCAACGGTCCTGGTGGCGGTGGCGGCGGTCAGCGTGTGCAGATAATTGGCGGCGGCGGCAGAGGTGGTGGGTTTGGAGGCAACGGTGCTACCGGCGACGGCATTACGCTGGTGGGTTCGGCCGGTTTAAATTATCGTGATGAGTGGAGTAAGAAGCTGTCATCTTACGGAAGTTACAGCTTCTCAAACCGTGAAAATGATGTTTTGAGCAACCAGCTATTGCAGAACAATTTTCAAAATAGTTTGATCCTCAATGATCAGAACAATTCAAACAATACCTTAAGCAGCAACCACCGCCTCAACTACAATTTAGAATACCGGCCGGATAGTTTGAATTTTATTAAGATCTCGCCAAATTTTAGTTTTTCGGGTACAGAATCAACCGGCTTTTCCAGCTACACGCAGTTGAATAATGCGGCTTTAAGCTCGGCAGGAGTTACCTCGTCAAATTCCGCGTCCGACGTTCCAAATGTGGGCGGTAATTTGCTTTTTAACCATCGCTTTGCCAAAAGAGGTCGCAATGTGTCGGTTAACCTGTCGGTAAATAATTCAGAAACAGACCAGCAACGCAGCGAACTGAATCAATACACCAATTACACTAATTCTGGAGATACTGAAGTTTACCGCAATCAATATCTGGATATTATTAATCGCAGCAGCAACAGCGGGGCTAATTTTTCATATAATGAGCCCCTTACCAGAACATCTAACCTGGAACTTAGTTACAACTTTAATTACACCAAGTACAGAAACGAGCGCCAGACTTTTGATGTTGATCAGCAGGCAAACCGGACGTTAAACCAGTCGCTGACCAATGATTATGATTATTCCTTCACCACCAATCGGGTAGGTCTTAACTATCGTGTTAACAAAAAGAAATACAATTATTCCCTGGGCGGCAGCGTTCAGCCTACCCTGCTCTCGGGCACCGCTGTTATTGGCGATGCGTTTACGGTTTATAAAAACACCGGGTTGAATTTTGTGCCAACCGCCCGCTTTTCGTATAATTTTTCGCGTACACGTTCGTTCAACGCAAGCTATTTTGGGCGCAGCAATGAGCCGTCTTACAACCAGCTTCAGCCAATTCCTGATGTTTCTAACCCGCAATACTCTGTTTTCGGAAATCCGAATTTGAATGCCGAGTTTAACCACCGGCTTAATTTGCGGTATAATAATTTTGAGTTCAATACCGGCAATGTGCTGTTCACCAACTTATCGGCGTCATTTACCAATAACAAAGTAGTAAGCAATATTGTGCGCAGAAATGATCCGGCAGTAGGCTTGGTACAGGAAACCCGCTATTTAAATACCGATGGTTTTTTTACCCTTAACGGATTCTATAATTACTCAAAACCATTCGCAGAAAAAAAATATGTGGTATCTGTAAATGGTTCGGCAACGTTCAACAACAACATCTCATTTAGCGACGGGAATATGAACACGGGCAAAAACTGGATATTAACCCAGGGCTTAAACACACAGATCAATCCAGTAAAATGGCTCGAAGTAAACCCCGGTTTTACCTACAGCTACAACACCAACTCCAACGATCTGATAACCAATACCAACACCAAAGTTTCTACCTACGGGATCAGTTTTAACAGCAAGACCTATTTTCTGAAAACATTTTTGATCGGTGTAGATTTGGATAAAACCTTTAACAGCGGATACAGCAGTTTACTTGCCGCCAATCCTTTCATCATTAATAGCTATCTGGAAAAGCAATTTTTGAAAAATAAAAATGCCACGCTTCGTTTGCAATCATTTGATCTGCTCGATCAAAACACCAGCGTTTCCCGCTCGGTTACCGCAAACGCAATTACAGATAGCCGCAGTAATCGCTTATCGCGATATTTTATGCTGAGTTTAAACATGCGCCTGCAAAAATTTAACGGTCAGCAAACGCAAGCCCCAATGCCCGGCCGGGAGCGCATTGAAATCAGGCGTGACGGAAATTTCTAACCTTGCGTTTTAAAAAAAACTGGCCGGGTCCAGCCTGCCTTTTCTCTTTTTAATCAATCAGGTTTTCAGATTCTTTTTAAATGATGCCCAAACTTTCTCTTTGATATTCAGTTTACATTCAGAAAATCAAACCAAAAAATAAAATTTATGAATAACTTTTTCAGAGCCATAATAGCTGGCTACGGGGCTAAAAAATTGGGTGGCGGTTGCATTGGTACCATCGTTGTATTTATTCTGATATGGGTGGCGCTCGGATACTGCTAACTTTGCGCTAACCTTTGCAAACATTCTGGTAACAGATTCATTTGCGGGCAAAATGCATCAGTTCGCAACTTCTCCATTCCTCCTGCGTACAAACCTTGGAACAGGTTTTGCATTACCGGGTTAAATAATTTATTGTAATTATGAAAAAAACCCTTATCGCCATCGTAGCCAGTGCCAGCATTCTTGCCGGCTGCGCAACTGTTCAATCCATTGTTCGGTCTACTTTTCCGTACACCGCCACGCTCATTATTCCCGCGTCGTCTAAAACCAACACCAGCCTTTCGGCAACCAGTCAGGCAAGCAGCTTCGACCAGATATTTACAGGCCAGGGCACCAACACCAATTCTGTAAAGGAAGTTCGCATCGCTTCCGCGAAGATTGAAGCGAGCAATCCTGCCGGTCAGAACCTGGGTGCGTTCAAATCCATTCGCCTGTATATTTCCAGAGGTGATAATTCCTCTGAAATAATGGTTGCTCAACGAACCGATATTTCCGCCACTGTTGGCAACAATCTGGTTTTGGATATTGATAATTCGAGATTTTTAGATGAATATATTAAAGGCAGCACCGTGCGTATCCGCATGGCATATGAATTACGCGACGCGTTGAGCGCTGATGTAAGCGTGAAGGCAAGTCTTGGTTTTAGTACCACCCCCGACACCCAATAGCAGTTTCTTTTGATTTAATAATGTTTGGTTAATGCAAATCCCTACGCTGTGAAGCATGGGGATTTTTTTTGCGTCAACTCGTCACTAAATCAATACGGTAGATTTCTACCATGTAATATCCGAGTCTAAATAATTATCAGATATTTGCCCGAAAGTATTTAGATGATAATGAATGTCCGTGGAGAGCGATTTCTGGCAGTTGCTTAGCCAGCAGTTTGCGGCAACAAGCACGCTCGAGTGGGTTGGCACCATCAGTGGGTTTTTGTGCGTATTTCTTGCCGCAAGGCAAAATATATGGAGCTGGCCTACCGCCATTGTGAGCGTAATTGCTTATTCCATCCTTTTTTACGATTATCAGCTTTACGGCGACGCCGCTCTGCAACTCTACTTTCTCGGCACTTCGGTTTATGGATGGTATTACTGGATTAAAGGGGGTTCAAAAGGCGACACACCTGTAACAAGTCTTCGCTACAATGACCTGCTAAAAATAAGCCTGGCGACGCTCATTTTAGTGGTGCTTTTATCGTGGTTTCTTGATCGGTTTACCGATACCAACGTTCCTTACGTTGATGCCTTCTGTACTGCCATTAGCTTTACGGCGCAAATTCTTTTAACACGGAAAATTTTGCAGAACTGGATTTTATGGATCATTGCAGATGTTTGCTACATTCCGCTTTACCTGTATAAAAATCTGGGCTTAACCGCCTTACTTTACGCGTTATTTTTGTGGCTGGCCGTTTCCGGATACCTGCAATGGAGAAAAGACTACCGTATTAACCTGCAACTAAAAAACACTTGATGGAGCTAATAAAAATAGCTGTTGTTGGACCAGAATCAACCGGGAAATCAACAATTTCCGCCCAACTCGCATCCCATTACAACACGGTTTGGGTACCTGAGTTTGCCCGCGGATATTGCGCTAAACTAACCGAACCATGTACCTGGCAGGATGAGCTAAACATGTTTCAAGGCCAATTGGACCTCGAAGCAGCTACGGTACCCCTGGCCAATAAACTTTTGATTTGCGACACCACGTTTCTAACTGTAAAAATATGGTGTGACCATATGTTCGGGCGCTCTCCTCAACAGGTAATTGATCAGCTATTTACGCATTCTTACGATTTTTACTTGCTCATGGATATAGATCTTCCCTGGGTGGAGGATCCCCTACGGGATTTTCCCGAACTGCGGGAACATTTTATGGAGGTTTGGAAATCGGAATTAATCGCGTTAAACGCAACGTATTCTGTAATCTCAGGCAGCAAAGAGCATCGCTTCCAAAACGCCGTAGCGGCTGTAAATCGGTTTTTGGGCAATTAAATTTTATTACCATGCGGCAAGCTGTATTTCTCATCAGGCTTGCAGCAGAGGGTAGCGGAACGCATTCTCAGTTGCTTCACATTTCCAGGAAAAATGCTTCCACAAGATATTTAACATTTCCGCCTCTTGCCTTAACATCTTTTAACAAAGCGCAGATTAACAATTGGTTAGCTTTAATTAACGAGGCTCTCGGTATTTAATGCAACGTTTCTATATTAACTGCGTCTCTTAATCAGAATTTCAAATGTTAGAAGCTGTTTATACGGATCAGCACTTCAATCTGGTGGTTGAATGCAAAAAGGGCAGCCGGAAAGCCCAGTATGATTTATATAAGCTTTATTCGAAAGCGATGTTTAACGTCGCGTTTCGGATATTGAACAATGCCGACGAAGCAGCCGATGTTTTGCAGGAGAGTTTTATAGATGCTTTTTCGAGGGTGGCCGATTTCCGGCAGGAAACCACATTCGGCTTGTGGATGAAGCAAATAATCATCAACAAATCAATCAGCCAGTTGCGTAAACGCAAGCAAAACCTGATCTCAATTGATGATGTTGATGTAGAAGCCATTGCTGAACCCGAATGCGTGGACAGGGAAGAAATTGAAAATCAGGTACAGCAGGTAAAAGCTGCCATTTTACTGCTTCCGGACGGGTACCGGGTAGTAATTTCGTTGTATTTGCTGGAGGGATACGATCACGAAGAGATTTCGCACATTTTGAAAATAAGCAAGAACACTTCGCGTACGCAATATATGAGGGCGAAAAGAAAAGTAATTGAAATACTGAAAAGCTGGGGAACTCATTACAATTAAGGTTATGAGCTTATTAGGAGAATTGGTTTTCACCTATTAGAACAAGTGAGAAAGATGGAAGAAAATTTAGAAAAATTTATCAGGAACAATAAAGCAGAGTTTAACTATTGCGAACCTCCAACCGGTTTGTGGGAAAAGATAGCGCATAAATTGGATGAGCAAGCCAAATTGCCTGCGCCAAAAGTACGGGTGGTTCGGATAAGTATCTTGCTAAAGATTGCAGCATCTGTCATGATACTTTTGGCTGCCTCCACATTTTTGTGGCAATATCAATACCGGCAAGCCACGGATGTGGCCAATATTGATAAGGCGCTTGCAGAGCAACAAGTATATTTCACATCGGTTATTGAAAGCAAACGCATAGCGCTGAAGTCAATAGAAAAAGAACAGCCGCAGCTCTATCATGAATTTTCTGCCGAGTTGAAAAAAATGGACGACAGCTATAAACGGCTGAAGGCCGATTTGGCCAATAGTCCGAACCAGGAAGAAACATTGCGGGCCATGATCCGAAATTTGCAGGTGCAGTCCGAGGTGTTAAACCAGCAACTAATAGTTATTGAGCAAATTAACGATTCGAAAAAAGAGAGGAATGATGAAAACCAGACTATTTAGTATGCGCCTGCATACAACTTTCGCTTTTATTTTAATATCCGCCGCAACTTTGGCACAACCGGCACGGGCATTAATTCAGCCAGTGCCAGAGGTGCCTCCAGCAATACGTGAAAATATTCGGATTTGTGTTTTGCCAGAGGCAAAAATTAGGACGTTAAGAATCGAGAAAACCGTCA
>JBGTBV010000330.1:0-3873 GCA_041749185.1 Daejeonella sp. | reverse complement strand
AACCCGCATTTTTTATTCAACACCTTAAATAACATCTATTCGCTGGCAAGAGATAAGAGCGACCTGGCGCCAGAATCCATTTTACGGCTGTCGAAAATATTGCGTTTTATGCTGTACGAAACCGGTGGAAAATATATCGCTGTAGAACAGGAAATGAAAATTATAACTGACTATATAGAGTTAGAAAAATTAAGGTACGATGATTCTTTACATGTCAGTTTTAATCATGACATTGAAGATATGAAACAAGCATTACCGCCGCTTTTGCTAATCCCATTGGCGGAGAATGCATTCAAGCATGGCATATCTGAAACACGAAACCAGCCATTTATTGATATCCATCTTTCGGTTAAAAACCGGCGATTGGCATTTGTGGTTAAAAACTCTGCGGAAGCATCCGGGGAACGGACCAAAGAAAGTATCGGTCTTTCAAACCTGCGGCGCCAGCTTGAATTGCTCTATGCAGATTATCATCTATCTGTTCAGCAAGGCGAATCGGTGTTTACAGCGACATTGAAAATTAACCTGGCAAGCCATGTCTGAAATAAACTGCATTATCATAGAAGATGAGCCATTGGCTGTAAAAGTTTTATCAGATTATATTTCGCAGGTGCCCTTTCTGAAATTACAGGGAACATTTAAAGATGCTATTTTGGCAACTGACTATTTGCGGGATAATCATCCCGACCTTATTTTCTTGGATATTCATCTGCCTAAATTAAAAGGCATGGCTTTTTTAAAAACGCTGACAAATGCACCGGCGGTAATTATCACAACCGCCTACCATCAATACGCCGTAGAGGGTTTCAACTTAAACGTAACGGATTACCTCTTAAAGCCATTTGAATTTGAGCGTTTTTTATCGGCGGTAACTAAAGTAAAAATAGAAAAACAGAAACCAGACGAAAGCCCGGAAATAAAAGATTACCTGTTTCTGAATGTGCAAAAAAAGAAGGTGAAAATATTATTTTCCGAGATCGTTTATATCGAAAGTCAGCGGGAATACATTAAGATCATTACCACAAAAAAAGAATACATTTCAAAAATGAGTACGCATGAAATGGAGAATCTGTTACCGGCGCATCTCTTCAGGCGGATTCACCGGTCATTCATCATTTCAATCAACAAGATTGATTCCTAAACAGCCGAAATGGTAGAAGTGAACGGAGTTTCTGTTCCTATTGGCAGGGGTTACCGGGATATTATAGAAGGCTTATAAGTGGTCTCGGTTAGCGGACAGGTTTTACAAGGAAAGTCTGGGCCCTGATAATGCGGCAGAGCCGCAGTTCCCGCTCATCCGATTGGGCTTCCCACTCAATCTATACTGCCCATTCTCCTATTTTCTCCCCTTTTCAGCTTTTTTAAGCATTACATCCAGTTCTTCTCGCGGAAGCCAGTTTTTACCAAGCATCACGCCCGCAATATTTTGAGTTTGGCTGATGTCTTTTAACGGGTTTCTGTTGAGAAGCAGTAAGTCGGACACAGCGCCCTGCCTGACCACGCCGGAATTTTTTAGGTTAAAATACCTGGCAGCATTTACCGTTCCGCTGCGAAGCGCATCGTACGGGCTTAGGCCGGCATCAACCATATACTGCAGTTCCTGATGAGTAGAAAAACCGGGCACATTAAACACCTGCGGCGCATCTGATGCCAGCAACAGGCCTACCCCATTCTTGTTGCATTCGAAGATCAGCTTACGCCTCAACTCAATATATCTCTCAATACCGGCAGGATCATATTGCGGCTGCGTCATCAAATCCTTTTTTGTTTTTGTCCAGTTGGCCAGGGTTTTAGGGTCCACGTATTTCATTTCCGGCTTTTTACTCAGGTCTTCGGCTGTTTTATCGGCAGCAAACCAGCGTTCGGCGAGCGCCTGGGTGGGGGCTACCCAAATGTTGTTTTCCCGCAGGGCAGTCATCAGTTTTGGGATGCGGGAGGTATCGGCATAGCTGGCGGCATACATGGCAAAGAGGCCCGTCCTTTTTTCGCCGATGGTATCCAATCGGGGAACCAGGCCTTCTACAAAACCATCCAAATGATCGATGGAAGCATAGCCTGCTTCAATGGCCCGCCACACCCCTACATCGAACGATACGTGGCCCGCGAAAGGAATTTTCACTTCGTGGGCAGTTTGGGCAATTGCATCAAAATTCTCCCTGGTAATGCCCGGGTGCAGTTTTAGAAAATCATATCCTGCGTTTTTCTGATTGCGCACCATTTCGGCAGCCGCCTGAGGTGTTTTAACGCTGTTGCCATTAAAGGATGGACCGGAAGTGTAAAATCGGGGACCCAGCAGCTCGCCGCTTTGCAGCTGACGGCGCAACTCCAGATGGAGCGGGTGCCCCAGCATACCACGGATGGTGGTGATCCCGTTGGCAGCGAACAAGTTCAGCACCTCTTTCATGGGTTCCAGGTTATCAACAGGCGGCACATGCGCATGCATTTCCGCAAGGCCGGGCATCAGGTATTTTCCTGTACAATCCACTACAAGCGCCTGTTTGCTGTATTTTACGTTTCCGGCATTGCCAATAGCGGCTATCAGCCCGTTCTTTACCCAAACGTCCTGTTTTTCAATTAGCCTCTCTTCATCCATTGGCACGATGGTGACGTTTTTGAAAACTATTTCCTGCCCTGGATTTGCGGAAGGCTGTTGTGCGCAGCTAATGAACGTGATTACTGAAAATGCGAGGGTTGTTAGGGCCTTTATCATGATCGGGAGGGGTTGGGATCTATAAATATAAGGGGTTTTGCCGATTAGAAATTTGATTGGCACAGCCAAAGGCATTGAAATATCAATTACCGCGAAAATATCAATCCCATAAATCCTGATTGTATCGGGACAAAGCTTACAGAATATAACTTTCTTGATTGAGAAACTTCTTGCTGATCATGGCCACTGGGTGCCCATTTTTTGAGTTTATTCGAACAGATAAATTTGGGGGGTTATAAAGTCTGAGCTGCAAGCTCGCACGAGCAAACTACGAGTACGCTCGGACGAGCGGAGTAAATACTATCCTTCATTTACTGTTTGTTCCCATTTGCCATGCCCTTCGTTCCATATTTGTATCATCCGTTCGGAAAATATTCGTAAGCATTCTTCTTTTGGAATATTGTAATACTGACCTGCCTGTTGATTGAACAAGAATTTCTCTGCCTGCAGTTGTTGACCGGTTGTTCTTGAGTTGATCCATATCCGTTGTGCACTTGAAGCGCCCAGGAAAGCAACGGCAACGGTTGCACCCGCACTTACAACCGGCAATGCCCATTGAGGAAAATTCGTTGGATAAATAACCTGAAGAGATGAAACAATGGTAGTTATTGCGGCCAGTAGGATACTGGTGTATTTATAGAAGTGAAAATTTGTTTTTGCTGTATCTGCTTTATTGTCAAAGTGGCTAAGGAGCATTTGCAGCTCATTATTTGCAAGCATCGTTTTTTCTTCCGTTTTGAGCGCCGGATTGATTAAGTAATCAGCTTGTTCTCTATTTTTCATGACATTTGTTTTTATATCATACTCATTGAATTCAACTGGTCTTCGATGTGCCGTGCATTATTACATTTTATTTGTTATTAATGATTGGTTCTTCCTGATGGTTCTAGCTTATCCTTTTCTAAAATCACGGATAAAATATCAATCCAATAAAACTAACGCAAAGCTCACAAAACATAAATCTTCTTTATGAGGAAACTTATGCTGCCTGCTCGTAACCCTAAAGTACTGGTTTTATAAATTATTCGAGGAGAAAAACTTTGGTTGTAAAGTACGAGCTGCGAGTTCGCACCAGCAAACACCCAGCATGCTCGGACTAGCTATGTGGAATTTCACACGCCAAAGGCGTGCGCTAGCGGGGATTTAGAGCGCAGATCGGAAGA
>JBGTBV010000329.1:0-4183 GCA_041749185.1 Daejeonella sp. | reverse complement strand
GTAAGGTCTAAATCGTCTATAGATGATACGTTAGATGTATTTCCCTGCCATGGCGTTGGGGGTATTGTGGGCATGATTTTAACCGGGGTATTTGCTACCAAAACAATAAATGCCGCCGGTCCAGACGGACTTTTTTACGGCGATGCGGTGTTTTTCGTAACGCAGCTTAAAGGCGTTGCCATTGTGGTAATTTACAGTTTTGTGGTTTCTTACGGCATTTTCAAACTGATCAATTTGATACAACCAATCCGCGTTTCGTCTGAAGATGAATTACTGGGCTTAGACGAAACACAGCATAATGAAAAGTATATGCAGGGAACTTTGCTGGTTAGGCAGAACGGGCAAACCGTAGAACGCGACGCATCCAACTACGAAAAAGACCTGTTTGTGTGATCTTTAGAATCAAATCAAACCTTATTTAAAAAACCAAAACATGTCGAGAAGAAAAAACGCGGCTATCTTTATGATAGCGATGGGAGGCTCATGTGCCTATGCCCAAGACACACTAAAGGCCTCCGGGCCGGTTATTTCCGGATTTGCCGATGCGTACTACCGGTATAATCTCCTTGACCCGCCGGCCGCGGCCAGCACGTTCAACAACCTCACGAGTTTTACAAATTCGCAAAACTCGTTCGAGCTGGGGATGCTATCAGTCAAACTTGAACACGCTATTGGAAAAGTTGGATTTGTGGGAGATATTGGCTTTGGCACCCGTGCCGAAGAATTTTCATATAACGACGAAAACACGCTGCTCTCTTTAAAACAGCTCTATCTGAGTTATGCGCCAAGTGAAAATTTAAAATTTACCGCCGGAAGCTGGGCCACCCACGTGGGGTACGAGCTGGTTGATGCTCCGGGCAACCGCAACTACAGCATGAGTTATATGTTTTCTTACGGCCCGTTTTTCCACACCGGGCTTAAGGCCGATGTAACTGCAGGCAAGAACGGTTTTATGCTTGGGCTGGTTAACCCTACCGATCTGAAATCTGCAAACTTCTCCAAAAAATACTTAATCGGCCAATACAGTCTGGCACTTGCCGAAGATAAATTGAAATTTTATTTGAATGCTCTGGCCGGTAAACAGGATGCGGATAACAGAAATAACCAGTTTGATGTGGTGATCACTGGAGCCGTATCTGAGAAATTTAGTGTTGGATATAACGGAACAGTGGCATCGTCTGAAGCACGGGATGCGAATGGCAACTGGCCGGGCTCCCAAAGTTGGTGGGGTTCTGCACTTTATTTAAATTATGATCCGGTAACTTCCTTCGGATTAACTTTTCGAAACGAATATTTTTCTGATTCAAACGCCCTCACCAGCCCGTTTTTAAATACCAGCGGGGGCAATATATTTTCGAGTACTTTGAGCGGAAATGTACGGATCAGTAATCTGGTTTTGATTCCCGAAGTGCGGGTTGATAGTGCCAGCGATCAACTATTTTCTAAAACTTCCGAAACGAAAAATACATCCACAACCTTTATTTTCGGAGCTTACTATACTTTTTAAAAGGAGTTTCAACTCCATTTTATTGCACCATTTTATTGGCACAGGCCGAGCTTGCAAAAGCCTCGGGCTTTGCCTTGAAAACAAATCCCATACTTAAAATATAGCCCATGGCCTCATGCAGGGCCTGGTTTGACTTAAACATCGGGTTGGTGTTGATATCTGCGTGAACTTCCAGATCCACATCGTATAAATCAAGCAGATCGCACAGGGAGTAAGCGCATTCAATAGACTTTGCAACTTCGGCCAGCATTCTTTCCTTGATACTCATTTTTTGATGCAGACGTTCCTGATGGATAAACATGAAACCCCCTTTTTGCTGTCTTAGAAAAACAATAACTGTTGCGAAGTCAATGGTATTGCCTTTAACCTGAGAGTCAGTGCCGATGCAGACCTTTAATTTATTGCCAGCGTAATATTCCCGCTCAATAGCGCTTTCCACTTCGGTAAGAATGGGAGCATGAATAATTTCTCCGCTAAATTTTTTCCAGGTCATACAACAAAGAGTTAAATGGAAGTTAATAGTAATGGTTAAATTCAGGAATATTTAAAGATAGAATATTGATGCTGAACTTTCCGTTAATTATTTGTTAACAACTTAACATTCAACACTTGCCATATGAAACTAAGTTTTGTTTTACTGGTTGCCTTGCTATTTGTTTCCTTCGCGGGATGTAAGAAAGGCGAACCAGTAGATACGGTTAATCTGGAAGCTCAAGCGTTTACTAATCTAAAGTATGGCGATGATGCCAGTCAGGCTTTAGATGTGTATTTGCCTGCAAATCGCGGGAGCGAAACTAAAACTATTGTGTTTATACATGGTGGTTTTTGGCTGGGCGGTGATAAAGCGGAGTTAACTGATCTGGCAATTAAATTCAGGGATAGAGGCTATGCTACGGCATCTATAAACTACCGGTTAACGGCAACCGCCGAAAACAACATTCATCCGGCACAGGTGAATGATGTAGCATCGGCGATTAATTTCATCCAGAGTAAAGCGAATGATTGGGATATCGCGACTGGGCAGGTTGCCTTGCTTGGAACGAGTGCCGGCGGTCATATTGCCCTCCTTTATACCTATGCCTACAATGCGAACGGAAATGTGAAAACGGTGATATCGCTTGCCGGTCCGACAAATTTGGCAGGTATGCAAAATGCAAATGCCCAACAGGCTCAGGTTTTGCGGTTTTTATTAGGTGCCGATGCGCAAAGCAGCCCAGCAGTTTATCAGCAGGCCAGTCCGGTTACACATGTTAGCGCCAGCTCTAAACCCACACTGCTTTTTCACGGGAAATTAGACGCAGTAGTTCCTTTTCAACAATCGGTAAGTTTGAAAGAAAAGTTAGATCAGTTTAACGTACGCAATAAGTTGATTTTATATGATAATTTAGGTCACGATGCCGACTTAAACGCGGTTCCGGGCTTTTTGCCCGAGGTGGAAAACTGGTTGACACTTTATTTAAAATAAATTGAGACAAACCCGGTTATTATTTATTTGTTACTATTGTCTACTAAAATAAAGATCATGAGCGCCAATTTAGAATTTCAACAAGAGTTAATGTTGCTTTGGAAATGCAGAATGAAAAGCATAGAAGGTTTGCACGAAACCGGAAGAAAATTCAATCTGCAAAAGCCTATGAACTATATGATTGTTAGCTCTCAAAAGAATTACAACGCCATTATTACGGATATGAAAAAACAGATGCGCCTGCTCAATAAGCAGATGGGCATTTTGCAGCAAGAGATGAATGAGATGCTTAAAGTTCTAAATGATCGGCAGAAGGCTGACGGCGAAAGCCACAGTTACTCTTAGGAAATCCTCCATACAAACCTTTTTTGTGAAAGTACCTCCAACGCTTGCTAAACTCATTATGCTATCCCTGTTAGCTGATAAACTTGAATTTCTGACAGCTTGAATAATCTGATCTCACCATAATTTCCGGCAGCATCACCTGCTGGAAATTGCAATCCGGGAATTACACGATTTAGGGAAAAATTACCCCACCAACTTTTTATATCTGATGCGGTGCGGCGTAACATCGCCTGTACGTTTTTTCCGGTTTTCTTCGTATTCAGAATAATTGCCTTCGAAAAAGTAAACCTGCGAATCGCCTTCAAAGGCCAATATATGGGTACATATCCGATCCAAAAACCAGCGGTCGTGGGAAATGATAACAGCACAGCCTCCGAAATTTTCCATTCCCTCTTCTAAAGCACGCAAAGTGTTCACGTCAATATCATTGGTCGGCTCGTCAAGCAGCAAAACGTTGGAACTTTTCTTTAAAGTGATGGCCAGGTGTACGCGGTTTCGCTCGCCTCCGGAGAGCACATTTATTTTTTTCTGCTGATCGGCGCCGTTAAAATTAAATTTAGATACATACGCCCGTGAATTCAAAGGCTTATTTCCCAACAGGATTGTTTCCTGGCCGTCGGTTATATTTTCCCACACAGATTTATTGGCATCAAGGTCATCATGCATCTGGTCCACATAACCCAAAGCCACGGTTTCGCCTACGCGGAATGTGCCGCTATCTGCGGTTTCCTGCCCGGTAATTAGCCTGAATAAAGTAGTTTTTCCGGCGCCATTGGGGCCGATAATACCTACAATTCCCGCAGGGGGAAGAGAAAAATTGAGGTTTTCAAACAGCACTTTATTTCCGTATGCTTTGCTCACGTTTT
>JBGTBV010000328.1:0-4182 GCA_041749185.1 Daejeonella sp. | reverse complement strand
GCTCCCGGTAAATGGAGGCGTCGCTTCCGCGAGAGAAATAAATGCGTTCAAACGAACACGACTTTTGTTCAACCGGTTCATGAAATTGCTCTTCAGATATTTTTCCGTTCTTTTTAACAATCAGCGCATGACCGGGTTTTATCTCGCGAATGCTTTCTAAGGGGACATTAAACGCTGTTTGAATTGCCGGCCGCTCGGATGTAACAACTAAAATTTCATCGTCTATGTAATAAAACGCCGGCCTGATGCCCGCAGGGTCACGCATAACAAAGGCGTCGCCGTGGCCAAATATGCCGCTGATGGTATATCCGCCATCCCAGTTTTTAGCCGAACGGCGCAAAATTTTGGCAACATCCAGGCTGTCGGCTATTTCATGACTGATCTGGGCATTTGAGAAACCTTCCTGGTTAAATTTATCAAACAACTCCTGGTTCTCTGTATCCAGAAAATGGCCAATCTTTTCTAAAACGGTTACCGTATCCGCCCGCTCTTTAGGATGCTGCCCCAACTCAAATAACTGCTCAAGCAGTTCGTCAACATTGGTCATGTTAAAATTGCCCGAAATAACCAGATTTCTGGTCATCCAATTGTTTTGGCGCAAAAACGGATGGCAACTTTCTATACTGTTTTTACCATGCGTACCATAACGCAAATGCCCCATCAGCACTTCGCCGGTAAAGCTTACGTGCTCCTTCAACCAAACCGCATCTTTCAATAATTCAGGATTTGCTTTCTGAACATCAGCGAATTTGTTTTGTACATACTCAAAAATCTCCGCGACAGCGTTTGCCCCGGTTGAGCGATAACGACTTATGTAACGGTTGCCGGGCTTAACGTCTAACTTAATGGTAGCAATACCGGCACCGTCCTGGCCTCGGTTGTGCTGCTTTTCCATCAGCAGGTATAGCTTGTTTAATCCGTAAAGCGATGTACCGTATTTTTCCTGGTAGTAAGAGAGAGGTTTTAAAAGGCGGATAAGTACAACACCGCATTCGTGTTTTATCTGATCGCTCATATTTGGTTATGAGCCGCAAAATTACAATTTTTATTCACTTAGGCTCCGTTTTTAACCGATTAAAACATGGCTCAGACATCCCTGCTCAGCGGCTAAATGCTGAGTTGCTGAAGGCTGATGTTCTCACCAAAAAACATACGTGTGCTTTCTTCAAAAGAATCGGTGTAGTCTGAAACATAAAAGTGATGGCCGTTTGCCGGATGTATGGCCAGAAGGTTTAGTTCGCTGAGCCGAAATTGAACGTGGTCGGCTACAATTTTTGCGGTATTAATAATGTCAACTTTTCCCTGATAGTATTCGCTGATCTCGTCTTCAATCAATGGATAGTGCGTGCATGCAAGTATTAAGCTATCAATGTTCTGAAGCTCTGGAGACGACAGATATTCATGGATGACGGTGTGGCTGATTGAATTATCAAAATATCCTTCCTCAATCATCGGCGCAAGCAAGGGAGTAGCCAGCGATGAAACTTTAATTGCTTCATCTGCCTGCCTGATCTGCCGCTCGTATAAACCGGATTGTATTGTAGATTTGGTTCCGATCACACCCACGTTCCGGTAACAACCGGCGCTTGTCAAAAAATCAACTACCGGATTGATTACGTTAATTATGGGCACATGGCTCCCCAGTTGTTCTGATAATATCGGATAAGCATGCGCCGAGGCGGTATTGCAGGCAATGATGATTACTTTACAATTTTGCGAAAGCAGGAACTTCCCAATATTAAGGCTATAAACTTTTATGGCTTCTGCCGATTTATCGCCGTAAGGCAAATGCGCAGTATCGCCAAAATAAATTATCTGCTCTTTGGGAAGCGCTCTGTGTATTGCAGCGGCAACGGTTAAACCACCAATGCCAGAATCAAATATGCCGATAGGTAACTCCGGGTTCATCATTAAAGCAGTAATTTAAAAACATTTAATCCCCGGCTTAATACCACCCGGAATAAGCTGGAAAATAAAAATGCGAAACCGCATTGGCTTCGCATTTAGATTATTTAAAAATTCAGAATGCTTACTTAGAAACCGCTGCGGTAGTAATTCCCAGTTTAGCTTTCACGGCCGCAAGCATATCATCGCCGCCATCAAAATATACCACTCCGGGCTGCGAAACATCAAAAACGTAGGCATAACCTTTCTCTTTGGCAACAGCCTTAACAGCGTCTTCTGCCTTTTTAAAAATAGGCTGATAAAGTTCGCCACGCTTAGTCTGCAGTTCCTCTTCAGATTTTTGCTGAGATTCACCTAAACGTTTTTCCATATCCTGGATTTCTGTGGCCAGCGTTTGCAATTCTTTAGAAACAGTTTCCTTATTAGCTTCACTAATAGTTTTTGCTTTTTCCTGGTACACTACAATTTTTTTCTGACGCTCGGCGTCCATTTTCTCAAGAACGGTTTGCTTGGCTTTGGCAAAAGTTTGAAACGAAGCATCGGCTGCTTTCATCTCAGGCATGGCCTGCAACAAATCGGCTGAATTGATATGACCCAACTTTTGCTGGGCGTTCACCGCGTTCCCCGCAAATAATAACCCTACCGCTACTACGGCTACTTTTATTAGACTTTTCATTTTACTTTATTTGTGTTTTTTTTTGGTTTACGATTATATAAAAATATTAGCTATTTAACAAAAGCGCCGGGCTTATAACCCAATCGGGTTACCACATCATTGCTCTTATCTAAACGCGGATTAGCGTATAATAGCATAATTTCGCTGTTTTTATCAAAAATCATGTCCAGTTGTTGCGCATCGGCAACAGCCTGCACGGCCTTGGCAACCCGATCCTGTATCGGCTTTATCAGCCTGCTTCGTTGCTGGAATAGTTCGCCTTCAAATCCAAATTTCACGCGTTGCAATTCTTTCGCTTCCTTTTCTTTCTCGATAATCTCGTTCTCGCGGCGCTTTCTCATTTCCTCTGTTAGCAACACCTGGTCTGCCTGGTAGGTTTTGTAAAGCTGTTCAATAGCCGAAAACCGGGCGTCAACATCATTTTGCCATTGCACCGATAAGGCGTCTAACTGCTTTTGCGATGCATTATACTCCGGAATATGCCGTAAAATATAATCGCTGTCTACATAAGCAAACCGTTGGGCAAACGAGGCGAAACTCAGTAAAGATCCGAATACAACTGTAAGTAATAGCTTTTTCATGCTCCTGTTTATGGCCGGGTTAAAATTGAAAAATGTTTTTGATTTAATTGTCACGGCATTATTATGACTTAATTTACTACTGATGGTTTATCAATGCAGCCAGAATTTAGTTGAAACCGCCACTTAATGACTGTGCGATGCTAAAGTGAAACTGTCCTTTATTCGCATCCGGCAGGCCGGGGATATTATCAAAACCGTATCCGTAATCAATACCGAGCAAACCAAAAATAGGAAGGAACACCCTGGCACCGACACCCACAGACCGGCGAATGTTAAATGGGGCGAACTCTCTGAAACTATTCCAGGTATTTCCGCCTTCGGCGAAAGCCAGCACAAAAACCGTGGCCTGCTGGTTTAGCGTTACCGGATGGCGCAGCTCTAAAACATATTTATTAAAAATCGGGCTGCCGGAGCGCTGTGCAATATCCGGATTGGCGCCTACCGGGATAACCGAATTATTGGTGTACCCACGCATGGCAATTATTTCGGAGCCCTGCAAAAAGTCGAAACCCTGCATGCCGTCGCCGCCGAGCTTAAACCGCTCAAAAGCCGACTGGCCAACGGCCCGGTTGTACGATCCTAAGAAGCCAAACTGCGCCTGTGCCTTTAATACAAGCTTACCAACGATACCGGTAAACCACTGAGATTCGAACTTGGTTTTAAAATACTCTGTGTAACGAAATTTATCCTGATCTGTGGCCGTGCGGTAATTGGTGTTGTTAAACAACGAATATGGCGGTGTAGCCTGCAGGGTTAATTTTAGGTTTGACCCTGATGTTGGATATATCGGAGAACCGCCCAGGGAGTTACGGCTAAGTTCCTGCGTTAAATTGAAGTTATAGGCTGTACCGTTAGAAAATAGAAAACCGCCATAATTATTTAACTGATACTGCTGCAGGTTTACCGATGTGTTCGCATTAAAATAATCATCGGGCCACCTTAAGCGTTGTCCTAAAGAGAACGTAATTCCGTTTAAACGGATTTTTTGAAGCTGCGGATTGCTGATTCGCAAACCATTAG
>JBGTBV010000327.1:0-5361 GCA_041749185.1 Daejeonella sp. | reverse complement strand
TCCGTTTGAAATGAAAGCGGTTAGGGCAATGCCTGACGGGTTTGAAATAGAATTCACTAAGCCCGCCGATGCTAAATCTGCCGGGGACCTGGCATCTTATGCAGTAGAAAGTTTTGTTTATAAATATCATCCGGTATATGGAAGTCCGCCCGTTAATAATGAAAAGTGCGAGGTTAAAGGGGTTAAGTTATCTACTGATGGATTAAAAGCACGCATCATTGTAGATAATCTTCGGGAGAATTATATTCACGGAATTACGCTGGATGGTGTGCGTGATAAAGGTAATTTCTACTCACTGGTACATCCAACGGCTTATTATACATTAAACAGCATCCCGCAAGGCCAAAAACTGGTGTTAAGCGAGGTTAGTACCCGCAATTCTGCTGTAGCTAATAAGCCTGCAGATCATCAGTCAGGATCAAAAAAAGGCACGGTGGCAAAAGTTGCTTCAGCAGCCAAAACATCAACCGCTAAAGCTGTAGCAAAAGAAACTGCCGCTAAGGTTCCGTCCTTTAAAGACATATCAGCCGTTTTAACTAAAAATATCTGCTCTTCTTGTCATAATACCACCAAACGCCAGATTGGGCCTTCCTTTGTTGATATTGCCAAACGCAAATACAGCAATGAAAAAATAGTACAGCTTATCGCTAACCCGCAGCCTCAAAACTGGCCCGGTTATGCTACAGAAATGCCGCCTATGCCTCAGGTTAGTAAGGCTGATGCCTTAAAAATTGCAGCATGGATTAATTCATTGAAATAAACAGGTATCATTTCTTTAGGGATTAGGCTCTGAACAGAAATGGTTAGAGCCTTTTTTGTTTTAGGTTTATTTCAATTTGGGTAACAAAAACCAGCCAGCAAATGGCCGCCACAAATTTAAATGGAATACGGGGGGCTGCATTTTAGTTACCCCAAATTTCGGGCAGATTTATGAAAAAGGCAACATCATTCAGAGTATTTTGAGGAAACCAGCGCTGCGAGTGCGGACGTGATTGCTATCCATTTCTGCGAGAATTTCTGGGGAGAGCATTTCCTTAGCCTTCCTGAAAATCAGCTGATTAAATCTACCCTTGAGAAAGCCCGCCGAGGGATACAGATTGGCAACAAAATAAAAGCGGGCGTAGGCGAAATCGTTGTGAAATTATCAACGCGGAGGGTCCGATAAAAATCATATTGCTGATGGAAGCGCTTATCCTTATCGGCGATAGTAACCAGCAGAACAGCTTTCCTCCATCGATTTTAAACATGAACTTGAGCCTGCCGAAAACGACCGCATAAATGACATCTACAATTATTTCATCGCAAATTTTACACGCAAAATCCAGCTTGAAGAAGTTACCGAAGTGGAAAAGGTTATTCCAAACTCATTCTGCCGTTATTTTAAATCGCGGACACGCAAAACCTATTCCCAAATTATAAACGAAATAAGAGTGGGAACAGCCTGCAAGCTCCTAGATCTGGTAATACTTTTGTCTTCTCTAAATTAAAAGTCCCGAGGCGTAAAAAACCTGCGGGACATTTTTAGTGGATGTGTTATAGGTAAATCTTTTTCCTTATTAAATTTTGATTGAAAGTTAAATAATTGAAAAACCATTTGTCCTATTAATAAGGTTGCGAACAATTTAATTCCAGTTATTCTTTCAATTGCAGGTTGCTTACTCTTGCGCCAATCTCCCTTCCGTATTTTAACCCAGCAGTAATGGAGGGCGTATAATGAATTCCCCCGTATCGACGTGACTCTCCAGCTTCACTTGCAGCAACATTAAAAGAACTAAAACTTCTTGGGCCACCAAAATTTAACTGATAGGTATTGTCGGTGAAAGCATAATTATCTCCAAATATTCCGGTCATCGTGGTCATAAAGGCACCAGTAACAAAAGAATGGGCGGCCGGGTATTCAGGGTGGGGAGGTGTACCGATTAACGGTAACCACAATGGATCAATTACTTTTTGTACATAGCTTACCGGTCTTATTAAGTTATGCGTATACTTAGATTTCCAGCATACCAGAATCGCATCATACAAAGCTATACCAGTTTTTGCATAGGCTAAAGCAGCAGTCTCAAGGTTGCAATTTTTTTGACTTAGTATTTGTGTTAAGATAGACATATTATGCCCGGGCGGTGTAAGACTTCCTAGCCCACTGTCATTCCAATAGAGTGCAATATTTCTTTGTTCTTCAGTAAGCGTTTTTGAAATATCATATACATCTTTCGCCATCTTATAAAAATCACAACCCTTAACTTCTGAATATTCTATAGGAAAAGCGGGAGTAAGCGATTGCAGGTTTCCCAGTAAAAGAGGACGGGTGTTGCCATAATAAGGGGCGGCTGCCCCTCCAAACAAAGGCGGGGTAGGAATCCATGCTCCGGGAAATACAGGAGGGACATAGCCTGTATTAGCAAAAACAGCATTATCCGTTTTAGACCACGCGATAATCGCCTCGGCAATACTTTGCCCAAATGCCTGGGAGCGGGCGAACACGGCAGGCTCGATATTTAGCTGCAATAGATTGTTGTTGGCGTTTTCAATCGAATCTATACGGGTCTTGTTCAGAGCCACCACCGCAGGGGGATAAAAATAGTTTGTTAATTTCGCCATTGCCGCATTGGCTGAGATGGCCCAGGAATAATCTTGATTACTTTCTTCCTGAGGCATCGGAGGCATTTGGTAGAGAAGGGTGCTCAGGCTTACCGACTTGTCAATTCCAGGCCTGACTGATTCATATAAACCAATGCCGGTGTATCCAAATAATCGATTTAGCAACACAGGCGATAAAGTAGGATTTGATTTACGGATAATGTCCAATTGCAAAGTATACCAGTCTGTAGCTAAATCGCCGCTTTCACTGCTCGTTATTTTTGGTGGATTGTATTGTTTCGCCACATCTGGAATTTCTTTCTGACAGCCAGAAAAAGCAAAAATGGCAATGAAGGCAAGTGGCATCCAATTACCAATCAAAGAGTGGGTTAATAATTTCATAGCGATAAATTTTTAATTAGGTGATTTTGTAAATTACTATTTAAATTTACCCTCTCTAATGAGCTAAAAAAATACCCATTTATCGGTATTTTAAATTTCAGACGTTTGCCGATCCACCGGATTAATCACCCGGCTCAAGCTTTAAAGGAATAAAAAGCAGTCAGCGTTTTTGTACCGATTCCTTTTGCTAACCTGCTTGTATTTTGCACTAAAAACTTTATTGCCAAAAAAACTCCCCTTTATGAAACCGGAAATTTTCCACCAACAATTCAATAAAATGTTTAAGTGGTTTAGCAATGAATCTGAGCCTGGCCGGTTGCAGCTGGAGCTTGAGGTTTATAAAAAGCTATTGAATTTTTTCCTGGTGGGTGATTCTTATTATTTTGTTATCAACCACCATAGCTTAACAGTTGATTTGATGAGTAAAGAAGTGGAAGCTGTTCTAGGTTATTCTCCATCTGAGCTGGATATGCCATCGATGACCGAGCTGATACATCCGGATGACAAGCCTTGGTTTATCACTTATGGCTACAAAACAATTGAGTTTTTTTCGGCTTTGCCGGTAGAAAAAATGGTTAAATACAAACTGAGGTACGATGTGCGCTATAAAAAGAAAAATGGCGAATACGCACGCATTCTTTACCAGGGGATCATGATTGAACACGATGAAAACGGGAGACTTTTAAGGTCGCTGGCTATGCATTCGGATATTACTTACTTGAAGCGGGATGGCAAACCCATTTTGTCTTTTATAGGGATGGAAGGGGAGCCATCTTACGTGGATGTAGGTGCGGATAGTAAGTTTACTGAAACTAAAGATGGATTATCCCGGCGGGAAAAAGAGATACTTAACCTTTTAATTGAAGGGAAACCCAGTAAGGAGATTGGCAGGATCTTAAACATCAGCAAGCAAACGGTTGACACCCACCGTAAAAATATGCTTCATAAAAACAACCTCAGCAGTACGGCAGAACTGGTTGGTAGAGCCATCACCTGCGGTTGGATATAACACAATTTATAGTTGAACTAAACCTCTATCGCGAATAAAACTACGTTTTTATGAAACCGGAAATTTTCAACCAGGAATTCAATAAAATGTTTAAATGGTTTGGCAACGACACCAAACCAAGCTTGCTCAATTTAGAACTTGACTTTTATAAAAAGCTCTGGAATTTTTTCCTGATAGGGGATTCATATTATTTTGTACTTAACCATAATACGTTAGATTTTGAACTGGTGAGCGATGAAATTGAGCATGTTATGGGTTTTAATCCCGGCGAATTTAACGTCCAGTTTATGAACGAGAGAATCCATCCTGATGACAGGTCCTGGTTTTTATCGATTGGCGGCACGTTGATAACCTTTTTTGCACAGCTGCCATTCGATAAATTAATGAAATACAAAGTGAGGTACGATGTTCGCTACCAGAAAAAAAATGGTGACTATGCAAGGATCTTATATCAGGGAATCATGATCGAGCATGATGAAACCGGACGGCTTCTAAGAACCTTGGGCATACATACGGATATTACTCATCTGAAGCAGGAAGGTAAGCCCGTGCTGTCTTTTATAGGGATGGAAGGCGAGCCATCTTACGTGGATGTAGGTGCCGATAGTACGTTTACTGAAACTAAAGATGGATTATCCCGGCGGCAAAAGGAGATACTTAAACTTATAATTGATGGTAAACCAAGTAAAGAGATTGGCAGGATCTTAAACATCAGCAAGCAAACTGTTGACACACACCGTAAAAATATGCTTCATAAAAACAATCTCAGCAGTACGGGAGAACTGGTTGGTAAAGCTATACGGTATGGATGGATATAAATGTTTTAACATGTTCAGTAGTTTGTCAGCTTGAAAAAGCGCCATTTTCGTTAACTTTTTAGGACGTAAATAAAAGGCATTCAATTACTTACAGCGTTTTGTGTTACCTCAAAGATAAAACTAAAAACAGGTAGTCGGATTGGTAACCAGAACGGTAGATTGATATGGATAAATATAGACTAAAAGAAAGCAAAAAACCCTGTAAATCAGACTGTTTACAGGGTTTTGGACTAGTATGAACTAGTGTTTCGTGCACCCACCTGTGCGTTTCTCGAACCACTTTATGGATGATTTGAAGAGATTAGTTGCTTTATCCGCTTGAAATGAAGTTTTGGAAGGAACCCAACTGTGCGTTTCTCGAACCATTTTTAAAAAATAGAAATCTCTTATTTAATCGGCAGGATTCTAATATTTTGACGACAATTATATGATGATTCATACTCCTTACGATTTAGCCTCCACTCAGATTTGCGGGATAAGTATTCCGGTACTGTTCCGGTAGCAGTTGAAGCTTAGTTAATGATTCATCTACACGTTGCCTGATTTTCTCTT
>JBGTBV010000326.1:0-29655 GCA_041749185.1 Daejeonella sp. | reverse complement strand
TGCGGATAGTAAGTTTACTGAAACTAAAGATGGATTATCCCGGCGGGAAAAAGAGATCCTTAACCTTTTCATTGAAGGGAAACGCAGTAAGGAGATGGGCAGGATCTTAAACATCAGCAAGCAAACTGTTGACACACACCGTAAAAATATGCTTCATAAAAACAACCTCAACAGTACCGGCGAATTAGTTGGTAAGGCGATACGGTGCGGATGGATATAAAATGTTTTGACCTGCACGTTAGCTATCAGCTAAAAAACATTTTGGTTAACTTTCTTGACCGTAAGTAAAAGGTAATCAATTATTTACAGCACTTTGTGTTACCTTAAAGGAAAACGAAAAACAGGTACTGCGACTGTTAACCAGAATGGTAGATTGATATGGATGGATACATTCCTTAAAGAAAGCAAAAAACCCTGTAAATCAAACTGTTTACAGGGTTTTGGACTAGTAGAAACTAGTGTTTGGTGCGCCCACCTGGGCTCGAACCAGGGACCAAAAGATTATGAGTCTTCTACTCTAACCAACTGAGCTATGGGCGCTCTTGGCAAAAGCGCTTTTTTTTGCGCATGCAATTTTAAGAATTTACATCGGGTTTTTAAAATCTAAACTTCAACAACCCTCGGATGTAAGCAGATTAAATTTCCACATGCAGTCTGTTCTCAAATTAATTTTTGATTTTTTTTAACTAAATTTCGTAACCCATAAATTGATAAATCAAAGCCTCTATCGCCCGCTTTTTACTCCGTCAACACCCTGTGATGAACAACTTTGATATTAATCTGATAAGCAATAACGGCCGTACGCTGGTTGCTCACGTAAGTTATTTGTTTCCAGACCATTTTATTGTAGAAATACATCATCTGCAATTAACCTTGAAGGTTTCCCGTACACAATCGGGCGGTTTAGAATGTGAAGATCACGAAGACCTCCATTCGCATCTGGTTGATGATATCTGCGAGCAGATAAATTATCACCTTAATAAATTTGAGCGTTCGTAGTTGCCTTAGCGTCAGTCAATTTAACGATATTGCAATTTTTCAAAACATGCAGAACGTCAAAAATATTATTTTCGACTACGGGAACGTAATATTCCTCATTGATTTTAAACGCACCCAACATTCCTTTACCGAACTTGGAATTGAAAATGTAGAGCGGTTCTTCGCTCATACGGGCCATGATCAACTTTTTGATGAATTTGAACAGGGTCTGATCGGTGCTGCGGAATTTCGCCACGGAATCAGAGAAATTACGGCAAAACCGGAACTTACAGACAGTCAAATTGATCATGCCTGGAACACCCTTCTAATAGGTGTGCCCCCGGTAAACCACCAAATTCTGCTTAAAGCAAAAGAAAAATACCGCACGTTTTTACTGAGCAACAACAACGAAATTCATTACGCCTGGATACAAAATTATCTACAATCCGAATTTAATATCAAATCCAACTCCGTGTTTTTCGAGAAAGATTATTACTCCCATTTAATGAAGATGCGAAAGCCGTTCCCCGATATCTTTAAATTTGTGATGGAAGAAAACGGATTAAAGGCCGAAGAAACACTATTTATTGACGATAGTCCGCAACATATAAAAACTGCTGATAGCCTGGGCTTGTGCACACATTTGTTAACCGCACCAGAAACGCTCGAAAGTTTCATGTACAGCTCCGGTCTGCTCTCCCGCAAAGGGAATACTGATTTGTAAACAAATTAAATTAGCGGCTGTTATGGACTTATGGCAGACGCAACAGACAGACCCACCGTGGTAGAAACCCTTAATGAGCTAAAAGCAAAGGGGTTTACACATGATTTTAACGTTCATAACAAAGCCCTTCACAGCAGCGAAGGCAATATAACGCTAAGTCCGAAAGACTTTGAGATAGTAAAAGTTTATCGCTTTGAAGGATATAGTGATCCGGGCGACAACTCCATTATTTATGCTATTGATGCCCCGCAGCACGGTATTAAAGGAACTTTTTTTAATGCTTACGGCGTATATGCCGATGAGATTTCTGAAGATTTATTAAAGAAGCTGAACACTCCCGTGCCAGATTAGGAAAGCTTTCTGCGCTTTCGCTCCGCGGCAATTAAACTCAACTCCCGGCCGGTTTGACCGGCAATAGATGTATTTTCTTCTGCCCTTCTAAATAAATACGGCAATACTTCCTTCACAGGGCCGTACGGCACATATTTAGCCACATTGAAGCCCGCATCCGCCAAGTTGAAGCTTAGGTTATCGCTCATGCCCAAAAGTTGCGAAAAATATACCTCCGGGCCACCCGGATCTATCGCTTGTTGGTGCATCAATTCTGTAAGCAGCAGGCAGCTATTTTCGTTATGAGTGCCGGCAACGAATGCAATTGATGAAACATTCGCAGCACAAAAAACAATGGCATCGTTATAATCTCGATCTGTTGCTTCCTTGCTGGCATTGATAGGCGATGGGTATCCAAATTCTTCTGCCCTCTTGCGTTCTTTTTCCATATAGGCACCGCGAACCAGCTTTGCACCTAATATAAATCCATTTGTTTGGGCAATACCTGCATCCGCTTTGAGCGAGGCTAATTTATCTGCCCTGTATAACTGATACGTATTATAAACAACCACGCTCTTACCATTATATTTTCGCATCATTTCCAGCGCAATGGTGTCAATAGCATCTTGTATCCATGTTTCTTCTGCATCAACCATCAACGGTGTGCGGGCTTCAAGAGCGGCGGCGCAAATGGTATCTACCCGTTTCTTTAATTGGTTAAACTCCTGCTCTTCGGCCTCCGATAGTTGAATATTCCCATTAACTTTCTCCAGTAGCCCGAACCTACCTATCCCGCTTATCTTAAAAACGCTCAGTGGAATATCCGGATCGCCTTTTGCCCGCTCTATAGTTTTTACAACCTCTTTGCAGGTTGCATCAAATACCGCTTCGGTTTGGGCACCTTCTACCGAGTAATCTAAAATAGATCCAACATGCCCGCGGCTTAGAGCTTTTACGGTTGTCTCGCATTCGCGGATAGTTTCTCCTCCGCAAAAATGCTTAAAGATGGTAGACTTGATCAGGCTGTTTAGTGGCAAACCAATTTTTAACGCAAACAATGTAAGAGGCGGTCCGACCCGGGTTAAAAAATTACTGCTCAGAACTTTAAATAACCAAAAAGCTCTGTTCAGATCAGCATTAGTTTTTTCACGAAAAGCAATTTCGGTATTTTCAAATGAGAGCGATTTATTAGCAATTGAAGGTGTTGATGCTGAGGTTCCGGCCATGCGCCAAAGTTAGAAAATATGGCCTAACAATCATCCCGAACGGCTTAAATTTGTAGTTTTACAGATGCTGAAATTTACACTAACCGGAGAGTTTATCCAGATGATACAACTTTTGAAGGCCACGGGGCTGGTGGAAACCGGCGGTCAGGCTCAAAATGCCGTTAGCAGCGGCGAAGTAAAACATAACGGCGAAGTTGATTATCGTAAGCGTTTAAAAGTAAAACGCGGCGACATTGTTGAATTTGATGGCCAGAAAATTGAAGTAATATGAAGGCCATACAAAGCAATTCTTACCAGGTGCATTTTGAAAACAGCCTCCATCAACTGGGAAACTTCATCGCTGAAAACCAATATTCAAAAATTCTTTTTCTGGTTGATATCAATACAGAGCAGCACTGCCTACCATTAATAAAGAAAGCATTGCCTGATTTGACCGGCTTTGATATTATTGAGATTGACCCCGGCGAGGAAAACAAAAATATAGACTTCTGTATCGGCATCTGGAAAATGATGCTTGACTTTAAGGCCGACCGCAATAGCCTGCTGATTAATCTGGGCGGCGGCGTGGTTACAGACATTGGCGGTTTCGCTGCCTCTACGTTTAAACGCGGCATTGATTTCGTACAGGTTCCCACCACCCTCCTCTCGCAGGTTGATGCCTCTATTGGCGGAAAAACTGGCATTGATATGGATCAGGTTAAAAATATCATTGGAACTTTTGCCCAGCCTAAAGCGGTATTTATTAACACCGGCTTTTTGAAAACACTGGATAACCGTCAGTTGGTGTCGGGCTATGCCGAAGTGCTCAAACACGGCCTTATTTACGATGCCGGTTTCTTTAATGAGCTTCGCAAAACAACACCGGAGCAGATTACTGCTGAGATCATTTATCTCTCCGTGGAAAATAAAAATGAAGTGGTAATAGCTGATCCGTACGAGAAAGGTTTAAGAAAGATCCTCAATTTTGGCCACTCCGTTGGGCACGCTATAGAAAGTTATTCATTAATGAGTGATAAAAAACCGTTGTTGCACGGAGAAGCAATTGCGATTGGGTTTATCTGCGAAAGCTTCCTTTCTGTAAAATACACCGGACTAACAAGCTCAGAATTAGAGATTATCCAGTCCACACTGCTCTCTTATTTCCCTAAGTATAAAATTGAAAAATCTATTTTCCCGGAGTTGCTAAGGCTGATGCAGAATGACAAAAAGAATCGTGAGGGGAAAATTGGGTTTGCTTTACTGAATTCAATCGGGAAATGTGCGTTTGATATTTTTGTTGAGGAGAGCGATATTTTAGAAAGTCTGGAGTATTATCAAAAGCTTTAGCCCCGGATAACTCCTTTTCTATATTTTAGAAACCAATCCAAAAGGCCAGTGGCCGAAGTTAATAAACCCGGTAGCAGTGGAAAGCCCCTCCTCGTTTGCAACGGGAGGGCTTGCAACGGATAACGGGGCTGAAATATCCCAAAAGCGCAGGAACTTGCTTTTCAAAATAATATGCGTCCAACTATTACTAGTTATGGTAACTAATAATCACAACCCACTCGTTAACATCCCCATGGGTAACAATTGAAACATTTTTTGAAAATATTTCTTGCATCTGAAATTTAACTGTGTACATTTGACAATAACAATAGCACATGATACTTTCAACTACATATTGGTTCGGTTACTATTACTTTAAAAGTGATGGCCGGAATTAGTATGCGATAAACTGAATATTTTATAGCAAAAAGTCCCGGCCATACCGCCGGGACTTTTTTAGTTTAAAACAAATGCAAAATACAAAAGTGGCTATTCAGGGAATACGTGCTTCCTTTCATGAAGAAGCAGCGTTTAAGTTCTTTGGCGAGAACATTGAAACCGTGGAATGCAATTCATTTAAGCAAACCTGCGAAGAACTGAAACACAAAAACGCCGATTACGTGGTAATGGCTATAGAAAATTCTATAGCGGGAAGTTTATTGCCCAATTACAGTCTGCTGCGTGAATACAATTTTCCGATTGTGGGAGAAGTGTATCTGCCCATTCAGCTTCATTTGCTTGCCTTGCCGGGCGTAAAGTTCGAAGATATTAAGTACGTGCAGTCGCATCCTATCGCCATCAGGCAGTGTATTGATTTTTTTGATGAATTTCCGCACCTGCAGGTTATTGAAAGCAATGATACTGCGGCATGCGCAAAGCTTATCCGCGAAGAAAATCTGACCGATACCGTGGCAATTGCCAACCAATTGGCCGCCAAACTTTACAATCTGGAGATTATGGAACGGCGCATTGAATCCAACAAAAAAAACTACACCCGCTTTCTTATCCTGGCTCAAAAAACTGCTGACGATGCAGAAATTAATAAAGCATCGCTGTGTTTTCAGGTGGGTAACGATGTTGGATCGCTTTCTAAAGTCCTGGAGATTTTCGCTGCACAGCAAATCAACCTCAGCAAAATACAATCAATGCCGGTATTGGGTAAACGCAACGAATACAATTTCTATGTGGATATAGAATGGAAACAACAAACTGACTATGACAGTGCCATTCGCCGGGTGCTGAAGCATACTGTAAACTTCACCATTATGGGCGAATATTTAAGCAATGATGGCGTTTGAAAAGTGCTTATTAGCTGTCAGCGATCAGTAAACTTCTGCAACCTGACAGCTAAGATCTAACACTAACAATTAACAAATTTACAAGTAACAAAAAAATAAGATGAAATTAGAATTAGACATACAGCCCTTAAGCAGTTGGATAAAAGTGACCAGCGAGCCTTTATTAATTTCGGGTCCATGCAGCGCAGAAACCGAAGATCAACTGCTGGCAACCGCCCATTTATTAGCCTCTACCGGCAAGGTTTCTGTGCTTCGGGCCGGCATCTGGAAACCCCGCACCCGTCCGGGCGAATTTGAGGGTGTAGGCAATGTGGGCTTGCAATGGCTTAAACGGGCTAAAGAAGAAACAGGGCTCCCTACCGCGGTTGAAGTAGCCAATGCCAAACATGTTGAAGAAGCGCTTGCCTCCGGCGTAGATATTTTGTGGGTAGGCGCCCGGTCTACCGTAAATCCTTTTACCGTACAGGAAATTGCAGATGCCTTGCGGGGAGTGGATATTCCGGTGATGGTTAAAAATCCGATCAACCCGGATGTTTCTCTGTGGTGCGGCGCTTTAGAGCGGATAAATAACGCCGGAATAAAAAAACTGGCCGCCATACACCGGGGCTTTTCTTCTTTTGAGAAAACAGCTTTTCGCAACGAGCCTATGTGGGAACTGGCAATCCAGCTAAAAACACTTTGCCCCGACTTGCCCATTATCAATGACCCAAGCCATATATGCGGCAACCGCGAACTAATCTCTTACATTTCGCAAAAAGCGCTCGACCTGGATATGCAGGGCCTGATGATTGAATCGCACGTAGACCCTTCAGTAGCCTGGACAGACGCCAAACAGCAGCTCACACCACAGGATTTAAGTGATTTAATGGACTTTTTAACCTTGCGGAAGCCAGAATCACGCGATAAAAGTTTTACGGATAAATTGGCTGAACTCCGTACGAAGATAGACAAGCTGGACGATCAGATTATTCAAAAAATGGCAGAACGCATGCAGATTGTTCAGAAAATAGGCGAATACAAACGTGATAACGATGTGACCATTCTGCAGGTTAGCCGCTGGGACGAAATTATGCACAAACGCACCGCGTTCGCCCAGGCTTTAAAACTCGATCTGAACTTTACGGGTAAGCTTCTTGAATTAATTCACGGAGAATCCATCAGAAAACAAACGCAGATTATGAACACCAAACCGCTGGTTGGCGAAGACAAATGAGCAAAGCAGAAAATATCGTTGTTTCAACAAATGATAAAAACTTAAAGGCTACTATTAACCTCACCGGCTCAAAAAGCGAAAGCAACAGGGCGCTCATTATTCAGGCACTGAGTGCGGGTAAGGTGTTGATAGAAAACCTGTCGGAGGCCGAAGACACCGTAACCCTAAAGCGACTGCTGCAAACCCCGGCCGACCGGTCGGCTTACGAGTTAAATGTAGGTCCGGCCGGTACCGCCATGCGCTTTTTAACAGCTTTTTCAGTTTTGCAGCCCACAACAGTTACCCTTACCGGATCCGAGCGGATGCAGCAGCGGCCCCTCGGGATTCTGGTAGATGCTCTGCGTGAGCTTGGCGCCGAAATTACCTATGCGAACACTAAAGGGTTTCCGCCGCTTAAAATAAAAGGGCCATTGGTTCAGCAAAAAAACCGGATAACGATTAAAGGAGATATCAGCAGCCAGTACATTTCTGCTTTATTGTTAATTGCGTCCAGGCTGCCACAGGGATTACTGATGGAAATTAAGGGCGAACTAACGTCGAGGCCATATGTAGATATGACCCTTGCTATGTTATCCCAGGCGGGAATCCGGCATCAGGAAACTGGAAATCAGATCGCGATTGAAAACCAGGAATTCAAACCAGCTACGCTCTTTGTAGAACCCGATTGGAGTGCCGCTTCGTATTGGTATGCCATGGCCGCGTTGGCCGATGAGGCTGAGTTTTCTCTTCCCGGCTTGAACGGTTACAGCTTGCAGGGCGATAGTGTGATTTCTGAAATTATGGCCAATTTTGGGATCACTTCTCAGTTTAAAAACGGCGGTGTGCATCTTAAAAAAGAACCCAAGATTTTAGAACGAAAAATTTTCGACTTTAAGCGTGCGCCCGATCTTGCCCAAACCGTTATCGTTTGTTGCGCTGCATTAGGGCATAACGCCACATTTACCGGATTGGAAACTCTCCGGATTAAAGAAACCGACCGGATAAAAGCCTTGCAAACCGAACTGAAAAAAATCGGCGTAAGCCTGATTGAAAAAAACCAGGTTTGTAAGCTTGATTGTTCCGGTTTGCACTTTCCGGATGAATTAGTCATCAATACCTACGAGGACCACCGCATGGCCATGGCCTTTGCACCGCTGGCTTTAAAGGTGAAAAGCCTGATTATTGAAGATGCAGATGTGGTTAAAAAATCGTATCCGCATTTTTGGGAAGATTTGAAAAAAGCAGGATTTATTGTTAAATAGTAGAGCGTATAGCGTATTGAGTATTGAGATAAACACACCCGCTCAACACTCAATACCCAATACTCAATACTCAATACTCAATACTCAATACTCACATAATGGCAGGAAATTCATTCGGACAGCTATTTCGCATCACCACCTTCGGCGAATCACACGGGCCGGCAATCGGTGTAATTATTGATGGATGCCCCGCTAACTTAGCAATTGATTTAGAATTTATTCAGGCTGAGTTAGATAAACGCAAACCAGGACAGTCTAAAATTACCACGCAACGCAAAGAGGGCGATACAGTAGAGATCCTGTCGGGGATTTTTGAAGGCAAAACTACCGGAACACCTATCGCCATGCTTATCCGAAACGAGGATCAGCGCTCTAAAGATTATGCGCACGTAAAAGATACCTACCGCCCTTCGCACGCCGATTATACCTACGATGCCAAATACGGCAACCGCGATTACCGGGGGGGCGGCCGCTCCTCTGCCCGCGAAACTGCGGCAAGGGTAGCCGCAGGTGCCATTGCCAAATTGCTGCTCCAGCAAGCCGGTGTAGAAATTTTCGCTTATGTTTCGGCGGTGGGTTTACTTGTTGCGCCTCATCTGGAAGACCGCAACGTGGCAGAATTACTGAAAATCCGCGAAAGCAATATCGTTCGCTGTGCAGACCCGGCCACCGCTAACGAGATGATTGAAAAGATTGAAACCATCCGCAAAGACGGAAATACCATTGGTGGCAAAATAGCCGCGATTATAAAAAACTGCCCGGTAGGCCTTGGCGATCCGGTTTTTGACAAGCTGCATGCCGATCTGGGCAAGGCCATGCTGAGCATTAACGCCGTACACGGCTTCGAATACGGCTCGGGCTTTGCCGGCTCTGAAATGACCGGAGCCGAGCACAACGACATTTTTCTACCTAATGCTGCTGAGCAGGGACATTTTAAGACCAAAAGCAATTTTTCTGGCGGCATACAGGGGGGCATCTCCAACGGGATGAATATTACGTTTACCGTTGCGTTTAAACCCGTAGCCACCATCATGCAAAATCAAAAAACGGTAAATGCCGCCGGCGAAGCTGCAGAAGTGCAGGGCCGCGGTCGCCACGACCCGTGCGTGGTGCCCCGGGCGGTAATTATTGTAGAAGCCATGGCCGCCCTGGTATTGGCCGACCATTATCTACGCAATAAAATTTCCCGTATCTGATTTTACGAAACCTCATCCATTTAAGATTGATCATTCAGCAGTTCAACGTTTCCCCAATGTTTAACTTTCCGGCAGTACCGATATCCGGGCAAACGATAATCTCTTTAGAGTTCGGATGATACAGAATATTGCCCGACCGACGATAACAAGATATTTGCTGAATCGCAGTCTACCAGTCTAAATCATCAAAAATCCATAAGAATGAAAACAATAACAAAAGAAATGCAGGCAGCCACAACACCTTCGGGCGCTTTAGAAATCTTAAAAGAAGGCAACAAGCGATTTGTAAATAATTTAAAGATTAACCGCAACCTTTTGCAGCAGGCAAACGAAACGGCAGACGGACAACATCCTTTTGCGGTAATTCTAAGCTGTATTGACAGCAGAACATCTGCCGAGCTAATTTTTGACCAGGGACTGGGCGACATTTTTAGTGTCCGCATTGCCGGCAACATTATTAATGAGGACATCTTAGGCAGCATGGAGTTTGGTTGCAAAGTGGCAGGTTCAAAAATTATCGTCGTGTTAGGTCACACAAAGTGCGGAGCAGTAAAGGGTGCTTGCGATCACGTAGAAATGGGCAACTTAACAGCTTTGCTTTCCAAAATAAGACCAGCAATTGACGACGAAACCGATACAAAGGAGAACCGCAATTCAAGCAACTCGGTTTTTGTAGAAAACGTTTCAACTATCAACGTCAAACGGACAGTTAAGTCAATAATGGAACGCAGCGGAATCTTGAAAGACATGATTGAAAGCGGCGAGATTGGTATTGTAGGAGGCACTCACGATATTTCAACCGGCGAAGTAACATTTTATTCTGAGACAATGAATTCCAGTTCAGAAAGTGTAAAGAACTAAGGGGCAGATACCCCTTCAAAAAGCCATACTTTTTGCAGCCGGGAAAGTCGGATTAGTTTCGTATCTGCCATTCTCATCCACTTCAGGTTAGTCCGAGCCGGTCAATACCGGTTTGGACTGGTCTGCAAAAACCGGTTATCCATGCTGAAATTGATTTTTCCAACTCGTGTTTAAGCCAGCAAAGGTTTCGAGCCGGGTTTTTAATGAGCATACCTGCTCGTCCGGATTTGTAATCCGGACGGTGATAAGAATAGATTTTCAATCTTACCTTCCGCGTCCGGATTTGCAATCCGAACGGTGGTAAAAATAGATTTTCAATCCCGTTCATTCCTTGGGCGTTGGCTATTTAACTTTTTTGAAAAGCAAACCCTTTCCGCTGTCGGCTGCCGCTTCCATCCCGTTTAGCTTACGCAGGCTTGCGGTGCTATTCCCCGAACCGCTCATCAGAACTGTCCTCCGCTGGCGGAGGTGCCGAAGGCGGAGGTGGTTCTGTGTTTTCATTTTTGCCAAATGAGCCACAGAGCGGAAGAATATTTACAGATTTGGAGCGTCCTGGATATTGTTTCAATCTGTAGAGCGCTGCGCTGAACGCTTCGGACGGAAGGCTTTTAATTTAAATACCCCCACCCCACAATAATTCTTTGTTTTAATAAAAATATTTTATTTGTATTTTCAGTTAATAATAACTGTTAATCTATTCACTTATTTAAATTTAAAGAATTATGAGTACAGAAAACGTTGTTTCTATTGTGGTGCCGCCCGCTATTTTGGCCGAGGCGTTAGATCATGTTACCCAGGCATTGTACCTGCTCAATCCCTATCTGGTGGCGCTCACCCCCGAAGAGCGGCACGATCTCTCCAAAATGTCTGATAAGTCTGTCGCTTTTGTGACCAAGGCCCTTCAGTATGCCGAAACCAATCCACAATTTGCGCCCGGTTATTTGAGCATACCCGACCTGCAGATTGACGTGCAAGCGGTACAGGATTTAACCTCGGTAGAAAATCCGGCAAACAGCCTGGCCATGCAACTGAACGACACCATTATGAAAGCGGGAAGCGAAGCCATGCAAATAGCGCTGGTGTATTACAGCAGTGTAAAACGAGCCAGTGAAGAGAACGCCCCCGGCGCAAAGGCTATTTATGACGATTTGAAAGTGAGGTTTGAAAAACGAAAAACGGTGGTAACGCCAGCAGCAGCACCGGTAGCCTCTTCGGCAGAAACACTCAATTAAAAAAAGTCGGCATCAGGAAGAGCACAACTCTTCCTTTTTTTATGCCCTTTTTTAAAAGATCATCCATAACCTAATTTATGCTCAAAGGGTGAACGGAGGGACTCAGAGCTCAAACTGTGGGAGAAAAACAGCCAACGTTGCAGCTCGGAGCTGAGGTGTTGGAATTAAAAGAGTGAGCGTTGCCGCTCGGAGCTCGAACGTTAGAGCTAAATGAACCCATGTTGAAGCTCTGTTCTAAAAGGGAGGAGCTGAAAGAGTCAACGGAGCAGCTCAGGGCTCAAACGTTGGAGCTAAATGAACCCGTGTTGAAGCGCTGTTCTAAAAGGGAGGAGCTGAAAGAGTCAACGGAGCAGCTCAGGGCTCAAACGGAAAGATTAAGAGGCTAACGGAGCAGCCCGCAGAGTAAATGAAACAGCTCGGAGCACTAACGTACGGACAAAAAGAGCCGCAGGAGATTTACAGTTTTTGCTTTATTCCAAACATTCTTACCTTGTGGGAATACTTACCCGCCTTTTCAAACAGTAATGGCCAAACAAGATACCAGCGAAGAATTAGAAAAATTTAGAGAATACCTCCGTAGTGAAAGCAGCGAAAAATCGCGGCAGCATAATCTTTATCCCCTATTTCACAAACTATTTAAAGACAAATTTAAAATTGAGGGCGATGCCCGGGGCGCCGATATTTACATCGAAGGATCACTGATTATTGAATCCAAGTCAGATTATTCCCAATGGCTGGAAGGTTTTTACCAGGCCTTGCACTATCAGCGTAAGTTTGGGTTATCATATAATACGGTTATGGTCGTCGCTCACAAATTTGTTGGTATCTGGAAACTGAATAAACTCCCGGAATATGCAACCATCTTAGCGCACACTGCCAACGTGCAGTTAGCCCCCAACGTAGTTGGGAGAGACAACGCCAGCAAAACCGATAACGCCAGGAAACTGGAGATCAAGAACGCAAACCTTTATTGGCTTGAGCCAAAAAATTTGGAAGCGGGTTTTTTTGATTTGGCACGCGACATAACCACAGAATCGTTCGCGATACGAGATATCTTAAAACACATCACTTCAGACAGGATTCAGATCAACACGCACAATTTCATCAATGCAATTGAGCGGATGAAGCCTCTTTTTGAACATCCCATTGACGCGGTACATGCTTTTTACAGCATTGTGCCTTATTGGGACAGGAGTTCTACGGTTTCGGATAACGCGAAAGGCGAAATGCGTGTAGTTGGTTTTAAGGGAAACAAGGATAGCGAAGCTGTTGAAGTACCGGCTAAACACAAGGATGCTTTCAGAAAGTTTATTGAAACCCAATTTGTGCATACCAAAGAAGGAGAAGGTTTAACGGTTGATTATTACTTCTCCCGCTTTGATGAAGTGATGGCCGTTATAGATCCGGAGTATGTAAAACAGCACGGCATCTTTTTTACCGACCGAAACCTGAGCAAATTTGCCTTGTGGTTTGCCAAACACCATTTCCCCGGGAATATTAACGAAGATTATATTGTGTTCGACCCGGCGGCCGGTTCGGGTAATTTGGTGAGTAGCTGGCGTGGGAAGTTGAAACATAAGATTGTCTCTGAACTGCAGCCCGATCTGCTCCGCACCATCGAGCGGCGTATGAAAGCCGATCCTTTCCATATTGATACCGGCTTCACCATTATCCCACGGACATCTGAAAACAAAGGCTTAAATTTTATTGATCATCCGGCGGCTGATTATTTGGCCGAATTAAGTAACGAGCTAAAAAGGAAAAACATCGAGTTTGATAAACCAATTGCCTTTCTGTTAAACCCGCCTTACAAAAACACCGACGAAAAACAGGAAGTACGCGAACAAACCGAATCGCATTACGACATAGATCCCTCTATTCTGGCGTTGACCGGCAAAGACGCTGGCAAAGAACGTTACCTGGCATTTTTGGGCCAAATTATCAACATGGCCAAAGCACAGCATTCTAAAAACGCCGATTTGAAGCCGGTGGTAATGGTCTTTACACCCACTTCATGGCTGATACCACGTCCAACGTATGTTGGTTTCAGGCACGTTTGGGACCAGCACTTTAAATACCACAGCGGTTTTATAGTAACCAGTAACGAATGGTTTAAACTGGATGGCAAATGGCCTTTGGCTTTTACCATTTGGGCCTATGAACCGAATGAAAATGGAAACGAAAATCAAGTTTTAGTTTCTGATTTAACACACCTGATTAAGCCGGATTTGAATATCAATTGGAATGATGGAGATGATAAGGTGGATGCGGAATTTTTGAAGATTTTGCAGGAAGTGAAGCAAGTTACGCTACACAATAAAAGGGGCGATATAAGGGAACTTTTACCAAACATAGTCAGGAACGAAATTTCAATTCGTCAACCTCGCTTGAATATATATCGAAATAGACTTAAAATAGAGGAAGGTCAAGAAATTATTAGTGGGTTTCCTTTGAAAGATTCACGACATACACGTGTTAAAGTGCCTTACGGTTTTACCAATGGCTCTTTTGTCGGATTTATGGATGATAATACACCTGTAAGAATAAGGCAAGAATTAATGGTTCGCTCAAGTAATAAACCAGACAGAGTATGGTTTCAGCTACGCCCAACTTTTATCGATTTAATCTGACGAAAGTGCAGACCGGGCCACAAGATAAATATGGTTATTGTGCTTACGATATTGATTCTGCCAAAGCAACTTTTACCTGGTTCGCTATAACCAAAGCCCTAAACGGAGCATACCCCATTTGGGCAAACCAGTACGACATCTGGCCTCCTCAAATCACAGAAAACCAGCAAGCCTATTGGCATTCACTCTGTTTCGCTTTTGTACTGGCCGAAAACCGGTGTGTGGTTACCAAGTTCGAAGCCGATAACCCGGTACCAGGCGCACCGGAGGTTTGGGTAGATAACCCGCTTTGCCCAACCAACCGCAACAGCTTTTGGTGTACCACATTAGAAGCGGAAATTGTACAACAACCTGATGCGGCTTATTTACTGGTTGAAAAAATAAAAGAGCTGTACCGCCATTGGAATTTAAACTATTGTAAGGGTCAGCACCTGGAAAATGTAGGCCTGCACAACGAGCCGTACTTTAAATATTTTGACTACCCTGATTTTTTAACCCCCATAGTGGGCTGATCCAAATACGCAAATATGCCGAACTTCATGGTTTGAAAGATATGCTTGATCTCTTTATTGAAGTCGCTAAACTAACCAAGGCGGTAAAGGCGGAAATATACAGGTTGTTGGTGGTGGAGTTTAAGTATTTTGAATAGGGGGGTGAAAAGACTTACGAAGTAACGAAGTGATGATTATAAAGCTGCAAAGCTTGAAGACAGTGCCAACTCAAAACTAACTACAAAAAATGAACGATAGTAAATCAAATCATAACGACAAAGAATTTAGAATAAGCCAATACTTCACTTATATTGGCCCATTTTTGATTTTTTTGGGTATGACACGACTAATGACATTCTATAATGCGTTTGGTGTTTCAATTACATCCTACTTAGACTTCTCCGAAGTAATAACTTCGTTTTTTGACATTTTATTTATAGTAGTCGTTTTTTTGGCATACAGCTCAATACAAAACTTTTTGGCTGGGAACAAAAATCAAAGTGATGAAATAAATAAGAAACGACGAGTGATACTTAAAGAAGAAAATTTTTGGAGGCTTTGTCGACTGTACATTAACTACTTCAACACTTTATTGATTTTCGGGCTTATAGTAGTTATCGGGTTCATTTTTGCTCGTTATATTTTCAACTGGATAACAACATGGACGATTTTTGTTGGCATTGCGATATTCATCTTTCTGATTGTTTTTCTGATTGTTGCTGTAGAGATTGAGAGAAAGCACATTCAATCTCAATCTACGATAGGCAGGCAACGATTCATACATTTTGCACTTTACTTTTTAGTTTTTACGTTTGGTGTAAGCTACTATTCCTCTCACCAAGCCCGTTTAATAAAAAATGACAAATCAACGTTGGGGGTTAGCGTTACACTTGACAACGATCAGACATTAGTTTCTGATAGTTCCAATTACTTCATCGGCAAGACACAAAACTATTTATTCATTTACCATGAAAAGCAAAGAACGGCTGACATTATTCCTATGACAAGAGTTAAACAAATTACAATGCCCCATAAACAAATCAACAAATAAACGATTGCCAGAATTGACGCAAAATTGCCCCCGTTAGCGCCCGCGTGTGAGCTAAACGATTTGCTTCCAAACTGCTATTTGATCGAAAACGAAGGCTGCTGCAAATTCAGACAAATGAGCAACTTAATAAAACCGGAATATTTTGAAACCTGGAAATCGTTTTTGGATGTGGACATCCGAAAAGGATTTTCAGACATTCAGAAACAGGAATTAGAATCACACAGTTTTACGTTCTACACTTCAGTTTCGGTCATGTCATCTTCAAAAATTGAAGGCGAACAAATGGACTTAGACAGCTATGTAAAACATAAAATGCTGAACATTGAATACCTGCCTGAACTTACCGAAAAGCCCAACGATTTATACAAAGCCTACTTGTTCGCCAAAGAAAGCAGGCTGACGCCGAAGAATTTTTTGCAGGCACATCAGTTTATTGCAGCCCACCTGTTGCCCAAAGTTCAGCAAGGGGTAATCCGCAAAACAGAAATGTTGGTAATGGAACACAAAACCGGAAGGATACAATATGAAGCCGCTCCGGTGGCTATTGTAAAAGAACGATACAACCAATTGTGGAAAGAAATTGACACGCTTTTGAATAGAGAATTAACTATTGATGAAGTTTTTTATTACGCCTCCTTCATCCACTTAGCCTTTGTAAATATCCATCCGTTTGGCGATGGTAATGGTAGAATTTTACGTCTGTTAGAGAAATGGTTTTTAGCGGAAAAATTGGGTGAACGGGCCTGGTATATTAAATCAGAAAAATATTACTACCAGAATGTAACTGATTATTACAAAAATCTGGCAAGGTTAGGTTTGTTTTATGAAGCACTGGATCATGAGAAATCCATTCCGTTTCTTCTAATGCTGCCCCAATCTTTAATTTTTGAAAACTGAGTTCTGGAATCAGTAACTAAGAACAGATGTTCAATCTTATACAACACCCTCCTCGTTTGGGATTGCAATCCGAACGGTGGTAAAAATAGATTTACAATCCCGTTCAATCGTTGGGCTTTGGATGTTTAACTATTTGAAAAGCAAACCCTTTCCGCTGTCGGCTGCCGCTTCCATCCCGTTTAGCTTACGCAGGCTTGCGGTGTTATTCCCCGAACCGCTCATCAGAACTGTCCTCCGCTGGCGGAGGTGCCGAAGGCGGAGGTGGTTCTGTGTTTTGTTTTAACCGGCTCGTCCGGATTTGCAATCCGGGCGGTGATAAAAATAGATTTGCAATCTTGCGAAACGACCGCATCCGCCCGAGGTTTGCTTACTCATCTGTTCGCCTCTTCTTACAAAAAATAGCGATGAACAACATGCTCATCGCTATCATAGCAGATCTAAATTACTTGATGGTTACCCGCATTCCGGCGGTAAAATTCAATCCTTTGGTAGAATAGCCCGCAAATTCCTGGTAATTCTGATCGAGCAGATTCTTCACATCCGCGAACAGCGTAACCGGCGTAGTAGGCTTGTATTGTATGTAGGCATCCAGCATATCAAAAGAATCTAAACTGGCGCTGACCTGGTTAAATGATGAATCAAAATAGAAATCTTCCCGGTTGCCGGTATGTTTATAGATCATATTTAAATTAACCTGCCGGCCTAAATTAATTCCCAGAGTTGCGCCATACGTGTTCTTTGGGCGGCGGAATAAGTTGAAGGCCGATTGGGTTTCTGTCACCCTTTCGCCATTTACATACGCGTAGAAAGCGCTAAGCGAAACAGCAGAAGATGGCGTTGCGTTTAGCTCCAGTTCAAAACCATTGTCTTTTTGCTTTCCCTGGTTTAGATAACCGAAAGAGTTGGCGTTGATCTGCCCGAAATCAATTACCTCATCAATATCGCGGTTAAAATAAGCGAAGTTAACATTCAGCGCCGTGGGTATCAGATCCAGATCAAAACCGGCCTCATAGGTGCGTGAAGTTTCCGGCTGCAAATTCAAATTGCCGAACTCAGAGAATAACTGGTAAAGCGAGGGCACGTGGTATGCCGAAGAAAGGTTAACAAAAAACTTATAGCGGTTGTTAAAAACATAGGATGGATTTACCGTATAGGTAAAGTTTTCGCCGTAGGCGCTGTGATCATTCGCACGCCCGCCCAGCTCAAAATAAAAGCTCTTTCCTGCTTTAAAAAACAACGAAGTAAATGCGCTCTTGATGTTGTTATCCGCAAACAGCGGGGCCGAAAACGGATTGCTCTGTTCTGTTGCAGATCGTTTATAGCTTATACCGCTGGTGATATCTAAAAAGCTGACCAGGCGGGCATTCAGTCCCGCTTCGAGCTGGCTGATGTCGCCTTTGTTATTGGTTAAGGAGCCCTGATAATCGAAAATGTTTTTTACAGAATTCTGGCTCAGATTAAAGTTCAGTTCGGCGGCGCTGAAAGCAAGTTTTCCGCCAATGCCGGCCAGAATGCTGTTTTTACTATAATCATAATCCAGTGCATCCGCGAAAGCGCCGTTATCAAGCCCCGCCCGGTTACTGCCCGCCTGCACGTTAGCACGAAGCGTAAAGCGTTCAGAAACCCGCTGACCGAGATTAAGACTAACGGATCGCTGAGAGAAATCGTCTTTGTCAAAATTACTTTCTCCTGCGGCAGGCAAAGCGCTGGAAAGACCGCCTGATGTTAAATTAGATGCGCTTAAACCAACAGATGTTTGTCCGATAAGGCCGTTTAGTCCTAAAACCTGTTTGTAAGTATCAAAGCTGCCCGCGGTAGCCAGCACTTCTGCGGCAAGCTTACCTTCGCCTTTTTTGGTGATGATGTTGATCACACCGGCAACGGCATCAGAGCCATAAAGCGTAGAATTTCCGCCTTTTACAATTTCAATTCGTTCTATCTGATCAATAGCGATGGCAGAAAGATTGTATTCGCCGGAGATTCCCGATGCATCATTTACCGGTATTCCATCTATCAGGATGAGCGTATTGCCCGGTGCGGCACCACGAAGGTAAACCGCCTTAATGTCGCCGGGTGTGTTGTTGGTGCCGCCTATAGTGAGACCTGCCACGTTGTTAAGCACGTCTGCAAGGCTGCGGCCCTGACTTCTGGCTAAAGTTTCGGCGGTACTTACCCGCACTACTTTACCAATTTCCGACTGTTTTTTTGTGGAGCGGGTTGCGGTTATTACAACCTCGTTTAGCGTGCGCAAAGGTTCAACCTGCGCCGCGGCATTGCTGTTTAGCAAGGCCAGTTGTGCAAACCCCAGGCTTGCAGCAACATAAATTTTTTTTGTTTTCATTTTGTTGTGAGTGGTTAAACCCACAGCAAACAGTACATCAGAATACCAGAGACGGTCTCGCCAAAGGGCAAGATCACTCAAGCTTCAATCCCCGAAAGCTATGAATTAATTAAACTTTGGCAGGTCTTCTGACTTACTCCTCCTTGGTCCGCCTTCCCGTTTTTACACAGTGGCATCATGAACTTCGGATACAGGAGCTTACAGCTGCGGGACAGTAACGGATTTACACCGTTTTCCCTTTTCATCCCGATTGCTGATCGGGAACCAAAAGCGTTGCAAAGGTAAAAGAAGATGTATAATTTGCAAGCGAAAGATTAATGGGCGCAAGAATTTTGCAAGCATCGGCAATAGCGGCGTTCATGTGATAGGCGCATCTTGTACCGGTAACCGGTAAGAAATAACCTCCGCTGTCTGCTTTCAAAGCAAAATAACTACAGTATGCACAGAATAATTTTTACTTTTTTAGTGATGACAGCATTGGGTTTAACCGCAGAAGCTCAACAACGGAAAAAAACAGATAACCGGTATCTGCAGAAATTGCTGGAAGCCAATCCCGCGTTGTTCCGGAAGGTGTTAAGCCATCCCGCTCAAAATGAGATACAAATTTTGTACACCCGCATTAACCGCAATCGGGCCAATGTCCCACACTTTAAATCCTATGGTTACCACCTAAATCCGGCCCGCTACTTTTATCCGGCCAGCACCGTAAAACTCCCGGCGGTTATCTTTGCGCTCGAAAAAATCAATGAACTGGGTATTGCGGGGCTTGCCAGAACCACCACCATGTTTACTGACAGCGCTTCAGAAAAGCAAACCAGCGTTCGGATTGACCATTCATCGCCAACAGGCTTGCCCAGCATTGAGCATTACATTAAAAAGATTTTACTGACCAGCGATAATGATGCGTTTAACCGCTTGTTCGAATTTATTGGCCGGGAAGAACTGAACCGGAAATTGCGGGAGAACGGTGCCTCCAATAGCCGGATCTTAAATCGTTTAGCCATAGGCGATGAAGGAGAAACAGCCAAACGAACCAATCCGGTGGCGTTTTATAATGGCGATGAGCTGATTTTTAAGCAGGCTGAACAGGTTGATAATTCTGAATATCCGCTTAGGCTTGAAAATCTGATACGCGGGAAAGGCTATATGGATGCCAATGATGAGCTTGTAAATGAGCCGTATTCTTTCGCCGACAAAAATGTTTACCCTATTGAAGATCAGCAAGCTATTTTAAGAAAGTTGCTTTTCCCCGAAGTGTATCCGGAAGCTGAGCGGTATAATTTAACGGCCGATGATTATAGCCTAATTTATAAATACATGTCTATGCTGCCAACTGAAAGCAGTTCGCCGAAATATGATACAGGCGAATTTTGGCCGCTCTATGCGAAGATGCTTTTTTACGGTCGTGAAAAAGATGCTCATATTGACCCCAACATCCGGATTTTTAACAAGTACGGCGATTCTTACGGATACATTATAGACAACGCCTACTTTGTTGATTTTGAGAACAAAGTAGAATTTATGCTCACCGTAGTTGTGCAATCAAACGACAACGAAATCTACAACGATAATCAATATGAGTACCAAACGGTCTGTTATCCGTTTATGAAAAACCTTGGCCGTACCATTTATAAAGAAGAATTAAGACGAAAGAAAAAGCAGTTGCCTGATCTGGAGAAATTCAGGTTTGAATATTAGAGGCAGCCGATATTTCTTCGGCTTAAAGCTCCGGCCTTACAGATGAACCTGTTTAAGACAGAAGACCGGTTATTTTTTTGTACAGCATTTTCTGGTCAACCGGCTTGGTTAGGTAATCATCAGCGCCGAGCTCAAAAATGCGTTCACGGGTTGATTCCATTACATCGGCGGTAATTACCAAAATCGGCATTAATTTATTCTCTTCACCGGTATCCCCGTGGCGGATGGCCGCGGTAGCTTCGTATCCGTCCATCACGGGCATTTGCAGGTCCATCAGAACAATATCTACCGGAGATTTCTTCAGCATTTCCAAACATTCCAGTCCGTTGTTAGAGAAACTTACATTGGTATTCAGCCATTTCTTCATCATCATCTTCAGCACCATCTGGTTCATGGGATTATCTTCAACTATCAGCACATGCTTCCCCAAGAGATCGAACGTATCCTCCGGAAACGCACTCTTCACCTTAATCTCTACAGGTGCCGGGGCATAATCCAGCGAAATTTTGCAAACCGTTCCTTCCCGCTCAACACTGCTTAGATTAATTTCGCCGCCCTGCAATTTCACAAGCGCATGTACCACGCACAAGCCAATACCAAAACCGCCAAACTGCCGCTTATTGCTAATATCAACCTGCGAAAACATTTCAAATACCGAACTGAGTTTTGCTTCGGATATTCCAATGCCGGTATCTTCAATCAGCATTTTAATTTCCAGGCGGCCGTTTGCGTTCGGTACAGCCTCTGCCGAAAGGTTGATTATTCCCTGATTTGTAAATTTTACCGCATTGCTTAAAACGTTATTAACAATTTGCTCCAGGCGTTTTGCGTCTCCCAGAACAGTTGTTTGTGAATCTACGTTGCCAAAGAAGTTGAATTGAAGACCCTTGGCAGATGCTTGTCGATGGAAGTTTGCGGCCGCCTTTTCCAGAACAGCCTGCGGGGCGAACGGCGCAGTTTCCAACCGGATCTGCCCCTTTTCAATCATAGAAAAATCCATAATGTCGTTTACCGATGATATGAGGCTGAATGCTGCGTCTTTGATCTGGCCGCACTGAATTTTTGCGGAGGTTGTATCAGATTCTGATTCTAAAGCATTAGTTAAACCGAGAATCACATTTAAAGGGGTTCTCAACTCGTGGCTCATATTCGATAGAAAATACGATTTCACTTCGTTCATTTCCTCCGCTTTTTGAAGTGCTATCGCTTGTAATTCCTCTTTTTTACTTTTTAACAGCCGAATGCGGTTGGCCATTGATAAGGAAAGAAAAACAATTTCGAGGCCGATACCGGGCTTTGTGATATTCTCTACCGTGAAGCCGGATAAGAGACCGAAATTCAATAAGATTACCAGGGTAAAACTGATGAAGAGGAACGAGATGCCCAGCGTGTAAAACAGATCTAAGCGTTGCCTTTTATAGATTACCCTGCCGATAGCCACTACAATAAGTACCATGCCGACTAAAGTTAACACGTTAACCAGGGGGTACGAGAACTTCAAAAATGCGGGAAATAAAAGTATCCCGGCAAGGGTAACCGCCAACAGGCTATACAGCACTCTGAAAGCCATAGCGATACCGCGGCTGTTTTCTTTCACGTGTAAAACCAGCTCGCTGTAGCGGCCAAAAAAATAACAGGCGGCAATAGCAAATATAATAACCGCGTGGAGGTTGACCCAGGAGTTCGCAGGATTAAGATATTGATGGAAAAACCCGTCGAGAGCGAAATGGCACAGGCCCGCAAAAACTACGTAAAGAACGTAGAACAAAAATATTTTCTCGCTTATGGCGAAATAAAAAAACAGGTACGTTATAGCAATAACCAGCAAGATACCGTAGAAAAGACCCATAATCATTTGATCGTGGTAGGTAATGCGCAGAAATTGTTGGGCACTGATCAGGTTTAAAGGCAGGTTATTTTTCTCGCCATCATTTCTTACCTCCATCAAGGCCAACTTTTGTTCGCCGGGAGCGAGTTCTACCTTAAAAAAGGTTTTTCTGAACGGAACGCTTTTCTCCCGAAACGGCAGGTTGTCTCCGCTCAGTTGTTTGATAACCGAACTTTCGTTACCGATCAGAAACAGCCTTACCTGATCGGTAACGGGCTCTGCCGTTTCGAGATAGTAAAAAATAGGAGAAGTTGTTTGGTTTATAAGTTCAAACTTGAGCCAGTAGGTATGATCGGTAAATCCCAAATTGCCGGTTTTACCAGACTGAGGCCTGAATTTTAAATCGGCTGGTTTATTTAATACCTCGCCCACCGAATAGTTTTTATCGCCTGCATCGGCAATAAAACTGTAGTTAATTATTGAAACCTTATCGGGGAGTTGATTTGGTTTGAAAACGAATTGTGCGCCGGCGTTCTGAAAGAAGGTAAAAAGTAAGATCAGACAGTAAAGTTTTTTCAAATCTGGAGTTTAAAATGAAATACCTGATTAAATTTCAATGAATGAGCGCATTCAAATTTAACACACAAATAGTCAAATCTCAATCATTTTCTTGTAAAACGCTTACGGATATTTTGCAAGCACATGATCGGTTACTTTTCCCCCGCAAAACACAGTGCGGCTATTAGTGTTATCTAAACATTAAAAACAACTTAATATATGCTTGAAATGATCTCTAAGAAGCTTACGGATGCTACAACAGGTCCGTTGCTACAGCAAAACGACAATGCCAATGTGAATATGCCCGAGCGGATAGTTTCCATTCTGGCCGGAGCGGCAATAACCTATAAGGGGTTAAAACAAATCGGTCGCCACCCGATTATTGCTATTCAGGAAGCAATGGTGGGCGGGCTGCTCCTTTATCGCGGGGCCACAGGCGTGTGCCCAATTTACTCCAGGTTAGGCAAAGACAGCACAGACACGCCGGCTATTAGTATCAGCGAACGGTTTATTGTAAATAAGCCCCGCGAAGAAGTGTATGCCTTTTGGCGAAATCTGGAAAACCTGCCTCGGTTTATGAAACACCTGGCCTCGGTTGAAGAGCAATCTGCTGAGCGTTCTCAGTGGAAGGCGCATCTGCCCGGTGAGATTGTAAAGCTTACCTGGAACGCCGAAATAACCCGCGAAGAGGAGAACCGTTACATTGGATGGCAATCTGTGGAAGGTTCTATGGTGGATAACGCCGGTAAAGTAGAATTTAACGACGCCATAAACGGATCGGGCACAGAACTTACAGTAGAGATAAGCTATTTTCCGCCTGCCGGAAGTTTAGGCCAGGGAATTGCCCGCTTGTTAAACGGCGTATTTGAAGATATGATCCGGAAAGATATCACCAACTTTAAACATTATGTTGAGGGAGAAGAATACGAAACTTATGTGTCATCGCCAGGCTTTGTAGAAAAAATACAGAATACTTTTAAAAAGGCTTAAGTTTTATGTGCTGATCCACATAAACGTTTCAGGAAATTCACCTTTAAAAGCAGGCTCGCGGACAATTCGTCGGGCCTGCTTTTAAAATTTTCAGTGCTTCGCAACCTAAAACTCTCCGATCAGATTGGGCTGATGAAGAATTAATACCGGGTTGAAATTTTTTTGGAATGATTTCTTTCGATAGAGCCCAGCACTACAAGATATTGCCCGGCAATAAAAAACGTTGAAACAAGCGGAGTATAGTTTAAAGAGGGCTTTAGAAATACTACGATCATCATCACGGTACTGAAAAGAGTTAATAAAATGACCCCGGAGAAAATCAAATTGAAATTTAACGCACTTACCCTTTTATAACGATAACCCGCAAGCGTTACCACCCCGGTGCTTACTATAAAGAAAGCTAGGAGAAGCAGTTTCAGAGAAAGGAGGTTTGGCATCAACAAAAAGTATAATCCGATATTGAATATCGCCATCGCAATAAAGGCTACGTTCCCGTAATTTTTGGAAGCCGGAACATCTGTTCGGTAATCACGGGAAAAGGCCAAACCATAGAAGATATTTCCAACCAGCAGGGCTAAACATACAAACTGAAAAAAGCCGGTGTTGGCTGAAAGTACCCACAGCAGGTTTCCGGTCAGGAAAAACAACACTCCGCCAAAAATCATTTTGCTGAACTTTCCCGAAAGCCTGGTATTGCTGTATAAATATCCCGCTAAAAACAGACTGGGTACCGGGTTTAGAAAAATACGAAGTTCTGTAATGGCAAAGGCCTCTACTAAAATGACTATCAATGCAACTAAACCAAAGCTTACCGTGAAGCTAAGATGATGTGCCCTCATAATTCTGACGAAATAATCCAAAGAATAAAATTTAAGAAATCGTTGCAACCAGCCAAAAATGCTGCCAAATAAGCCCCCACTGGCAACTGTGTTTTTGTGATAATCTCCAACTTCAAAAAACCGGAGAATGTTCTCTGACCGATTAGTTATATTCGCCTCAAAAATAAAAGCATGTTCAAAAAAATTATATGGATTATAGCATTGCTTCCGGCAATTGCCTTCGCACAAAAAAACAAATCGGTGGTAAATCAAAAGCCGGAAAATGCCGCGATCATATTAAAATCGGCTAATGATTCTGCAAGTTACGCATTCGGCTTAAAAATAGCCACCGATCTGAAAGCCCGCGGAATAGATAGCCTCAACTATTCTTTATGGACCACCGCGATGCGGCAGGTGTTTTCTGGAGAGAAGTCTGAATTATCATCAGATCAGGCTCAACAGGCTATTTCAAACATTCTGAGCGCAAAAGAAAAAAGCCTTTCTGAAAAAAATATTGCCGAAGCAAGCCTGTTTTTAGCAGAAAATAAAACGAAGCCGGGAGTGGTTAGCTTGCCAAGCGGCCTGCAATATGTTGTTTTGAAAGTTGGAAGCGGCCCGAAGCCTACAGCCGCTTCTGAAGTAACGGTACACTATAAGGGCAACTTAACAAATGGTTTTCAATTTGACAGTTCCATTGATCGCGGCGAACCGATCACTCTAAACCTTTCGGGAGTAATACCCGGATGGACTGAGGGGCTCCAATTAATGAACGAAGGCGCTAAATTTAGATTTTTTATTCCCTGGCAGTTGGGTTACGGGGCAAATGGCGCCGGTCCGGATATACCGCCCTATAGTGTTTTAATTTTTGAAATCGAACTTTTAAAAGTCGGAAGTTAACAGGTATGAAATTTAAATTGGGAGATTTCGTCCGTTTTGTTGACGAACGAATTGAAGGCAACATTACAAGGATTATAGATGATCAAACGGTTGCTGTAACCGATCAGGACGATTTTGAGATTCCGGTGCTTATTTCTCAGATAACCTGGGTACAGGGTCAGCATCCAACAGACAGAACTGCGGAAAATGAAAAAGATCAGGATGTTTCTACCGAAAACTTTCAACAGCATGGCATTTTTGTAGCGGTAGTTTCAGATCCAAGAACACCTTCTGTAGTCCATTTTCATTTGATCAATCAAAGCAGTTATCAGTTGCTGGCTACACTAAAAACGGGCAAAGGTCAAAAATACAAAGGCGAATTTGCGGGCATACTCCAGGCGCAGTCATCAGAAACCATTTATTCCGCTTCACTTTCAGAAGTAGACCGCTGGCCGGAGTTTCTCATTCAGGCATTGTTTTACACAACCGGAAATTTAGAGCCGGCTTCGGCATTGTTGGTTCATAAAAAATTCGGCGGAAAAGATTTCGCAGGAGCGAAGGCAAATATTGCGTTGTTAAAAACATCGGGCTGGCTTATTCAGCTTGATGAGCCCGTTCCGACCATTGATCCGCAAAAACTTAAAGAGAGTTTTCATAACCCTCGCTAAATTTACCTCGCTTTCTATTTCGATAAAAATGAATAACAAGCCACTTTTCATCACCGGAATCGGAACCGGAGTTGGCAAAACGATTGTTTCGGCCGTTTTGGTAGAACAGCTTAAAGCCGATTATTGGAAAGTTATACAGTCGGGCGATCTTCATCATACAGACACAGATCAGGTGCGAAGTTTGGTTTCTAACCCGATCAGCAAGTTTCATCCCGAAAGCTACAGGCTTTCGCAGCCATTTTCCCCGCATAAATCTGCCGCTTTAGATGGAATTAAAATCGACATAGATCAGATAAAAATCCCAGAAACCAGCAATAAATTAATTATTGAAGGCGCCGGCGGGTTGATGGTTCCTTTAAATGATACGAACCTGATTATTGATCTAATCAGACAGTTTGAGGCCGAGGTGATATTGGTGGTAAAGCATTATCTCGGCAGCATAAATCACAGTCTGCTGAGTTTACTTGCGCTAAAACAGCATGGAATCGCCTGTAAAGGAATTATTTTTAATGGTTCGCCCGATGAAAGTTCAGAAAGTATAATTGAAAAAACAAGTGGAATTGCCGTTCTTGGCCGTTTGCCGGAGTTAAAAGAAATTACCCCCGAAAGTATTGCCAGCCTCGGTCCCATCTTTAAGAGCTAAGGCCAAACGAAAAAACCCGGCATTTCTGCCGGGCTCTTCAACCAAAAATACTGTGAGCGTTGTATTTTAGTTATTAGGGTTTACCACTGGTGCACTACCGGCTGCCGGTGGATTATAAGCTAATTCATTATCCGGAACATCCCAATAATCAATAAAATTATAATTGATACTTGCGTTGGTATCCACTTCGCCTGTAGTTTTCAATACTACGGCATTGGTTCGACCTCCGCCTGCAGAAAGTGGCTTGATAATATTCAATCTGCGTGCATCATAAAAAGAAAGGCCTCTAAATGGCAAGGCAACCCTCCTTTCCCGGCGCAATTCTTCTTTCGCGGCAGCCAGGGCAAGACCACTAACGGGGGCTAACCCTGCACCCTGGTAATCTCTTACAAGGTTAATACTTTGAAGTGTCCCCCCGATGTCTCCGGTGTAGAGTTTGGCCTCTGCCTTCATTAATTCATTCTCTTCATAATTCCCGGCGAGAACCAATTCATGCGCTCCCAACTCGCTATTGGCGTAAACCTCAACACCCGGCAAGCCAAGTCCGCCGTTTACCAGCGTGAACCGCGTATTAAATGAATTTCCACGGTCTGAGTTTCCCACCCAGGTAGTAGTTTGTTTAATGTTATTCGCAAGTCGTCTGTCTCCCGCTCTAAACTCTTGCACGAAACGTTCGCTTAGTTTATATGTGTTTCCACCCGCGTTCGGACTTTGAGTAAAACTGCCAACGGTGCCGGCAATAAAATCTCCGTTTACATCTGTCCTTCCGGTAAAAATCAGGTCAGTTGCCTGAATGCCATCGTTAGTTAGCGTTAATATAGCCTGCCATTGAGCAGTTGTCATTAAATCTACCGTTGTGTTCACCAATATATTACGAGCTTTTAAGGTGTTGATGTTACGTCTCCACATATCAGGAGAAAGAACTCCTCCTTTACCAACCTGCGATGAACTTGGTATCAGCTTTCCCAAAAATGAGGTGTAGTCTGCATCGTTAGTTAGGCCATTAAGTATTGCCAGGGCTTTATCAAAATTTGCATTGGCTTCGGCAATAATAGCTTCCTTGGTTACATAGTTGCCATTTGTGCCTGTTGGCGAATCGTTAATAATACCTGCGTAATACATAGACCCTATCCGCGAGTAAGCGTAACCTTTCCAGAAATAAGACCATGCTTCTAAAACTCCCTTTTTGGTGGCTTCATTTCCGCTGAATGTGGTTGTTTTTTCTACCTCTAACACGTTGTTGGCACCGTTTATCATGTTATACATGTAGGCCCACTCGTAATAGAGCGGGTTCTGACCCAGGTTGCCGTTGCTGTTTACAAGCTTAAATAATCCCCGTTGCGTATTTGGCGCATTGGGATTTGCCCGAGAAGTGCCATCAGCGTAGTTCACCACTTCGGGCGCACCAATCTGATTTATAAAGGAGTTGGCTGCTTCGGCCAGCACCACATCGCCCATCATTTCATGAAAGCCGATTGCTCCAGACCAAAACCGGCCGTAAACACCGTCGAAGTATTTAACGTTTCTAAAACCATTCACTAAAATAGTTCCCTGTGCAAGGGATACAATTCCGGTTTCAGTGTTTGCAGTTGAGGGAGTAGGCTGGTTGGGATTGGTGACATTTAGTTCTTCCTTACATGCTGAAAGCATCCCAACGATAAGGATTAGCGCCGTTATAGATTTTATATTTTTCATCTCTTTAATATTATAAGCCAATATTCAATCCGACCTGATAGGTTTTTACATTCGGAACCGTGTTATGATCAACGCCCCTGTCAAAGGCAGAATTGCTCGCTCCTGAACTAACCTCCGGATCGTAACCGGTGTAATTTGTTATTGTTGCAATATTTCTTCCGGTTAACACCAACTGCATTCTTTTAAACTGCTGTATTTTAAGAACTTTTGAAAGCTCAAACGCAAGGCTGATGTTTCGCAAACGAGCGAAAGAAGAATTTTCATAGAAGTAGTCTTTCGTTCCGTTAGCCTGCCTTTGCGCATAAACACCTCTGTAGAATGCTGTGTAAGCCTGCGTTTCCCCATCAATAGTGATAGGTTTTGCATAATCACTATGAATACCATCGCGATACATCCACTGCTTGGTTTGGTTGTACACGTGACTGCCGCTAACCCAATCAATTTGAAAGGCCAGGGTGACGAAGTTCTTGAAAGTGATGTCGTTAATAAATGACATGTTGAAATCAGGATTGGGATCTCCAAACGTGTGCTTATCGGGTGTGAAATACGGCTGCTTGGTAGCTCTATTAACAACATAGCCGTTGCTTGCAACAGTGTATAAAGCCTGTTCTTCTGCAGGTATATAAAACGTCCCGTCGGGTTTTTTCTGAGTTACACTGCTAAGTGATAAATAGCCGTAAAGCTGCCCGATCTTTTCGCCTGGGGTAAGAATGTAATTACTACTTCCTGCTGCGGACAAAACTACCACCGGCTGACCAACAACTGAGGTTATTTTTGATGTTTGTCTGCTGAAATTTGTTGTAAAATTCCAGTTGAAAGCTTTGTTAGAAAGCACTCTCATACCCAGCGAAGCTTGAATACCGTTAG
>JBGTBV010000325.1:0-3239 GCA_041749185.1 Daejeonella sp. | reverse complement strand
TAATGATGATTGAGAAAGTTTACAAAGTATAACAGATCGGTATCGTTAAACGTACGATGCTTAAAATCAAGAAGGTTTTGAAGATCAGAATCCTGATGATTGAGAATAAAATCGTAGGGCGCACCATCCATACGCTCAATTAATTCTATACATTTATTAATGATGGTTTTGCGTTGGCCCCAAGCCAGAATGGATGCGAAAAAGCCCATAATTTCTATATCCTGCTGCACAGAAAATAGGTGTGGAATCACAATCGGGTCCTGCCTGATAAATTCGGGCCGGTTGTATTGCGCAACTTTTTCGTCGAGAAAAATTTTAAGATTTAATTGGGCAGCGTTAAGCGGAAGCAGGCTATCAGTCATCATTTAAACTCTATGCTCCAAGCGCATCGGTTAATTTCTTATAAATCATCTGGTAAGAGGGGCATTTAACGCCAAGCTGAGAAGCTTCACGAACAATATATCCGGTAAGTGTCTCTACTTCTGTCTGCTTTCCGCTCCGCACATCACTGTGCATAGATGAGGTGGTTTCAAAGGGTAATGTACGTAAGCGCTCCCATGATTTTTCCATACTATCCTGAGCCAGAAATATTCCTTTGCCTTTAGCCACTGCGCTAAATTCCTCCATCAGCGAGTTCAATAATTTGCTGCTTTTTTCATCTGCCAATAGTTGACCAACGTTCTGGTTCAGGTAAGAAGTAGCGGTTGCGAGGGGCGAAATAAACGAGAACTTTTCCCAAACGGTTGCCACAATATCCGGCGGGTGTGTAGCGCTGATGCCTGCAGAAGTAAAAATTTGTTCGGCCCTGGCCAGCTTTTCAGAATGACCATTTACGGCACCAAACAGCAGGCGCCGCAAATTGCCAGAATCTACCACAACGCCGGGGCTGGCCAGGCGGGAAACGATGTATACACAACCTTTCCATATCTCATTTTGAGGATACAATGATGAAGCCCGTTCAAAGCTGTCTACTCCGTTTTGTAACGGCAGGATCACGGTGTTCTGATCAATACACGACCTTAGTTGCAAGAGGGTTTCTTCCAGATTATAAGATTTGGTGCAGCAGATCAACAAATCAACTGATCCAAAATCTGCCGGCGTAGCGCTTATTATTTTGGGATGAGCAGTAAACGATTCTTCGCCAGTTTTAACAAACAACCCATCTTTACGAATCGCTTCTAAATTCTCACCGCGACAGAGAAAAGATACTTCCACATCCACAGAATCAGCAAAATGAGCGGCTAATTTTCCGCCAAAGTAACCGCCCGTTCCGCCTATGCCTGCGATGAGTATTTTTCTCATATCAAATTATGTGTTCCTTAATAAACATTCGTTCACGGCTGATCCAAAATGTTATGCCAGGGCCTGTTTCAAATCTTCAAGCAAATCCTCAATATCTTCTACACCTACACTAAGCCGCAGCAAATTATCGGTTACGCCTACCTTTTCGCGGGCTTCTTTTGGTATGGAACCATGCGTCATGGAGGTTGGATGATTGACCAGCGACTCTACGCCGCCGAGGGATTCGGCCAGGGTAAAAACTTTAAAAGAGGAAGCCACCCGGAACGTTTCCTGCAAGTCGGCTCCTTTGAGGGTAATCGAAATCATTCCGCCAAAGCCACGCATCTGCTTGCGGGCAATATCGTAATTTGGGTGATCTGCAAATCCCGGCCAGTAAATTTTATCCACTTTCGGATGATTTTTTAAGAATTCGGCTACTGCGCTGCCATTTTCGCAATGCGCTTTCATGCGCAAATGCAGGGTTTTTAATCCGCGGAGCACCAAAAAACTATCCATCGGCCCCGGCGTGGCACCGCAAGCGTTGTAAATAAACCAGAGTTTTTTGTACAATTCCTCATCGTTCAACATTAAAGCGCCCATCACCACATCAGAGTGGCCGCCCAGGTATTTGGTCACCGAGTGCATCACTATATCGGCGCCCAAATCCATTGGATTTTGCAGGTATGGCGAGGCGAATGTATTATCAACTGCCAGCAACAGGTTTTTCGCTTTCGCGATTTCGGCAACCGCCGCAATATCTACAATCTGCATGGTGGGGTTGGTAGGCGTTTCTATCCAGATGAGTTTTGTATTTTGGTTGATGTATTGACTCACATTCGCGGCATCGCTCATATTAATGAAATGAAATTTGATGCCATAGTTGGAAAATATTTTGGTAAACATCCGGTAAGAACCGCCGTACAGATCGTCGCCGGTTATTACCTCGTCGCCTGGCATCAGCAATTTCATTACCGCATCTGTAGCACCCATTCCGCTCGAAAAAGCAAGACCGTATTTTGCATTCTCTAAAGCCGCCAAACAATCTTCAAGGGCTTTTCGGGTTGGGTTTGTTCCTCTCGAATATTCGTAGCCCTTGTTATCGCCGGGCGATTTCTGCCAGTAAGTTGAGGTTTGGTAAATGGGCGTCATCACAGCCCCTGTTGCCGGATCGGGTTCCTGCCCGGCGTGAATAGCTTTTGTTCCGAATTTCATATTAAAATCTCCAGGTTAAAAATTACAGGCCCAAAGCTAATAAATCAGAATTAGGGATTGCCAGACTACGGTCGCTTTTAATGAGCCTCGGTTGCGCCTAAAAGAGCCTGATCATCCGCTTTCAAAAGTTACGCTACTGTCAAATGCGCAGATAAGTTCTCTGCTTAGGTTTAAAACCGTAATTTTGCAGCTCATTTTAAACGGCATGATCACAGTATCCAATCTATCTCTCCGCTACGGAAAACGCACTCTTTTTGAAGACGTTAACTTAAAATTTACCCAGGGCAATTGCTACGGAATCATTGGGGCAAATGGCGCCGGTAAGTCTACTTTTTTAAAAATTCTGTCAAAGGATATTGATCCTTCAAGCGGCTCGGTTTCATTTACGCCCGGAGAGCGTATGGCTGTGCTTTCTCAAAACCACTATGCGTATGACGAATTTCCAGTAATCGAAACCGTGATGATGGGACATAAGGAGCTTTTTTCTATCATGAAAGAAAAAGATACTTTATATGGCAAAGAAGATTTTACTGATAAAGATGGCGAACGGGCCGGCGAACTGGAGAATCTTTTTGCCGAAATGGACGGGTGGAATGCTGAAAATAACGCGGCCACCATGCTAAGCAATCTGGGAATTAAAGAAGAGTTTCATTATAAATTATTAAAAGAGCTCGATAACACGCAGAAGGTGCGGGTTTTGTTAGCACAGGCCCTTTTCGGTAAGCCTGATATTTTGTTGCTGGATG
>JBGTBV010000324.1:0-38759 GCA_041749185.1 Daejeonella sp. | reverse complement strand
CGGCAACAGCTTATCCAGATTTTCCATCACTTTCCATTTTACCGTATGCGCCTTTCGTTTGGAGTTTTCGAGATTATGGAATTGAGTAAGGCTGCGCTCCACCGCACTGTCGTATTTCCCGATGTTGTAATTGATAATTTTTCGATGGTCAGCATCAAAAGATTTTGATTGCGAGGAAGTATGGAATTCAGCAGCGAACTTAGACATTGAGCGAATTTATGATTTTTGCGGCAAACGCATGCGGCCGTTCTGGATTTATAACTGCGCCTTAATCCTTTTTAGTGTGGCAGCGTTTGGAATGGCAAAAAAAAATCTCCGGCGAAATACCGAAGATTTTACTGTTTTTAATCTTTTTACCTGCTTGCCGGCATGTCATTGGTCACATCCACAACGGGTCTTTTATCGCGGTTAGCCAACTCCCAACTGGTATAGAAAACCAATTGCGCCCGCTTTGCGAGTAAGGGGAAGTTGATCTTGCTTACTTCATCACTCGCTTTGTGATAATCTTCATGCACACCGTTAAAATAAAAAATGATGGGAATATTATGCTTAGCGAAGTTGTAGTGGTCAGAACGGTAATAAATGCGTTCGGGATCTTTCGGATCATTATATTTATAGTCAATCTTTATATTGCTGTAGGTTGAATTGGCCTCTTCGCTAATGCGATGTAAATCGGTACTCAACTTATCTGAGCCGATCAAATAGCAATAGTTTGCAGAATCTGATTTGCCTTTGTACTCATTTCCGACTCTGCCAATCATATCAATATTTAAATCGGCAACGGTATTCTCCAGCGCAAAAACAGGATGTTCAGAATACCACTCAGATCCCAGCAATCCTTTCTCTTCTCCGGTAACGGTTAAAAATAATATACTACGCCGCGGACCTTTCCCGGCTTTTTTGGCTTTCGCATAAGCCCTGGCTATTGCCAACACGCCGGTTGTTCCAGATCCATCGTCATCCGCACCGTTGTTAACCTTATCTTCACCGCTGCTGGTCAGGCCGATGTGGTCATAATGCGATGATATTACCAAAACTTCTTCTTTCAAATCACTGCCCTCTAAAAAGCCCAGCACGTTTGAAGCGTTTACTGCGGTTTGCTTCTGCCCGAATTCTGCATCAACACGAGCCTGTATAATCCGCGAATGCGGCGTAGATTCATTATCAATTTTGCTTTTCAGACTTTCGTAGTTATCCGCAGAATTTCTTAAAAACTGATTGGCCACGGCCGGACTGATATTTATAACCGGAGCGGATTTCTTCTGCGCAGCCTGGTCAGATTTTAACGAAAGCCTGCCATCGGCGGACGTGAAATAAGCACCATTTTTTTCCAGCACGTCGGCAACATCCGGGCTAACCGCTAAAATAGCCAATGGATTTTTGCTTTGGATATATTGAATCCGACGGCCACGGCTTTTTGTCCAGTCAGACATTTCGGCGGTTTTAGTTATTGCAGAAATACCATCTTTTACCGGCTCGCCTTTATTGATGAGCATTACCAGCTTACCGGCAATATCCATATCTTTCAAATCATTGTATGATTCGCTTTCTATCCCGTAACCGATAAAAACCAGTTCTGTGGCCTTTATAGAGGTGCTTGCCGGAGAGCCGCTGAAGTAGAAATCTTTCCCGTAAGTTAAAGGGGCATTATTTACCAAAAAAGATTTAGCCTCGAGTTTACTTTCCACCAGGTTTACCTGCTGGAAGTACGAGCCGTTAACCGGAGCAGTTAACCCAAGGTTTTTAAACTCTTCGGCGATGTAATTGGCGGCCATCTCTCCGCCCCGTGTGCCGGTTTCGCGACCTTCAAATTCATCAGAAGCCAAAATGCTCAGGTGCTTTTCTGCGTATTTCGGGCTGATCTGCCGGGCGTATTTTTGTACTTTTTTATCCTGGGCGTTCGCCTGCGTTACCAAGGTGATTGCAATTGCCCACAAAAAATATTTTTTCATATTTGTTTTTTTGAGTTCAGAATCTTTTATTAAGGTTAAGGGAGAATTATCAGGTAAGCAACTTTCAACAGGAAATTTTCTCTACCCGGTTTTGGTGCCTTCCGCCTTCGAAAACGGTATTTAAAAACTTCTCTGTGATAGCTTTTGCCAAATCGGTTGATACAAAGCGAGCCGGTATGCAAAGCACATTGGCGTTGTTATGGCTGCGGGCCAGTTCGGCTAACTCAACGTTCCAGCAAATGGCTGCCCGGATGCCTGCATGTTTGTTGGCGGTCATCGCCACGCCGTTTGCGCTTCCGCAGATGAGAATTCCTAATTGACTCTGGCCAGATTCTACCGCGTTTGCAACCGGATGAGCAAAATCCGGATAGTCTACAGAATCGCTGCTGTAAGTGCCATAATCCTTTACTTCTGCATTATGTAATAGCTCAAGCAACAGCTTTTTGTATTCAAAGCCGGCGTGGTCTGCACCAATTGCAATAGATTGAGGTTTATTCATTCGGGTAAAATTAGGTTTATTAATAAAGCGTAAACGTAACTATTTTGTGGGTGTGTCTGCCGCTTGCTTCTCAAACTCCATTTCGGCTTTCAGCTTTCTTTTCTCTACCGATGCGGATATATAAATACTTACTTCATACAACAAAAACAGCGGGAAACTTACCGTAAGCATAGTCAACAAATCTGGTGTAGGCGTTACAATAGCTGCAATTATCAAAATTAAAACGGTAGCATATCTGCGGGAAGAACGCATAAACTTTGGCGTCATTACCCCTAATTTAGAGAGGATGAAAATTAGTATCGGCAACTCAAAAATTATTCCAGAGCCGAGTGTTAGCGTGGCAACGGTTGAGAGATAAGAATCAATTGTGATCTGATTGTTGATTACATCACTCACGTTGTATTGCGCTAAAAAACTGATAGACAGCGGGGCAATTACGTAATAGCCGAACATAATACCGGTTAAAAACAGCAAGGTGGCATAAAAGGTAAACCCGCTTGCAGATTTGCGCTCGCTATCGCGTAAAGCGGGTTTTACAAACAACCAGACTTCAAAAAGCAAATATGGAAAACCCAGCACAATACCAATCATCAATGAAGAGTTTAGCTGAAGTGTAAACTGGCCGGCCATCTCTGTATTGATAATGTTGAATGGTATTTCTTTGATACAAAATTCGGGGCCCAGGTCAAAACGCTCGCTTAATGAGCACATCATCCGGTAGGTCCAAAACTGAGGGCTTTTAGGGCCCATGATAATCTTATCGAAGATGAAATCGTAGAAAGAAAACGCCACGCCGGTAAATACAATAATGGCCAGTGAGGCCCTTATCAAGTGTTTCCGCAATACATCCAAATGATCAAAAAACGACATTTCGGCTTCCAGACTCCGGCCCTTCTCTTTTACTGCTTTTATTAGTGAACTTTCGTTTTCGCTCATAGCTATTTAAAAAAAATACCATCCCTGATATTGCGAATGGTATTTACGGTTATTTATTCCTTTCGGATGCTTACTCTGTTAAATCAAAAGTTTCCATAAACTTGGTAGTGAAATTACCGGCCCGGAAATTAGCATCTCTCATTAATCTTAAGTGAAAAGGGATGGTCGTTTTTACGCCTTCAATTACGAATTCGCTTAGCGCCCGTTCCATGGTGCAGATAGCTTCCTCACGGGTTTGGGCCACGCATATTAGCTTCGCGATCATCGAATCGTAGTTTGGAGGTATCTGGTAGCCCGCGTAAACATGCGTATCTACCCGAACGCCATGCCCGCCCGGCGAGTGAAAATGACTTATTTTGCCCGGCGAAGGCCGAAAATTGTTAAACGGGTCTTCCGCATTTATGCGGCATTCAATAGCGTGCATGGTTGGTTCATAGTTTTTGCCGGATATCGGGATGCCTGCTGCTACTTTTATCTGTTCTTTAATCAAATCAAAATTGATCACTTCTTCTGTAACCGGATGTTCAACCTGTATCCGGGTGTTCATTTCCATGAAATAAAAGTTGCGGTGTTTATCAACCAGAAATTCTACTGTACCGGCTCCTTCATAATTAACCGCCTTTGCTCCTTTGATGGCTGCTATTCCCATTGCTTCCCGCAGCTCAGGCGTCATGAAAGGTGAGGGAGCCTCTTCAATTAACTTTTGGTGGCGGCGTTGGATGGAACAATCACGCTCTGAGAGGTGGCAAACCGTGCCGTATTGGTCGCCAATTACTTGTATCTCTATATGCCGCGGATCTTCAACAAATTTTTCGAGATACAGACCATCGTTGCCGAATGCAGCACCCGATTCCTGCCGGGCAGAGTCCCAGGCATCGGCAAATTCTTCATCTTTCCAAACAATGCGCATTCCGCGGCCACCACCGCCGGCGGTGGCTTTTAAGATAACCGGATAGCCTACCTCATTTGCAATGGCTATGCCGCTCTTAACATCGCTGAGCAAACCTTCAGAACCCGGAATGGTGGGCACACCGGCTTGTTTCATGGTTTCTTTGGCTGATGCTTTATCGCCCATTCCATTTATCTGCTCGGCGGTTGCACCGATAAATTTAATGCCGTACTCTTCACAAATCGCCGAAAACTTAGAATTTTCAGAGAGAAAGCCGTAACCGGGATGAATTGCATCGGCGTTTGTTAATTCGGCAGCAGAAATTATATTGAATATATTGAGGTAAGAATCTTTGCTGGCCGGCGGACCGATACAAACCGCCTCATCGGCAAAGCGCACGTGCAAACTATCGCGATCGGCAGTTGAATAAACCGCCACGGTTTTCACACCCATCTCTTTACAGGTACGGATAATGCGCAGCGCTATTTCTCCCCGGTTAGCTATAAGTATTTTTTTAAACATAGTTTCGATTTGTCAATGAGGCAATTTGCTGATTTGTTAATTTGCTATCGGATAGCAGAAATGGACAAATTGTCGAATTGACAAATTATCTAATTAGCACATCAATTTAAACTGGTTCTACCAAAAATAAAGGCTGGTCATATTCAACCGGACTTGAATTATCCACCAGTATTTTAACAACCCGCCCAGAAACTTCAGATTCTATTTCGTTGAACAGTTTCATAGCTTCAATAATGCAAACCACCTGTCCAACTTTAACCTCGTCGCCTACGTTTACAAAAACTGGCTTTTCTGGAGTAGAAGACCGGTAGAAAGTCCCGATCATGGGAGATTTTATGGTTATGTTTTTGGAATCTTCAACGGCTGCCTTCGCGGCCGCCTTGATATCAACAGAGGCAACCGCAGTTGGTTGCTGAGTCTCTGCAACCGGAGCGGGCTGGGCGGGTATATTTGCAGATACGTATGTGGGCGCCTGGTTTGTCTTAATGGTTATTTTAAACTCTTTCTGCTCTATTGAAACCTCATTTACGCCAGACCTGCTAACAAATTTAATGAGATCCTGAATTTGTTTAATATCCATGTTTGTTAAGTTTAGTTTAATTGATTAGCCTGGCTAAATTATAATAAAATTACAGGATTATGTTTTAGTTTGAATTTGGTTTTTAAACTCCAACCAAATAGAATGAATGATAGTGGAACCTAAAACTTATAGTTCATTGAAAAACCTCAATAGGCCCACCTGAGAAAAATAGATCCCCAGGTAAAACCTCCGCCAAACGCGGCAAGAATTAAGTTATCTCCTTTTTTTAATTTACTTTCCCACTCCCACAAACATAGCGGAATGGTTCCATTAGTGGTGTTACCATATTTTTCAATATTCACCATTACCTTTTCTGAGCTCAAACCCGTGCGGTTTGTAGTGGCGTCAATTATGCGCTTATTTGCCTGATGAGGAACCAGCCAGTCAACATCCTCTGATGAAAGGTTGTTTCTCTCCATAATCTCGGCGGCTACATCGGCCATATTGGTTACCGCGAATTTGAAAACCGCCTGACCTTCCTGTACCAGATAATGCTCATCGTTATCAATGGTTTCACGGCTTGCCGGGTTCAATGATCCTCCTGATTTTTGATAGAGGTGCTGCCCCCCAGAACCGTCGCTTTTTAAGATTGAATCCACCACGCCATACCCCTCGTGGTTTGGTTCCAGCAAAACAGCTCCGCAGCCATCGCCGAAAATAATACAACTGGTGCGGTCTTTATAATTGATAATGGATGACATTTTATCGCCGCCAACCACCAATACTTTTTTATGCTTACCGGATTCTATAAACTGCGAACCGGTTGCCAAACCAAAAACAAAGCCGGAACAGGCAGCATTTAGATCGTAACCCCAGGCATTGATAGCCCCAACTTTATCAGCAAGAATATTTGCCGATGCGGGAAATGCCATATCTGGCGTGGTGGTACAAAATATGATCAGATCTATTTCTTCGGCACCGATGCCCCGCTTTTCCAAAAGGCCTGTTACCGCGTGGTAGGCCATTTCTGAAGTGCCGAAATGGCCCTTCAAAATACGACGTTCTTTTATACCTGTACGCGAGGTAATCCACTCGTCATTGGTATCAACCATACCTTCCAACTCTTTATTTGTTAAAATATAGGGAGGTACATAACCATTAACCGCGGTTATTGCAGCGTGGGTAGTTTGCATAAGGGAAAGAAATTTAGATTATTTATTAAAAGCTTCTCTGATTTTTTCAATCAAATTAGCCTCAATAATTATGCGGGAAAGAAGAACCATGTTTTTGATCGCCTCCGGACTGGATATTCCATGCCCGATAATAACAGGAGCGTTTACACCTAAAATAGGACTGCCACCGTACTGCTCATAGTTAAACCGATCAAAAAATTCATCTTTAAACCCCTTTTTTAAAGTCAGGCTGTAAAAAGTTTCGGCTAATTTAAGGGTTACGTTGCCTGTAAATCCATCGCACACAATTACGTCTACTTTTTCATCAAACACGTCGCGGCCTTCAATGTTCCCGATAAAATTAAAAAGAGTTGAGGTTTTCATTAAGGGAAAGGTAGCCTGTGTCAGCATATTTCCTTTCTCCTCTTCTTCGCCTAAGTTGAGCAAACCAACTTTCGGTTTCTCAATTTTATAAATATGTTCGGCGTATAAGCTCCCCAAAACTCCAAACTGAAATAATACGTCGGGTTTGCAATCGGCGTTAGCGCCTACATCAAGCAAAATGCTAAAGCCGCTTTTTTCTTTGGGGATGTTAGATGCGATAGCCGGACGAATAATTCCGGGGATGGTTTTAACACTAAACATTGCCCCTACCAGCATGGCGCCGGTATTTCCGGCAGAACAGAAAGAATCTATTTTCCCGTCTTTAAGATATTGAAACCCCAGACTGATGCTGGAATTTGGCTTTTGAATTACAGCTTTGGTACCATGCTCGCCCATCCCAATCACTTCTGTGGTATGAACGTAGTCAAAGCGTTCAGGAGGTATCCCATGCTCTTGCAACACTATCAAGATTTGTTCTTTATCGCCAAAAAGGACAAGCCTCTGAGCGTCAGACAATTCTTTAAGAGCTTCAATAGCACCCAAAGCCGTGGCTTTGGGGGCAAAATCCCCTCCCATTACATCTAAACCAATTCTCATTATAAATTATGGTTATTAACGGGCAATAAAGCAATCACAAGCGACCGGTAGCATCCGGCAGTATTTTGAAAACAGCGCAAATAGAACGGTAGTTTTTCGTTTGACTTTCAGTACCAGATTTTTATTGAAAGGCTGATTAGTCGGAAAACTAAACGCCTCAAATTTAGGCAACGGCAGCGTTATCAATAACCAATTTTCCGTTGTAGTACAAATTTCCGTCTACGGTGTATGCACGGTGGGGTAAATGAATTGCCCCGGTAGTTTGACAGGTGGTTAAGCTGGGGCTAACCGCTTTGTAATGTGTTCTCCTTTTGTCTCTTCTAGACTTGGATATTTTCCGTTTTGGATGTGCCATTTTTTGATACTATTAGTTATTTATTTTTTAATATTCCTGAGAGCCTCCCACCGTGGGTCGGCCCCTTCGTTTTCCTGCGTTTTCCGGGCCGATAATTCGTCCAGCTTTTTAATCATCTCCTTATCGCAATATTGCGTATTCCCCTCATCGGCACAGCGGCTGATGTACGGTACCGCAACATTGATAAACTCGTACACCAGCGGCGAAACATCAATCTCAAACTCATTACGGTTTAACATCACAATCTCCTCGGTATCGTCCTCTAAGTTCTCGTCGCCAGTAAACTTAGCAATCTGCCGCTCTTCTAAATCCACAACAAAGGGAAAGTTTGCCAGGCAAACATCGCAATTCAAATAAATGTCGCCCTTAATATTAAACAGGAGCAACAACATGGTCTCTTGTTTATCTAATTCTAAATCAACTTTAAGGTTGCCAGATTTTACCAGAGAATATTCAAACTGATCAAAAAAAGCCTGGTTAACGTCAAACTGAAAACTATGCTTGCCCGCCTTTAGTCCCTTAAAGGGGATTCGGAATTCCTGTAACGATTTCAAAGCACTCGAATTAAGCCTGCAAATTTAGGTAAAATTATTTGGTTGAAAATGCTTTTTTGCAAAATGCGAGGTAATGCGATCAACGCAAGCTCTATTTAAGCAGCTCATTGGTTGAGAAATCCGTCTACGGAAATATAGCGATGAACCTTCTTTTCAGTCATTTAACTTGATAAATTCCCAGGCAGGGAAAATGACGAATTACTTTCAGCAACACTTCTGGCTTGGAACACGGTTAGAAAAAATAAAGACTACACTTTTATTGAAACAGATTCAGAAAAAAGTAGAATAAAAAAGGGCTGCTAATTTCTCAGACAGCCCCAATATTTAAGGAGTTATACTGGCTACCCGTTTCGGGAAAGCATTATTTGACGTGGGCATTTCCGAGCAGAGCCGAGACCGGACAATTAGATATAGCGCCCAAGGCCACCAGTCCTTCCAGGCTTTCATTCCGCACCCCGCTATTTGGGGTCCCGCTTACTAACAGGCCTTTTTTGAAGGCATCGGCAATCTTGTCGGCGTCTGTCAGCAAATCGCGTTTGCCAGCGTTGATCGCTGCCTGTGTCCACACCACCAGATGAATGTCCCAAACCGGACTATAGTCTTCATCGCCGGGTTCCTCCTGAATTATATTTAAAGGATCACCTTCTCCGAACAAAGCTGATTGAAGGCCTTGGCGATCAGGATTGTTTACACCGCGTTCGCCGTTAACAACCGGGATAATAGCTTCACGAGCTGAGGTATTTCTATCATCAGAGCCCAACCCCGGAGCCGCATTCAGATTAGGTGCCCAGGTGGACCCTTCTATCGCTGCAACCAACTCGATTGATCCTTCCTGATGGAGATATAAGATTTTTTTTCCATCATAAAAACCGTTAAACTGATCCAAAGTCACCTTTCGGTTAACGTAGTCTATATTCTTGACCGCATCATGCAGGCCAGACGCGTTGGCAACTTGTGATGCGTTATAGACCACCCCGTTACCCGCAGTAATTAAAGGAGTGTACAATGCATCACCTTTCGCTCCGGCCTGAAACCGGCTCGGAGGAAAGCCTTGCGGACCGGGTACTACAATGCGCTGCGGACTGAAATCTACTCCGCCCTCAAACTCAACTACCACCTTTGCAGAGTTAATAGTTGTGGATTTGGGCATAACGCTAAGCGTTTTCGCATTTAAAATTCGTACACGTTGAACCGCCGCAGTACCCAAAGCGTTGGCTAATTTGGGAGCGTGGTTGATCCCCAAATTTTCGGCGATATCTTCATTTGATGCTTCCGTGAGGATATACCAAACAGTTTGTCCATTGTGCCGGCCTTTGAATAGCGGAAGGGTTATATCCCCGGTGGCAATGTCAAGCTTAATTGTGTTTTGAATGAATAGATCTTTAACCCCGTCAATTCTCAATTCTTCTTTACTCAGTTGTTGATCAGTCGTGGCAGATAGGATGTCCGAATCGTCTGTTGGAGTATCCTTGAGATCTTTTTGACAGGCAAACATTGAGAACACTAACAAGGTAGCGGCCATAAAAAATTTGGTTGATTTCATAATGATTATTTTTATTTAAACAGAAAAGTTGATTCGTTACCCTAATTTTTTAACGCTTCTGACTTATATCACAAATCGTCCGATCAGGTTTGTGTAAGAAATTTTAACCGGCAGATAATCGTTAAAATGGATCGGTTTCACACCACAAAGTAGAATATTTAGGAGCTTTATGTTATCACAGAAGTATAACGTTTGTGTACTTTAAAAAAACTCGTAGAATTTGCAACTTTAAAAAGAAATTTAAATTGAAATCCCTGTCACTAACCAAGGTTTGGCTGAGAAACCATCAAACGTACAAGACCATCGTAATTTAATTTTTTGTGCGGGGATAGCAGTAGTTCGGAAATTAATTTTATGCTTTAAGGAAGCCAATGTATAACGCTAAATTGAATTTCGACATTTAAAGTCGCGATAAGCGCACTTTTCCAATTAAGTAGGTGAAAATTCTATCAGTCTGGGCTAATCCGAACTTTACATCGGTTTACCCCGACAAACGGCTGCCATTGACCACCCGGCATATTTATTATTCGACTGATCGGTCGGGTTGAAAAGGTTAAACTTTTTATCACTAGTCCCTATCCTTTGAAAACCTGCTTATTTTCAAAGGGTTTGCACTTAACTCTGCGCTTTCGCGACGGCGCTCTACGATGTTAATAGCTGCGAAAAGTGCTTCGCGGAATGAACTTTCTGAAGCCAGGTTTTTACCGGCTATGTCATAGCCGGTTCCATGGTCGGGAGAAGTTCGCACTACGGATAACCCGGCCGTAAAATTCACACCGTTATGAAAACTTACCTGCTTAAAAGGAATTAATCCCTGGTCGTGGTACATGGCCAGCACCCCGTCAAACTGGGCGTACGTGTTATTGGCAAAAAAGCCGTCGGCGGGGTAAGGGCCTAAAGCAAAAATGCCCTGAGCGTTAGCCTGTTCTATAGCCGGCTTGATAATTTCCTGTTCCTCGCTTCCAATTAAACCGCCATCGCCCGCATGGGGATTTAAACCTAAAACCGCAATTTTTGGTTTCTGAACCCAGAAGTCGGTTTTAAGGCTCGCATTCATCAGCGCAAGCTTGGATAGAATTTTTTCGGTAGTAATTTTTTGCGGGATTTCGGCAACCGGGATATGGCCAGTTACCACCCCTATTTTCATGTCTTCGCTAATTAGAAACATCAGCGAATCGGCGGAGTTGGTTTTTGACTGGATGTATTCTGTATGGCCGGCGAAGGCAAAGTTTTCATTTTGAATGTTGTGCTTGTTTATCGGGGCGGTTACCAGCGCATCAATACTGCCTTCTAACAAATCAGCCATGGCCCGCTCGAGAGAAATAAAAGCATATTTTCCGCCGGTTTCTGTAGATTCTCCCAATTCAATTTTTACATCTTCCTCCCAGCAATTAATCATGTTAGCCCGCCTTTCTCGGGCTTGCGATGCATGATTAATTACGTTGAAGCTGAAATCACTTACAGCCAACGTTTTGCGGTGAAACGAAGCCACCTTGGTATGACCGTAAACTACCGGCGAGCAGTAATCAAGTATTCGTGTATCTAAAAGCGTTTTGATAATTACTTCCAGGCCAATTCCGTTCACATCACCTATAGAAATTCCGACTCTAATTTTATCACTCATCATAAATTTGTTTCTGCTTGAAGATTCTGCAAAATAACGGTTTTAATTTATTTCCTGCCTGCCTACTGGAAATGAGGGAGCCTGTCTTAATTCAAAAATGCGTTTTACACCGCCATTTTACCTTAATTTGTACAAAGAAGTACCATGAGTTTAGTAAAAGCAAAAAAGTATCTCGGGCAGCATTTCTTAACCGATAAAAACATTGCGGAGAAAATTGTGAACAGTTTACAAAACAAAACACAATACACGCAAGTGCTGGAGGTAGGCCCTGGCATGGGAATTTTATCAGATATTTTGCTTCAGCGCACTGAGTTCAATACTTATCTGATTGATATTGATACCGAATCTTTTAATTTTCTGGCGAAGAAATATCCGGCATTGGGCGATAAGCTGATAAACGGCGATTTTCTGCAACTGAACTTTCAGGATGTTTTCGCCGGTAAACTTGCAGTAATTGGCAATTTTCCCTACAACATCTCCTCCCAGATTTTATTTAAAATCCTCGAAAACCGCGATCAGGTGGTTGAAATGGTAGGCATGTTCCAAAAAGAGGTGGCACAGCGCTGCGCAGAAAAACCAGGGAGTAAAGAGTACGGCATTTTAAGTGTATTTCTTCAGGCCTATTACCAGGTTGAGTATTTGTTTACAGTGAAAGCAGGCGTATTTAATCCGCCGCCCAAAGTTCTTTCTGCAGTAATCCGCTTAACGCGAAATGAAACCACCAGGCTAAACTGTGATGAAAAATTATTCTGGCAGGTGGTAAAAGCCGGATTCAATCAACGACGCAAAACCTTGAGAAACGCTTTGGCGTCTATAGTAAATAAAGAGCAGATGGGAGATGACCCGATATTTGACCTTCGGGCCGAACGCCTGAGCGTAGCCGATTTTGTACGTTTAACCAACCTCATTGCTGCGGGAAGCAGCTGATCTTTTCAATTTTCATTACTGATTTTAGTACCATGAGTAGTGTGCATGCTTCGGTAAAAAGCGAAATGCCCGCGTAAAATAAACCCCTGCCTACCGGCAGGCAGGCGATAGCAGTGGAAAGCTTCTCCAGCCTCGGGCTGGAGAACTTGCAACGAATAGCGGGGCTACCATTAACAGAACCACGGCTGTGGCTTTCTAAAAAAAAATAACGGCTCGGTTTCAGACAGCTCAGAAAGTTCAATGCTTAATCAGTAAATCAGACCAATGCTAACCCATTTTAAAGTTCATTCAATAACCTATACTCAATGATGAAACCCAAAATCCTGATTGTTGACGACCTGCACCCCGCATTTAAAATCGAAGCCGAAAGACTGGGATTTGCATGTGATGATGAACCCGGATTTACACTGAAGCAAACTTCGGCGGCAATTACTGATTATGCAGGCCTGGCCATCCGCACCAAATTTAATGTTGACCGGCAATTGATTGACGCGGGCAAGAACTTGAAATTTATTGCCCGGGCCGGTGCCGGCATGGATAATATTGATCTTGAATATGCCCAATCAAAAGGCATTTTCTGCATAAACGCTCCCGAGGGCAACCGGGATGCTGTTGCAGAACACGCTATCGCGATGCTTTTATCACTGATGACCAATCTCCGCAAAGGCGATGCGGAAATACGCAGTGGCTTATGGGATCGTGAAGGAAACCGCGGCTGGGAATTGAAGGGCAAAACGGTAGCGCTGATTGGCTATGGAAACACCGGCCAGGCAATGGCCCGGAAGCTTTCTGGTTTTGACGTAACTGTTGTTGCTTTTGATAAATACAAAACCGGCTACAGCGATGCGTATGTGCGGGAAATAAGTATGGAACAGGTAGTAAAACTGGCAGATGTGCTCAGTTTTCATATTCCGCTTACCCGCGAAACCCGTCAAATGGTTGGAACCGAATACTTATATCACTTTAAAAAACCACTGTTTTTACTCAATACCGCCAGGGGCGAAATTGTAGATACAAGCGCTGTATTGCAGGCCATTAACTCCGGCAAAATTTTAGGCGCAGGCCTTGATGTTTTAGAAACAGAAAAGTTTCCGGCGCTGGCCAGCCAAGCCTGGTTTGCAGGTTTACAGGCCAGCGGGAAGGTAATTTTGAGTCCGCATGTAGCCGGTTGGACTTTTGATTCGTACCGAAAAATTTCTGAAGTGCTGGCCGAAAAACTGAAAAATTTGCGATTCTAAATTCTAAACTATTATCTTCGTGTTAACACAGAGCAAGACTATATTGGCTTAGGCCGGCATAGTCTTGTTTGTTTTTTATAGACTATCAATAAAACAGATCGACATGACGGAGGTTACCTACTATACCCACGACGGATTGGAAAAACTCAAACAGGAATTACACTTTTTAAAGACAGAAGGAAGGGCGCAAATTGCCAAAGCGATTGCCGAGGCCCGCGATAAAGGCGACTTATCTGAAAATGCAGAATACGATGCGGCAAAAGAAGCGCAGGGACATCACGAATCAAAAATCTCAAAATTAACCAATGTTCTGGCAACCGCCCGACTGATTGATGAATCTAAACTGGATGTTTCTAAAGTGCTGGCCTTATCTATTGTTAAAATTAAAAATAAAGGCAACGGGGCAATAATGACTTATCAGTTGGTTTCTGAGACAGAGGCAGATATGAAGGCGGGGAAAATCTCGGTTAAATCGCCTATTGCGCAGGGCTTACTTGGGAAATCAGTTGGGGAAGTAGCCGAAATTATGGTGCCGGCAGGCAAAATTGAGCTTGAGGTTTTAGAGATAAGCCGATAGGGCTTCACCCCGTGATGGTTAATGCTGCTTGTTTTGCAGAGCGCCCCTCGCTCCAATTTGTGAGGGAGATTAAAGGCTCTGCTTTTAGTATCCCAATTTAAAGGTTGAGACTTCCAAATTCTTAATTCATAATTCTTAATTATCATCACCATGTCAACGCTATTTTCAAAGATTATTGCCGGAGAAATTTCGGCTCATAAGGTTGCAGAAACCATCCATTATCTCGCCTTTTTAGATATTCAGCACTTAACCCGCGGGCACTTGCTGGTAATTCCAAAAGTAGAAGTAGATTATATTTTTGATCTGGATGATGAAACCTATGCGGGCCTCTGGATATTTGCCCGTATTGTTGCCGGGGGTCTAAAACTGGCCATCCCCTGCAAGAAAGTCGGCATAGCGGTTATTGGTTTGGAAGTGCCGCATACGCACATTCACCTCATCCCGATGAACAAGGTAGATGATATGAATTTTAGTCTGCCGAAGTTGAATCCTACTGAAGAAGAATTAGCCGAAACCGCTGAACTTATCCGCGAAGAATTAAAAAACTTTACCGAAGAGTAGCGCCTATTTTACCCGTTTAAGGTTGTCTTTTGCGAAAGCTTCCCAGCCGCTGTAAGATTTTTTGCCGGGATTGGCACTCAACTTCTGAAAACTGTGGCAAACCGCTACGGCCAGCCCATCAGTTGCGTCTAAAAATTCGGGGCTTTCAGTAAACTTAAGCAGAGTTTTCAGCATTGCCGCAACCTGTTCTTTTCCGGCATTTCCGTTTCCGGTGATAGACTGCTTGATTTTACGCGGAGAATATTCAAATATAGGGAGCTGGCGGGATAGCGCTGCGGCCATAGCCACACCCTGCGCCCTGCCCAGTTTCAGCATCACCTGGATGTTTTTTCCGTAAAAGGGCGCTTCAATAGAAAGACAATCCGGCTGGTACTGATCAATCAGCGCAACTGTTTTTTCAAATATCTGTTTCAGTTTAGAAGGATGGTCTTCTAGATGTTCCATACGTACAACTCCCATACACACGAGTTCAACCTGTGTCTTTTGCTCTTTCACAATGCCATAGCCCATTACGCTGGTACCGGGATCAATGCCCAGAATAATGCGCTCTTTTGATTTCTCTTTTATCACAGCTCAATATTTCACCTCTTATTGTAAAACAGAAAAATAGTGTTCAAGTTCTTCTAAGGTGTTATTATTAGTTTGGATGTCTTTAATAATCAGTCCCTTTTCCATCAGCAGGATCCGTTGGCAAACATCAGTTACATGGTTCAAATCATGACTGGAAATTAGGGTGGTAACCCGCTCCTGCCGATTTACGTTTGCAATAATATTTTTAAGCCTGATCTGCGTGCTCGGATCAATATTGGCAAAAGGCTCGTCAAGCAGTAGAATCTGCGGTTTCTGTATCAGGCATGAAACTACGCCAACCTTGCTTTGATTACCCTTAGACAGATCGCGGATATACTTTCCCCGATCTAAAACCTCGCCGTTAAAAAAATCAGAGAATTGGCCCAAAGCCTCATCAATATCCGTCTTACTAAGGTGGTGTAAACTTCCAACGAAATAAAAGTATTCCTCCGGGGTGAGGTAATCAATTAAAAAACCTTCATCCAGGTAGGCGGCGGTATAGTTTTTCCAGCTATCATTTCTTGCCACGTTATTTCCCGCAGAGAGCACCTCCCCTGCATCGCAGCGAATCAGGTCAAGCATCATCCGGAAAAGCGTGGTTTTTCCTGCCCCATTATTTCCCACCAATCCGACTGTTTCGCCTTTGGCAATTTTCAGATCCGGAATCTCAACTACGGTGTTTCCACTGTATATCTTTTTTAGGCTAAGTAGTTCAATCATCTTATAGGTTTCTAAAGCCTTCGGCAATCATATACCGCTTTTCTTTGAAAATGGCAACCAGCTTGTTCAGCCAGAACTGCCGAGTAATTAGAAATGCCAAACCAGTAATGGCCAAAACTGCCAGGCCTGCTTCTGGGTAACCGAGCCATTGAAGCGGAAAAAATACTAAAAATGGCGATATGAGGAGGGGAATAGATAAAATCCATTGCGTGGCACCCACGCCCTCCCAGTTGAACGAAGCACTTTTAGACAGATCAATACGCCTGTAATTGCGGTTGGCGAAATACAACACCAACACGGTATTTACGCCGATGTTCCATAGATACATAATAAAATGCACAAGGATTATCCGCCAGCCAAAATACACGTAGGGCAGGGTTACTACAAAGCTAATGGTTGCAAAAATTGTGAAGAGCAGCAACTTGGATTTGAAAAAATCTTGGGCACTGATTCTGGAAGTTAAAATACCATCAAAATGACTGCTCTGCCAGCTAAACATAAACTGGCCGTAGTTGATGATGAAAATGCCGGTAATAAACATGCCGCAAAAGATGGGGGCAAAATACCCTGTGCCGGCCTCGGGGTTGTTATAAAATATCTGCCCGTACGATAGAAAAAACACGCACATGAGCACGGCCGATTTGGGCCGTTTGTTTCTGAATATCAGCTTCAGCTCGGTTGCCACCAAATCGCCCGGCCGGCCAAAATGATTTAAAAATGGGATGTCGGTTCCCGATTTTTTAGCAGTGCCCGCACTACGGAGTTCGTCAAGATACAAGTTGGATTTAAGGAAATAAAAGTTGATCAGGTACATAAAAAACGCGGCGCCTAAATAAAGCGCCGGCAAAACCTGCGAACTTGCGAAGTGCCCGAAAAACGTAGTTGAGACGGCAGAAAACGAGATGAGGTGAAGTCGAAAATCCAGGAAAGCGAGCAGACCGATAACGGCCATAAACGCAAGCATATACCAGGCGTTGAGGTTTACCTTACGTTTGAGCCATAAACTGAAAAAGTGGTTGAAGAGTGTAAATGCTAAAATACTGAGAGAAAACGCCGCAAACATAAAAAACCCTGCTTGGGGCAAGACAATTTTAACCAGAAAGGGAGTAAATAAAATGAACGGGGCCAGGTTAAAGCCTGATGCAAGCGAGATGACCGAAAGGTAATTAACAATCTGGTGTTTGGGCACCGCCAGCGTCAGGTAGGGCTTTACGCTCAGGGTTGGCAATTCCTGGAGTTGGAACCGCATCAATATGTCCAACAGAAAATAGTAAAGCAAGCAGGCGGAAAAAGCGGGTATCGCCTCCATTTCCGGAAAAAGATTTTCTAAAACCTCATCCAGAAAAAACGACAGCACCAGCAGGTTTGCAAATAAGTAAAGAATAAGCACCGCCATTACCACACGCACCGCAATGCTTTTGCCGGTATTTTTAGACCGCCAGAACGCCAGCCATTGGTGCCGGAGAAGAGTTGTTGTCATGGCCTCACCTGATTTTTGAATGATTTAATACTTGTACCTCCCTTTCCAAAGCGCCCTCAACCGCTCCCTCAACTTCTCTTCCGCTGCATTCTTCCCCGGATCGTACAAAACCGTTCCACTTAATTTGTCCGGAAAAAATTCCTGATCAGAAAAGTTTCCTTCATAACCATGCGAATATTGATATTCTTTACCGTAGCCCATATTTTTCATCAATTTGGTTGGGGCGTTGCGTAAATGCAGCGGCACCGATTCATCGCCGCTGCGGCTTACCAGTTCCTGAGCCTTACTAATTGCCTCGTAACTCGCATTGCTTTTAGGCGATGAAGCAAGGTAAGTTACCGTCTGCGAAAGGATAATCCGGGATTCGGGCCAGCCAATTACGTTTACCGCCTGGAAACAGTTATTGGCCAGCAACAGCGCATTCGGGTTGGCGTTACCAATATCTTCTGAGGCGAGTATCAGCAACCTCCGGGCGATAAAAGACGGATCTTCTCCCCCTGCAATCATCCGGGCAAGCCAATAAACAGCGGCGTTGGGGTCGCTTCCGCGGATAGATTTGATGAAAGCTGAAATAATGTCGTAATGTTGCTCGCCGGCCTTATCATACAGCGCCATGTTCTGCTGCACATTTTTGAGCACCAGCTCATTGCTCAGTACAACTTCAGGCGCATTAACGGCGTTCACTACCAGCTCCAGCACGTTTAGCAGCTTTCGTGCATCGCCGCCAGAAAGTCTTAACAATGCCTCATACTCCAATATGTTCACCCGCTTTTTAGAGAGAAACGAATCTTCCCGCAGCGCTTTCTGTAAAAGCGATCGCAGATCGTCTTCGGAGAGGTTTTTCAGAACGTAAACCTGGCATCGCGAAAGCAGAGCAGAAATCACTTCAAAAGATGGGTTTTCAGTTGTCGCTCCAATTAAGGTAACCAACCCGCGTTCTACTGCACCAAGCAGCGAATCTTGCTGCGATTTAGAAAATCGGTGTATCTCATCAATAAATAAAATGGGAAGATTTTGATTTTCCGCTTTTAACTTAGCCGCCTTATCAATCACCTCACGGATATCTTTCACACCCGAGTTAATGGCACTTAAACTAAAAAATGGCCGGTCTAAGCGATTGGCAATTATATAGGCCAGTGTGGTTTTACCCACGCCCGGCGGCCCCCATAAAATTATCGAAGGCAGATTTCCGCTTTCAATTGCCCGCCGCAGTACAGCATCAGGGCCCACCAAATGCTGCTGCCCGATATAATCATCAAGTTGCGCAGGCCGCATTCGTTCTGCTAAAGGTGGATGGGTAGCCAAGGTGATATTGCGTATGGAGATGTGAGTATTTAGTTTTTAGTATTGAGTATTGTTTATTGAGTTGGGAATGCAATTTTTTACTCTTTGTTCTTTATCCCTTGTTCCTAGTTAAATTCCAGCTTCTTTATCCTGATATGCCTGCACAGACTCTAATGCATGTGTTACAGAATCGCCAATAATGGTAATAAATGAGCCCGGTTCCACTTTTTCCATAGCGTATTTCAGTGCTTCTTCGCCATGCGGAATTAGCTTAACGTCCATTTCGGGCTTTACTTGGCGGATTCCTTCCTCTAACAAACCCACAATATTATCGTAGCTGCGTCCGCGAAGATATTTTTCCTGACAAATTATTACATCGTCAAACATGCGACCGGCAATCCGGCCAATTTCCCTCAGATCATCATCCCGGCGATCGCCGGTGCCGGAGATGATACCGGTTTGGTGTTTTGCATCTAAGGTGGCTAAAAAAGCAGCTATGCCGTTTAACCCGTCGGGGTTATGGGCAAAATCTACCATCACTTTAAAGTCTTTAAAATCAAAAATATTCATCCGTCCGGGCGTTTGCGCAGATGAGGGGATGAAGGTTTCGAGCGAGAGGCGGATGTCTTCAATTTTAAAACCCCAAACAAACGTGGCCAGGCAAGCGGCAAGCGCATTTTGGGTCATAAAACTTACGGTACCGTTAAACGTGATGGGTACATGGGTTACTTTTTCAATCCGTATCTTCCAATCGCCTTTTTTTATGGTGATGAACCCGTTTTCGTAAACAGCAGCGATTCCTCCCTTGCGACAATGTTCTGCTACCACCGGATTTTTTTCATCCAACGTAAAATAGCCCACATTGCAACGGGTTTCTTTGCCTATCCGCACGCAATGCTTGTCATCTGCATTCAAAATCGCCCATCCGTCGCGTTTAACCGAGTCAACCACTACCTGCTTCACTTTTGCCAGATCATCCAGCGTATGAATATCGGCTATGCCCAAATGATCTTCCTGAATATTAGTAATCACGGCAATATCGCAATGGCTAAAGCCCAAGCCAGAGCGCAAGATGCCGCCGCGAGCGGTTTCTAATACGGCAAATTCTACCGTAGGATCTTTCATTACGAACTCGGCGCTTACCGGGCCCGTGGTATCCCCCTTCAGCATCATGGAGTTCTGAATGTAAATACCATCTGAAGTTGTAAATCCCACCCGGTATCCGTTATTTTTTACAATATGGGCAATCAGCCTGGTGGTAGTGGTTTTGCCGTTGGTGCCGGTAATGGCAATAATGGGAATATCAGCCGATTTGCCGGGCGGATAGAGCATATCTATAACCGGCGCCGCCACGTTGCGAGGCAGACCTTCACTTGGGGCCAGGTGCATTCTGAAGCCGGGAGCGGCATTAACTTCTAATACAACCCCTCCGTTCTCGGTTAAAGGTTCTGTTAAGTTCCGGGCCATAATATCAATTCCGCAAATGTCTAATCCAACAACGCGGGCAATGCGCTCGCATATAAACACGTTTTGCGGATGTACCATATCGGTCACATCAATAGAAGTTCCGCCGGTACTTAAATTCGCGGTTGATTTCAGATAAATGATCTCACCCTGTGCGGGGATGCTTTCCAGTGTGAGGGATTTCTTCTCCAGAAGATCCATGGTATCGCGGTCAACGGTAATCTCTGTGAGCACATTCTCATGCCCGTAACCACGCCGCGGATCGTTGTTTTCCTTTTCAATCAACTCTTTGATTGTGAGCACACCATCGGCCCGCACATGTGCAGGCACCCGCTGGGCCGCGGCAACCATGCAATTATTAATTACCAGCACCCTGAAATCATGCCCGGTAATAAAACTTTCTACTATAACGCGGTTGGAGTATTTTTGGGCATAAGCAAATGCCTCCGCGGCTTCATCGGCAGTTTTAACGTTAATGGTAGCACCTTTCCCGTGGTTTCCGTTAAGGGGTTTAAAAACAAGAGGAAATCCTATTTTAGAGATTGCCTCCTCCAGGCCATCGGCATTAGAGATGGTAAGCCCTTTCGCCACAGGTATGGCCTGCTCCTTTAATATACGTTTGGTCTCGTCTTTATTACCGGCAATATCCACGGCTATGCTGCTGGTCTTATCCGTCATGGTAGCTCTAAACCTTACCTGGTTTTTACCATGCCCAAGTTGCACCAGAGAACTGGCGTTTAACCGGATATAAGGTATTTTGCGGGCAACAGCTTCGTCAATTATTGATGCGGTGCTGGGGCCAAAGCGTTCTCGCTCCCGCATTTTTTTCATGGTAATGATGTCGTGCTCCAGGTCGTAAGAATCGCCATTGATCAGCGCATCGGCAATTTTAACCGATGCTTCGGCGGCGTAAACGCCAACCGATGCTTCAATATAGCTAAAAACCACATTGTAAATTCCACTTGTGCGGGTTTCGCGGGTGCGTCCAAATCCGGTCTCCATTCCCGCCAGACTTTGAATTTCCAGGGCGATGTGTTCAATTACATGGCCCATCCAGGTTCCCTGTTCTATACGTTCAAACAGGCCACCGGGCTTCCCCGGCGAACAGCGGTGCGTAATTAAACTGGGAATCAGCTCTTCTATCCGCTGCCTGAAACCCGGAATTTTATTGGTTGGCGATTGTTCCAATTCTTCTAAATCCAAGCGCATTTGGATTAGTTTTTTACGGCGTATCGCCCAGATATTCGGACCCTTTAAAACTTGTATACCCAGTATTTTCATTTGATATGGTTATTTTATAAAGCAATGAACTTCGCACCTGCCTGTCATGTTATTTATGCTTTTTGCGCTAGTGCGGATGGAATTTTCAGGTGTTTAATAATCTCAATTTAATCAGAGCAATTCTGCTGCCGGGTATATTTGACCATTGCCTTCTCCATCGGCTACTAAAGTCATCCCGATTCATTTTAGTTTCGGGTTTAACCGTTCTCAAAATATTTATATGGAACAGGCCTTAAAGGTACTTAAGTTTTGTTTCCGCAAGCCGTTATGCTGCTAATTTTCAACGCAGCCAAAATACCTGCTTCTTATTCTTCTGCCCGGGCTGCTGCACCGTTACTGTGATCAAATTGACTTTTGGCTCGATCCAATTAACGCGTAACATTCAAGCGAATATTTCGTAGTTTCTAATAGCAGGTTTATCATTATCAAAGCACTATCAACATCAAAAATCCAAAACCAAAACCCGGCGTGGTACAGAAATGTTTGTGGATAAGTTTGAAAACTTATGTTAAACTTAAAAGCTTGAGTTATATATTTGACGCAATTGCACCAATCACATTAAATTATGGTTCCAAAAGGCAAGCTTGTTATTATTGGCGGGGCAGTAGATCTGGGAAGTTCTTTAAGTTTTAACGAGAATATTAGCCATCCTCATTACATTAAGTTTTTTGAAAGGGGAATTTTAAAACGGGTGATTACAGAGTCGGCAAAGGGCGACGATTCTGTGGTAGAAGTGATTACAACGGCCTCGCAAATTCCGGACATTGTGGGGCCGGAATACATCAGTTCTTTCAACCAGTTGCAAGTTTATAACGTTAATATAATCCCGGTAAAAAACCGCGAAGACGCAAACAATCCCGAATTTCTTGATCGGCTGGAAAAAGCCGACATCATTATGTTTAGCGGCGGCGATCAGCTACGGCTGAGTTCAATTTTTGGCGGCACAAAGTTCTTAAACATCCTGAAAAGGAGATATCTGGAAGACGACTTTATTATAGCGGGCACCTCTGCCGGAGCGGCCGCGGCATCAACAAATATGATCTATCGCGGAAGCAGCAGCGAAGCTTTAATAAAAGGCGAAGTACAAATTACCGCCGGCCTTGGCTTTATTGACGGTGTGATCATAGACACTCATTTTGTACAACGCGGTCGTATTGGGCGTTTGCTGTACGCGGTAGCGAGTAATCCGGGCATGCTGGGCGTAGGCCTTGGCGAAGATGCCGGACTGCTGATTACTGACGGAGATACCATGGAGGCAATCGGATCTGGCCTCACCATTCTGGTAGATGGCCGCTACATTAGCGAAACCAGTATCTACGATGTGGAAATGGGTGCCCCGGTTTCTATTGATAATTTGCGGGTGCACGTAATGTCAATTTTTGATAAATATAATTTGCGTGAGCATGACCTGAAGATCAATAAATCTATAAAGGTAGAAGAAGGAGTTTTCATAAAGGATAAACAATAAACTGATGGAACCAAAACTGATTATTCACGGTGGTTTCTTTAGCGAATCAAACACTAACCGGGAAGTTAAAAAGGCCAAACAAGACGCTTTACGCGATATTATTACGAAATCATTTGATTACTTAAAGTTCCATTCGGCATTACAAACTGCTGTTTTTGCAGTTGCTTTGCTAGAAGACTGTGAGTTATTTAACGCTGGCCTGGGCTCTCAAATTCAAAGCGATGGCGTGATCAGGCTCAGTGCTTCTTTAATGGACGGCCCTTCGCAAAAGTTTTCTGGTGTAATCAACATTCAGGATGTAAAAAATCCGGTGGAGGTGGCGCATATGCTCATCAATTACAACGACAGTGTGCTTTGCGGCGATGGTGCGCTTGATTTCGCCCGTAAAAACGGCTTCGACTTTTTTAACCCCGAAACAGACCAGCGCCGCCTGGAGTATCAGCAAAAACTTGAAACGTTGCGTACCGGCACCGTTGGCTGCGTAGCTTTAGATGCTTTCGGGAATCTTGCGGCAGCTACATCAACCGGCGGCAAGGGTTTTGAAATTCCTTCACGTGTAAGCGATTCTGCAACCGTTGCAGGCAATTACGCCAATTCATTTGCCGGCATATCATGCACCGGCGTGGGCGAAGACATTGTAAGCGCATCGATGGCATCTAAAATTGTAACCCGGGTAACCGATGGGCTAACGTTAAAACAGGCCGCCGATAAGTCGTTTGTCGAACTGAAATCTTTTGACGGTTTCGCCGGCATTATCGGAATCTCAGCAGATGGGGAAATCTACCATTGTGATTCGCATCCGTACATGGTTTGGGCATCCTTTGATGGCAAGGCCGAGGTGTTTGAATAAAAGCCTACCGCATCAATAGAAATATCACCGGTTTTTTATGCAGATCAGGCACCTGCCTGTTCCACTCGGCAATGGTTTTTGTTTTAACCATCTCATCTGCCGCGGTTAAATTACAGGCAATACAAAGTTTGGTTTGAGGCTTGCACGAGCGCAGAACTTCTTCGAGCACGGGATTATTGCGGAAAGGCGTTTCGATAAAAATTTGTGTCTGCTTATTCGTTTCCGAAAAGCTTTCAAGCTCTTTAATTTTCTGAGAACGCTGAACCTTGTCAATGGGCAAATATCCGTGGAAAGCGAAACTCTGACCGTTAAATCCCGACGCCATCAGCGCAAGCAAAACGGAACTCGGGCCAACCAAAGGAACCACTTTTATACCCTTCTGATGTGCATAGGCAACAACCTCGGCACCCGGATCGGCAACGCCGGGGCAACCCGCTTCGCTCATCAGCCCTACATCTTTGCCGTTTAATAAGCCGGTAAAAAATTCAGGCAGATTGTCCCGGTTATGCTTTCCATAATCATGAATAATCAGTTCGCTTTGCGGAGTTTTTAGGCCTGCTTCTTTTAGAAAGCGGCGTGCGGTTTTGCTGTTTTCAACGATATACTCGCTAATCTGGTTGATAGTTTCAACCAGATACGGGGTGAATGATTTGGCGGAAACGTTTTCAGCCAGGGGCACCGGTATAAGGTACAGGGTTCCAGAAGTCATGTTGCAAAAATGCCGATTTTTTAATCATAATCATCTTAACAAATGCGGCAGCTTTCTGTTAAAAAAAGCGTCTTTAGCGCTTGCAGAAAGAAAGCTCATCAACCACGGGCGCATCTTGTTAATGGCACTGTGGCAAGTGGCGCATATCGTTAATCAAACAGCATTGAACCGGATTGATAACTTGAAAAGCAAGTTTCTGCGCATTTGGGTTGGTTCGGTCCCGCTATCCGTTGCAAGCCCTCTCGCCAAGGCGATAGGGGCTTTCCACTCCTATCGGGTTTAATTAACTTCGTTCTGTATTTCATTGGGTAGAATTTTACTTCAATTGATTGCTCTCAATGGTAAAATTACTTTGGTTTGCGTGAGGGATAGTAGGGGTACGCCAATAGAACAATTACGCTTAAGAAAACATTAGTTTGAGTTTTGGTAATTTACCCGCCCCTAAATATAAGGCCGAATAGAGTTGTTTAGAAATGAAAAATCCGTCCCTGCAATTATAGGGATTAACCGAAATGAATCCCAAAAGCTTTCGGAACCAATCCTCATCGACATTAAAAACAATTATATACTAAGGAAACTATTTGGGAATCCGGCGAAAACAACGCTTCCCTAATTCGCGTTGGTTGGATCAGCCATACGCCAGTTCCAGTCCGCTCCTATTTTTGTTTTGTGATAATTAACATCCACACTCCTTTGATGGTTTAAATACTTATAAACATCATTTTACTTCAGCCGCTCCAACGCTGCTTTCAACCGCGGGATCATCTCCCGGATATCGTTATGCGAGCAGCCGCCCACCGAAGCCCTGAACCAGTTCATGCTGCCATCAGTGCCAAAGGCAGAAAATGGCACAAGCGCAATTTTAGCCTCTTTTATCAGGTAGAAATTTACATCGGCACTGGTTTCCAGCAGGTCTCCTTCTGCCGTAATTTTACCGCTGTAATCTATCTTCACCGTAAGGTAAATGGCTCCCATAGGCTCAATAGAATCAACCAAAAACCCTTCAGATTTCAGTTCCATAATTCCTTGATACAGGCTATCCAGACTTCGTTTCAAACCGCTTTTAAACGTGTTTAAAAACCCGTCGAGATCGGCAGTCTGGGTAAGAAATTTGGCGGTGGCCATCTGCTCTGCTTTCGGAGCCCAGGCGCCAACATGGCCCAATATTGAACGCATTTTGCCAATAACCTCCTCCGGACCGAAGGCCCAGCCCACCCGAACGCCCGTGGCCGCAAAGCATTTGGAAATGCCATCAATGAAAATTACGTATTCTTTAATTTCCGGCCGAAGGTTAACCGGCTCAAAATGAGTTTTATCACCAAAGGTTAGCAGCGAATAAATTTGATCGTAAAGTAGATATAAAGGCGTTTCTCCTGCAGGACGGGCTTTATTTTCTTCAATAACCAGATCGCAGATCTGCTCGAGGTCGCTTTTCTCAAACATGGTGCCCGTGGGGTTTAGCGGCGAGCAAAGCGCCAGCAACGTTGCGCCTTTTAAATGCGGACGAATATCATCAGCCGACGGCATAAAATTATTCTCGGCGCTGGTTAAAACCGCCACTCCGTTAGCGCCCGACAAATGGCAGTAATGGTTATTGTTCCACGATGGGGTTGGATAAACTACTTTATCGCCCGGATCAACCAAAGCCAGATAGGCCGCATAAATAAGCGGTCGCGAGCCTCCGGCAACCAAAATCTGGTTTATATCATATTCTAAATTGTAGCGTTCAGTTAAGAAGGTAGAAATGCTCTCCCGAAGAATGGCCACGCCATCCGCTGGCGGATAGTTGGTATGATTTGCATGATAGGCCCCGACGATTCCTTCTTTTAACGGAGCAGGTATAGGGTAAATTGCCGGATCGAAATCGCCAATGGTAAGGTTGGCAATTTTTTCGCCCCGCCTTTTTAACTCGTTAATCTCCCCGCCAATCTTAATAATCTCAGACCCTTTTAATGTTTTCGCTAATACTGATACACTCATTCCCCTTTTATTTTTAATTTATATTTCTGTGCGCTGTTCAAGGTAACTATATTATGCATCTCCCGCAAGGAGCGCCTCTAACGCTTGCTCCACTTTTGCAAAAGTAAAACCCTGCAAAGTGGTATTAAAGGCCTGTTTAATTTGAGAGTTGCATAGATTGCCAATGCTTCCTTCGTGCGTGTGCTTAACCTGGCCGGGGGTTTTAAATTCGCCACTTTCAATCTGTTTTCCAATTTTTTTATACGCTTCGCGGAAAGGCACACCATTCAAAACCTCTTCATTCACTGCGTCTACGCTAAATAAATAAGCGTATTTCCCGTCGTTCAAAATGCTATCGCTCACGCGGATATGGCTCAGCATAAAAGCGGTCATCTCAAGGCAGTTATTAAGCGACTGAAAAGCCGGGAACAGGTTTTCTTTCAACAGCTGCAGATCACGGTGATAACCGGAGGGCAGGTTGGTGGTCATTAGGGCAATTTCATTGGGCAGAGCCTGGATTTTGTTGCATCGTGACCGGATCAACTCAAACACATCCGGGTTTTTTTTATGCGGCATAATGCTGGAGCCAGTGGTCAGCTTATCCGGGAAACCGATAAAGGCAAAATTCTGGTTAATAAACACACACACATCCATAGCCAGTTTAGCCAGCGTTGCCGCAACCGCAGACATGGCTTGTGCCAATATCCGCTCCGTTTTTCCCCGACCCATTTGTGCGTATACCACGTTGTAGTTGAGCGAATCAAACCCAAGCAACTCGGTGGTCAGCGTTCGGTTTAAGGGAAAAGAAGAGCCGTAACCCGCCGCCGATCCGAGCGGATTTTTATTACATATCTTCCAGGCGGCCAGCATCAGTTCCATATCATCCGCCAGGCTTTCTGCGTAGGCTCCAAACCACAAACCGAAAGATGAAGGCATGGCAATTTGGAAATGCGTGTAGCCGGGCAGCAATTTATCTTTATGCTCTTCGCTTTGCGCAATTAACTGGTTGAATAACAACCTGGTGTTTTCCACCATTCCCTGAATTTGTTGACGGAAGAACAATTTTAAATCCACCAGCACCTGATCATTGCGGGAGCGGCCGCTATGAATTTTTTTGCCCGCCTCGCCAATGCGCTGCGTTAGCAGAAATTCTATCTGGGAATGAATATCTTCCACATGATCTTCGATGGTAAAACTGCCTTCAGTTATTTTTTTATAAATGATTTTGAGTTCTTTCTGAATGCTTTTTAATTCTGGTAGTGTAAGTAGCCCGATACTTTCCAGCATTTGGGTATGGGCCAGGGAACCCAAAACATCAAAGGCAGCTAATTGCACATCGAGGTCGCGGTCGTTTCCAACGGTAAATTTCTCTACAGACTGTTCAGTTTCTCTATCTTTCTGCCAAAGCTTCATTTGATTTTGCGATTTTAGATGTTGTTCTTTATCCATAGTAAACCGAAACCTGTAAATTGAAATCCATTATTCGTAAATCTAAAATTGTAAATTAAAATACTCCCTTTTAACTTCTTCCCACTCCGCTTTCAAAATACTGTAAAAAACAGTGTTGCGGATGTAGCCATCATGCAGTTTCATGTGTTCCCGCAACGTTCCTTCTTCGGTGGCGCCGATATTTTTCATTGCCTTGCGTGATTGCAGGTTTCGTTCATCTGCTTTCAGCTCTATGCGGTTCAGATTCAGTTCTTCGAAGCCATATTTCAAGATCAAAAACTTCATAGCCTTGTTCAGTCCGCTTCCCTGAAATTCTTTGGCTATCCAGGTCCAGCCTATTTGTCCGCGTTCATCTTTCCAGGATATTTCTGCCAGGCGGGTGCAACCGGCAACTTTATTTGTTTTCTTATCAATAATTAGCCACACGGCGCAAACACCCCCGCTGCGGGCCTCTAAAGCTTTCTGAATGTATATTTTAAGTTCGCCTGGCAAACTCAAATCGGAAATGCCATAAACCCAAAGATCCTGGTCATTGGCTAAATTTTGCAATTCGGCTTCGTCTGTAACCGCTAAAGGCCGCAGCAAAACACGATCATTTTCTAATATTTTATTCAGGATAGCGGTCATTTTTCTATTGATTATTGATGTGCAACCTCTGCCAGTTGCGTGAGCGTGCTGTATTAGTCAAGTATATTTTCCAGCATTTTTATATACAATTCCAAGCCTTCTTTAATTTCGTCAACGTAGATGAACTCATTGGCCGTATGTGAACGGGCCGACTCGCCCGGACCCATTTTTAACGATGGGATATTCAACAATGCCTGATCGCTGGTGGTTGGCGAGCCGTAGGTTTTACGGCCAAGGGCCAAACCGGCCTGCACCAGGGGATGATTGATATCAATGGAAGAAGGCTTCAATCTCACAGATCGCGGAACCACCTGACAGGATACATGGTTGCGGATAATTTTCAGTACCTCTTCATTTCGATATGCATCGGTAACCCGAACATCAACCGTAAATTTGCAGGTTGCCGGCACCACATTGTGTTCTGAACCGGCTTCAATAACCGTTACATTCATTTTTATGTGACCGAAAACTTCAGAAACTTTGGCGAAGCGATAGGTTCTAAACCAGTCAATATCTTTCAACGCTTTATAAATAGCATTTTCGCCTTCTTCCCGGGCAGCATGGCCCGACCGTCCTTTTGCCATACAGTCAAGCACCAGCAAGCCACGCTCGGCAACAGCCAGCTGCATTCCGGTGGGTTCGCCCACGATAGCGAAATCCAAAATACCCAGCTCCGGCAGAATCAGTTCCAGGCCGTTCGATCCTGAAATTTCCTCTTCGGCGGTAGCCGCCAAACAGAGATTATACTTCAAGTTCCGCCTGCTGTTAAAGTAAAGGAAAACCGCGATAAGTGTTACCAGACACCCGCCCGCATCGTTACTTCCCAAACCAAAAAGCTTGCCGTCTTCCAGATCTGCCGAAAACGGATTGCGGGTGTAGCCAGAATTCGGCCGCACCGTATCGTGGTGCGAATTGAGTAGCATAGTTGGTTTTGCCAAATCAAAGTACTTATTAAACGCCCAAACATTATTCGCTTTACGCGAAGTTTCGACTTCCTGGCCATGTAGAAAATCTTCTATCAGGCTGGCCGTTTCATGCTCATGTCTGCTAAATGAGGAAGTGCTGATGAGCTGTTTCAAAAGGTCCAGGCCAGGCTCCAATAGATTATTTGTAGCGTGTTTCATTCTTTCACATATAATCCGCCAGCTTTTAACGCAGAAAGCTTAATACCTTTTATCAGCGAGGAGCTAAACCCGTTATGCTCCATTTCATTCAGTCCCGCTATGGTGCAACCTTTCGGCGACGTTACTTTATCAATTTCCTGCTCGGGATGACTTTCTGTTTGCAGCAGCAAATCGGCAGCGCCTTTTGCCGTTTGTACTGCCATTTTTAAAGCCTCATCGGCATGAAAGCCAATTTCTACGCCACCCTGGGATGCCGCCCGGATAGCTCGTAAAAAAAACGCAACCCCGCATGCGCAAAGGGCGGTGGCTGCCGTCATCAGTTCTTCATTTATCCGCACAACGGCACCCACAGTTTCAAACATTCGCTTAACCATTTCCAGGTGGTCGGGTTCGGCCTGGTCTGAGGCGATACAGGTCATAGATTGGCCAATAGCAATAGCCGTATTAGGCATCGCTCGGATTACCGAAAGCGGCTTGCCCAGCTTTTCGCGAATGTTCTGGCAGCTTACTCCAGAAACTACGCTGATCAGCAGGTGTTTTTCCGGATGGCAGACCGAGGCAATTTCGTCAAGCACGGCGTTGAGCTGCTGTGGTAATACCGCCAGAATAACCACTGACGAATTTGCAACTGCCTGAGCGTTTTCGGCGCTTATTTGAAATCCGGCGTCGGCCTGCGCCGATAAATGCTGAACATTTCGGCGGGTTAGAATTATCTGCCGGGCTGTAGTAAAGCCAGACTTAACCAGACCGCGGGCCAGCGAAAGTCCGATGTTTCCGCTTCCGATAATTGCAATATTATTTTCCATCATCTTGTTTAATTAAACGCGTACCCGATTTTTGTTTAAGGAGCTCCTCCAGTTCTTCGGCTTTACCGATAAGCACTTCTTTAACACCGTTCTCTATTGCGCTGAATGCGTTTTGGAGCTTGGGCAACATTCCTTTGCTAATTAGCCCTTCCACCTTTAAATCTGCAAAGCGTTTCTGATCAATAGTTTGGATAACCGAATCCTCATTAGCTACATCTGCCAGCACACCTTTTTTCTCGAAACAATAGATCAGGCTTACCTCGTAAAAATTGGCCATGGCTACGGCAATTGCCGAAGCGATGGTATCGGCATTGGTATTCAGAAGCTGGCCCTGCCCGTTATGTGTAATGGCCGAAAATACCGGAACAAGTTGCATTTCGAGAAGCGCTCTCAGTTGATCCCTGTTTACCGAATTCGGAGTCAGATCGCCGGCGTAGCCGTAATCGAGTTCCTTTTCTTCGCCAATCTGATCCACAACTTTAAGCACCGGCCGCCGCATCGCCCTGATCAGGTTTGCATCTGCACCGCTTAAACCAATAGCGTTGCACGAGGCTGCCTGAAGCCCCGCCACAATATTTTTGCTGATCAGGCCGCCATATATCATCGTCACAACGCGGAGATTTTCTAAATCGGTAACCCGCCTTCCATCAACCATCTCCGTTTTTAGGTGAAGTTCATCTGCCAAACGGCTGGCCTGACTACCGCCTCCGTGAACCAATATTTTGTGGCCGCCCAGGCCCGAAAAATTTTTAAGAAAAGTACTTAATTGTGCGGCGTCATCAATTATGCTACCGCCAATTTTTACAATCGCTAAAGCTTTCATAGCGGCAAACTTTTTAACATGCGGCTTAAAACTGCCTGGGCGGCCCAAACCCGGTTTGCCGCCTGAGCGATAACCAGCGAATGCGGGCCGTCAAGAATTTCGGCAGAAATTTCAAGATCACGGCGAACCGGCAGGCAGTGCATCACTTTTGCGGCATTGGTTTGCTGCAATTTCTGATGATTAAGCATCCAGTCTCCAAAACCAGAAAATACTTTTCCATACTCAAGGTACCCCGACCAATTCTTTACATACACGAAATCAGCATCAGCTAAAGCTTCATCCTGGTTGTGCTGAATGACTGCTCCGGGGGTAAATTCCGTTGCCAGTTCTAAGCCTTCGGGATGAGTGATCACAAAATCAAGCAAGCCCTCCTGCTGCGCCTTACACATCCACTCAGAGAAAGAATTTGGAACCGCCTGCGGCAAGGCCTTTACATGCGGCGCCCAGGTTAACACCACTTTGGGTTTTGATTTTAATCTCCCCTCCCCAGAAAAATACGGCGTGCTGTTTGCGTGTTCTAAAATGGTTAGCAAGTCGGCAAAGCTTTGCAGCGGATGCCTGGTAGCACTTTCTAAACTCACCACGGGAACACCGCAAAACTTAACGAATTTGTTAATCACATCCTCACTGTAATCATATCGAGCATTTTGCAGTGCCGGGAAGGAGCGAAAGCCCAGCAGATCGCAATATTGTCCCATTACGGCAGCAGCTTCGCGGATATGTTCTACCGCCGAACCGTCCATTATTACGCCGTCTTCAGTTTCGAGCGCCCATCCGTCTTGATCAATATTGATAACCATTACGTGCAGGCCCAGGTTGGCGGCCGCTTTCTGGGTGCTTAAACGGGTGCGCAGGCTTGGATTCAAAAATACCAGTCCCAACGTTTTATTTTTGCCTAAAATTTGGTTTTTGTAGGGAGAAAGCTTGTCGGCAAAAGCTTCGGCAACTAAACCCTGCAAATCAACCACATCATTTACTGAAGAAAAAAGTTTCATTTTTGAACTTGTAAAATGTAAATAAACCGAAGCTGCTAAAAGTTGCGCAATACGGCTGAAAACCTTTCCAAAAAAATATCAGCGTCAGCTTTACAAAGATTAAGTGCCGGGAGTAACCTGATAACATTGGGGCTGGCCTCGCCTGTAAAAACACGTTGGTTGAAAAGTAGCTCCGTTCGTACTTTCTGTAACTCTTCGGGCAGTTCTATCCCAATCATCAACCCTCTCCCGCGTACGTCAATAATTTTCGGGAATTTTCTAAGCTCGGCCATCAGATAATCGCCTGTTTGCGTGGCATTTTCCATCAGATTTTGCCCATCAATAATTTCCAGAACAGCTAAAGCCGCTGCGCAGGCCAGGTGGTTGCCGCCAAATGTAGTTCCCAGCATGCCCGGCCACGCCTTAAATTTAGGCGCAATGGCGATCGCTCCTATCGGAAAACCGTTGCCCATTCCTTTGGCCATGGTGTAGATATCGGCGTCGGCTCCGGCAAAATCATGAGAAAAAAACCGGCCGCTACGGCCATAACCGCATTGAACGCTGTCGGCAATATAAACGGCATCGTGTAAATCGCAAAGTGAACGAATCTTTTTCAAAAAGTTAGCGGAGGCTACCCGGATGCCTCCAACTCCCTGAATCCCTTCTACAATTACAGAAGAAATTTCATGCCCAAAATCGGCGAAAGCCTGTTCCAAAGCGGCTTCGTCATTATGAGGAAGAAAAATAATATTGTCTGTTTCGTTTACCGGAGCAATGATTTTACGATTATCGGTTGCAGCAACCGCCAATGACGTTCTGCCATGGAAAGCCCCGCTAAAACAAATAATTTTACTGCGCTCATTATAAAACGAAGCCAGCTTAAACGCGTTTTCGTTTGCTTCGGCGCCAGAGTTGCACAGAAATAACTGGTAACCTTCCTTTCCGGAAACCTGGCCCAACTTTTCGGCAAGTTGCTGCTGCAACGGCATTTGAATAGAATTTGAATAGAAGCCAATTTTTTTCAGTTGCCCCGTTAAACGCTTCACATACTGCGGGTGGGAATGCCCGATGGAAATAACCGCGTGGCCGCCATACATATCCAAATACTCGTTTCCACCAGCATCCCAGAGTTTGCTGCCGCAAGCTTTTACAATTTCAATATTGTTTACGGAGTATACGTTGAATAATTTCATTGCTGAGGTTTAGAATATCCTTCTCTAAAAGGCGCTTGCCTTCAACAGAAGTCCTGAATTTTCGTTTAATCCGAACATCAAATTCATGTTTTGCACAGCCTGTCCGCTGGCACCTTTTAATAAATTGTCTATCGCCGAACTGATGACCAGAGTTTCCTGGTGCTTTTTTAAATGGATAAAGCATTTATTGGTATTTACTACCTGCTTCAGATCAAGTTCAGCTTCGCTGAGATGTGTAAATAGATGGGAGCGATAATAGCTTTGGTAAAGCTCAGAAGCTTCCTCCTGATCTAAATTGCACTGAAGGTATGCTGTGGCAAATATTCCTCGTGCGAAACTGCCCCTTTGCGGGATAAACCGGAGGGTGTTTGTTGAGAATCCCGGTTGAAGCCCGGCAAGCGTTTGCCCTATTTCGTTTAGATGCTGGTGTTCAAATACTTTGTAAACCGACAGGTTATTGCTGCGCCAACTGAAATGAGCTGTAGGCGATAAACCCTGACCGGCTCCGGTAGAACCCGTTGTGGCATTGATGTGTACCTCGCTCTTCAGTAATCCCTCCGCGGCAAGCGGTAAAAGTGCCAACTGAATTGCGGTGGCAAAGCAACCCGGGTTTGCGATGTTATTTGCTGATTGAATAGCCGCACGATTTAATTCGGGCAATCCGTAAACGAACTCCCGTTCTCCGTTTACAGCATTCGCAAAAAGCCGGAAATCCTGAGAAAGATCAATGATCTTAACATTTGCCCCAACGAAATTTGCGGTTAAAAACTTTAAGGCGTGGCCATGTCCAACACATAAAAACAGCACATCAACGTCCAACTCAGGCTGATCGGTAAATGTCAAATCGGTATCGCCCAGCAGATCTTTATGAACGGTAACCACATCTTTATTTGCGTTACTGTTGCTATGAACGAAAGCAATCTCAACGTTTGGGTGGTTAATTAACAAACGAATCAGCTCACCGCCGGTGTAACCGGCACCTCCAATAATTCCTGCTCTAATCTTCTCCATGGTTCACTTTATTCCAAATCATCACCTGGTTTCCAAATATTTTAGAAAACCCTTTTACATCCTGGGCGCTCCAGGCATTGTTCATTTCTCCGTAACTCCCAAATTCTGCCGACATCAGATCGTGTCTGGATTCAATACCGAGTATCTGAAAACGATGAGGATGAAGTTGCACAAACACTTTGCCGCTCACGGTTTTCTGGCTGTTGCGCATCATCGCTTCAATATCCCTCATCACCGGATCATGAAACTGGCCTTCGTGCAACCAGTTGCCGTAAAAGGAGGCGAGCTGATCTTTCCAACTTAACTGCCACTTGGTGAGCGTATGTTTCTCTAAGGTATGATGCGCTTTAATGATGATTAAAGGCGCCGCCGCTTCAAATCCAACGCGACCTTTAATGCCGATAATGGTATCGCCAACATGCACATCACGCCCAATACCGTAAGGCTGGGCAATGGCCTGCAGTTTTTGGATGGCCGTTACCGATGATAACCGTTCGTTGTCTATTCCAGTTAACTCCCCATCGGTAAATATCAATGACAGCTGCCTGGGTTCGGTTTCTGAAATTGGTGTTGGCCAGGCTTCTTCCGGAAGCATTGCATGCGAAGTTAAGGTTTCCTTTCCGCCAACTGAAGTACCCCAAAGGCCTTTGTTGATAGAGTATTTCGCCTTTTCTGCATTAAACGCTACGCCATTTTTTTGGAGGTATTCAATCTCTTCCTCCCGGCTCAATTTCAAATCGCGAATTGGTGTTAGAATCTGAACTCCGGGAATAAGAATATTAAAGATCATATCAAACCGAACCTGGTCATTACCGGCTCCGGTACTGCCGTGCGCTACGTAGTCGGCGCCCATTTGCCGAACGAAATGTGCCATGGCGGTAGCCTGGCTTACCCGCTCGGCGCTAACCGATAGCGGATAGGTGCCGTTTTTAAGTACGTTTCCGAAAATGAGGTAGCGGATGCAGGTTTGGTAGTAATTTTCAGTTTCGTCAATTACTGTATGAGAAGCAACCCCTAACGCATAAGCCCTTTTTTCAATTTCAAGTAATTCTTCTGTAGAAAATCCGCCAGTGTTGACAATAACCGAATGAACTTCCAGATTCAGTTCGGCAGACAGATATAACGTACAGAATGAGGTATCCAATCCGCCGCTAAAGGCTAATACTACTTTTTTCTTCATTTCAACAGGCTATAATTTTGGATAAACAGATGCGATCGCAAATAGAAGTTTGCCTGAGCGCCTGATCTTTTCTTCAATTCGCTCAAGCAACGTTGCCTTGTGGGCGATTTTTTTCATCTTCTCTTCCAGCTCCTTTGCTTTTTCGGCAGGATCCCAGAGCATAGCGGTACACAAACAGTTTTTACGTTCTTTACTTGTCAGGATGTCAAAATTTACACAGCTTCGGCAGCCTTTCCAAAAATCTTCATCCTGAGTAAGTTCTGAGTAAGTTACGGGCTCGTATCCCAGTTCATTATTAATTTTCATAACGGCCAGACCGGTTGTGAGACCAAAAATCTTGGCGTTCGGATATTTATCTCGCGATAATTGAAAAATTACCGATTTGATACGTTTTGCTAACCCGGCATTCCGAAATTCGGGGCTTACGATTAAGCCCGAATTGGCCACAAACTGCCCATGGCTCCAGGTTTCTATGTAGCAGAAACCCGCCCAGCGCCCATCAGCGTGAAGCGCAATAACTGCCTTACCTTCTGAAATTTTTGTGGCCACGTATTCTTCTGTGCGCTGTGCAATACCGGTACCTCTTGCTTTGGCCGACTCGGCCATTTCGGTGCAGATGATACCGGCAAAATGAATATGATTTTCTGTTGCGGGAATTACAACAAACTCGTTTTCTTTCATGGCGGATAGAAAAAAATCCGGCCCTGGAGCCGAAGAAAGACCACGGTTTTGGCCTTTACCAGATGATGAAATAATTAGTTAATTGAAACCGGCGGTAGGGATGCGCCGGCAAGTTGAAGAGTTTGCCCAATCAAGCCCGGGGCATCATGGGTCGTCGGACTTTCAGAATACTTCTCAAAGACATCGCATAGAAATGCCAGTTATCTCTCCGCATAATAAATGCGGGCCGATATGAACTGAAATTTGTAAATGAAAATTGCATCTGAAGCTATTGTAAATTCGTTGCTGTTTTGCAAATAACACAATATTAATTGGACGGTGCAAGAAAAATTTTAAATTTTTCCTGCTTTCATTATAAATAGGATGCCTTTAAATGGCAAGCTTTCGCAATTTGATAATTCTAAGCCAATGAAGAACTCTCATAAACGGATACACCGGATCAAACTCAAACCAGCGCTTGGCAAAATTCGGACTGTTTGGATATTTGTGGTGGTTGTTCTGAAACAATTCGCCGAGCATAAAAACATCAAACGGCGTTGTATTTTTTGAATGATCTTTATTGTCGAAATTAGAATACCCGTACTTATGGCCGCACCAGTTTACGATGGCTCCGTGAATTGGACCCATTAAATAATGTACCGGCAACAGCAGGAACATCCACCACTGAGTGGCAAAAAATGCGTAAAATATGGTATACAGAACGCCAAACCCTACGCGTGATAAAGTGGTATTGCCAAAGAAATCTAAAAACCGCCACTCTGGATAATTTCCCGTAAACCGCTTTTCGGGGAGGTGCCTGTATTTCATCACGTCTCTGAAAATATTTTTTGTATGAAAAGTCATCCTAAAAATGTCCTTAAAGAAATGTGGCGAATGCGGATCCTGCTCGGTATCGCTGTAGGCATGATGCATACGGTGCAAAATGGCGTAAGCCCGCGGATTTAAAAAAGACGAGCCCTGAAAAATGTAGGTAAGTACATAAAAAACCTTCTCCCAGCCTTTACTGAAAGTGAACATCTTGTGAGATGCATACCTGTGGAGAAAAAACGTTTGGAAAAACAGGGAAAGAAACCAGTGTGCGAAGAAAAAAATTAATATGATCAAAATATATATATATCCGGGCTATCTAAAATGTAATCCTGAAATTAATTGCGACGATTTTTTACCCGTTAAAAAACAATAGTGCAGTTCAATAAATCAGTTAATATACATACGAACTTTTAAGAGAAACGTATTTTCAATTTGAGCAAAGATGAGATTAATTATCTATGAAACGTTATATGAGGAGTAAATGTTTGGCCTAATTCATTTAATCAGAGGCTTCTACCGTTAAATAAATCTTGGTGAAAATCAATGATTCGATTTAAAATTTTCAATAGTTAAACATGACGGTTGAAGGAAGAATGCTGCCCGGAGCCGCATTCAATCCATTGCCGGAAACGAACAATTGCATAAAAATAGTGTTGGTATATTGATACAGCAAATCAATACTACTTTACTAAACCTATTATGAATTTCATTAACTCCGGCCCAGATTCTTCCGGCAAAACCGTTCAATTATTCTATGAAGAGACAGGAACCGGCCAGCCCGTAGTTTTTATCCATGGCTGGCCATCAAGCCATGAGATGTGGGAATATCAGATAACAGAGATCGCCCCGAAGGGTTACCGTTGCATTGCTTATGACCGAAGGGGTTTTGGCAAGTCAGACAAACCGCTAAACGGTTATGATTATGATACCCTCGCGGGAGATTTGAAAGCAGTAATAGATGAGCTGGAATTAAGTAATGTTATTTTGGTTGGTTTTTCTATGGGTGGTGGCGAAGTAGTACGCTACCTGAGCCGTTATGGCACCGAAAAAATTTCGAAGGCGGTATTAATTAGTGCAGTTACGCCTTTTATGTTAAAAACCGACGATAACCCGGATGGTGTTCCGGCCAGCGTATTTGAGCAAATGAGTCAGAAAATAAAAGAAGACCGCCCGGCTTTCCTGGAAGAATTTGGCAAAACGTTTTTCGGGTTGGGCTTCTTAAAAAAGCCCGTGAGCCCCGCACTTTTAAACTGGGCGCATATTTTAACCTTGCAGGCCTCACAAAACGCAACCTTAAAGTGCATGGAGGCTTTCGCCGAAACTGATTTTCGCAACGATATGAAGTCGGTAAATGTGCCTACGCTAATTATCCACGGCGATGCAGACCGGACTGTGCCCATTGAGCCTACCGGCGAGCATTCGTCCATCCTGATTGCCGACGCAGAA
>JBGTBV010000323.1:0-1976 GCA_041749185.1 Daejeonella sp. | reverse complement strand
CCTACATTCTCCAGGCATGAGTAACGGTTCTGCCGCCGGAACTGCTTCGCCTACCTGCAAAATACCAACAGAAACCCTGCTGAACCTGGCCCGTATCGGATCGTTATCGCTTTCAAAAACCTGCGGTTTAAAATCTGGCGCTCTTTCTTTCCAATTATCTTTGTAACGGGCAATATTGAATAGCGTACGCCACTGGAAATTGGTTTTTTGAATATTTCTGGTGTTGATGCTGAATTCGAAACCCTTACTTTGGGTTTTACCCACGTTGTAGATAACGCTGTTTATCTCCTGATAAGAATTAAGATCTTTAAAAGCTAATAAACCGGAGATGATGTTGTTATAAAGCTCAAATGAGCCATCAATTTTGCCGTTAAAGAATGAATAATCTAATCCTAAATTAGCTCCGGTAGTAGTTTCCCATTTCAAATCAGGGTTTTCTATCCGCGAAAGCGACACACCGGTTAATGGAACATCGTCTCCTGACAGATAGGCATTGTAGGCATTATATGCCGAAAAAGCATTGGTGTTGATAGACGCATTACCCGTTTGGCCATAACTGAAGCGTAATTTTAATGCAGAAACTGTATTTTTTATCGCGTTAAAAAATGGTTCTTCGGCGATATTCCATGCCACAGCGGCCGACGGGAAAGTACCATACTTGTTATTCTTCGCAAAAACACTCGCACCGTCTGTGCGTACAGTGGCCGTAAATAAATACTTGCTTTTGTAGTTGTAATTTAACCTGCTGAAATACGATACAAAAATATTATCTGAACCATTTGATACCGACGGCAATTGATTGGTACCGGCTCCGATATTATTCCACAAAAAGCCATCGGTAATAAAACCCGTGCTGCCAACACTATTAAATCTGTTTATAAAATTCTGTTGCGAGGCACCGAGCAAAAAATTAAAATTATGGTCTTTAGCGAACGTTTTAATATAACTACCTGTGGCTTCCAGCAAATAATTGTCAACGGTAGCATTCGATATAGATGCCCGGCCATTTTCTAATGCACCATGAAGCGTGGTTGTTGGCAGATAATTTTTCCGGTCGGTAATACCCCGGTCTAAACCGGCTTTCAGTTTAAAGGTTAAATCATTTATCGGCATAAAATCTACGAATGAATTTAACAGAAGCCGCTCAACCCTGCCCTGATCTGAAATAGTGAGCAATGATAATGGATTGGGCTGTAAGGCTAATTGCGGATTTAGAGGATAATTTCCATCCTCGTCAATAGCCTGTATGTGTGGTCCTTGCTGTAATGCCGCTCTGATTACACCAGAATTTTCAAACTGATCTCCACCCAACTGGCTGTTCGAGTTATCTATTCTGCTTGCTGATAAATTTACGCCCAGGCGGATGTATTTATTGATTTCCTGATCTACATTCGCTCTTATCGAATATCTTTTAAAGCCGGAGTTTTTGACAATCCCGTCCTGATTGTAATAATTCCCCGATAAAAGATACTTTGTGGATTCCGAGCCGCCCGATACTGTCAGGTTATGCTGGGCGGTGTAGCCGTCTCTGGTAACTAAATTAAACCAGTCTGTTCCCGCACCTACGTTATTTATGGCATTTTGTGTGTATAAATTCCTGAACAAGCCGTTTACCGGATTTGACTCTGCCTCTGCCCTGGTTCGGTTTCCATATGGGATCACATTGTTTTCATACTCCCATTGTTCGCGACCGGCAGCGTTTCTTACGGCCATCCATTCGTTTAACGGCAGTACATCAAAAGAATTATTGTACTTCTGGAACGAGAAGTTGTTTGAGTAATTCACATTCGCTTTCCCAAGTTTTCCGCGTTTTGTGGTGATGAGAATTACCCCGTTTGCGGCTCTGGCTCCGTAAATTGAAGTCGCGCTTGCATCTTTTAATACTTCTATAGATTCAATGTCATTAGGACTGAAAGAATTTAGAATACTTTGGGAACCTGTTTGATATCTGCCATTGAGTTCGGGCTGTTGCAAAT
>JBGTBV010000322.1:0-2405 GCA_041749185.1 Daejeonella sp. | reverse complement strand
TACTGCCGGCGATTAGCGCAGTTTTCATATTGGTGTAGCCTGAGAAGCCTCCCAATCCAGAAATTTATCCACCTCGGCCCCGATGGCGTTGTATACCCATAACAGGACTGCGAAATCATCAGTCAGTCCCAGGAACGGGATCAAATCAGGAATAAGGTCTATTGGGTTTAAGAAGTAAATTACGGCTGCCAGAAGAATTAGCATAGCCCTCCAGGGAACAGCGCGATAACGACCCGTAGCATAGGCTTTCGCCAGTCGGCCTAACACAAAAAATTTTTCCTTGACCAATTGCTGCTGAACTGGTGTCCAGTTAGTTCTAGTCATCTTAGTCCCTAACCTGGATAATAACAGTAAAATACGGCCTTTTTTACCCGCCAAGCGGGACGCCTGATCTACTGCGATGTCAAAAAACTTGTTTTTCATGCATTTTAAACTTGTTAATCCCTTAACAAAAGATGTTCCAATAACGAAGCCCAATTACCCTTAGTTCCCACTTAAAAAGTGCGCTGAATTTCCTTTTTCAGCTCAACGAGGGCATGGCCTATAGGATCCACCTGCTTATTGATTGACTTCTCAAAGATCTTTTTTGACAGGTCAAGACTCGTGGAATCCATCGTCATCTCACTTGCCGCGTCATTGATGGACACAATAAGGTCTTCCTTTGCATTTTTAATCAGTACCCAAACCTCCTCACTAATATACACCTGTTGAGACACATTATGGTTGTACTCATTACGTATCTCACTTAACAACAATTGATGAAATTCACGGGAGGGCATGCCCACGGTGTTTAAACGAACCAGCAGATTTTGTGGCGACATACGTTCCAGGAACAAAACCATTCTCTCGTAGGCCTGAAGACGGTTGGGCAGAACCGTTTCCATACTTCGACTGCGAACTTCAAGTTTTTTCAACTCAATTTCCTTTTGTACGAAAGTTCTTACCAGTAAATATGCAGCATACAACACGACAGAAGCCGGAACCAGTATTTTTATAAACTCAACGAGTGCGTCCATAGAATTAATTTAACCTTAATTGTGTTTGAAATTTAGATAATTTTAGACGCAAATCACTGTCGCCATAATGTTTGAAGGCATTCATCCGGTAACTATCTCTACAAGGGCTGCTGAAGAAATACGCAAAATCATGGAAACCAAAAACATCCCCGCGGATTACGGCCTGCGGCTAGGTGTAAAAGGTGGAGGATGTGGCGTTTCCCTTTTGATCGGATTTGACAAAAAAAAAGAAACAGACCTCTCCTATTCAATCAGCGGTATTCCTGTTTATGTGGACAAGAAGCATACTATGTAAATCATCGGTAAGGAAGTAGACTTTTACGAAGGTGAAGACACCAGAGGTTTTATGTTTGTTGATCCGAAGGACCTGAAAAAAAAACCTGATTCGTAGCATGGCCATTCAACAATTGTAGGAGTTCCCCGAGAGTAGCGTCCGACAAAACTATTCGGCTACCTTTTCTTCGACAAACTTATCGTAGCCTTCTTGCACTTGCCACCGATTGGAGGATTAAGTTTTGAAATTTTCAGATCGACAGAAATAGCAGCAGGGAGATGTATCAATACATCGGTTGCTATTTTTTCTGCAACAGTTTCCAAAAGTTTGGACGGCTGTTCCATCTCCTCTTTAACGATTCGGAAAAGGGTTTCGTAATTTATTGTTCCGCCGAGCTCGTCACTTGCTGCTGCTTTTGAGAAATCGGTTTCCACTGCAATATCTACTTCAAACCAGTTTCCGGATTCACGCTCGTGAGGATATACACCGTGAAAGGCATGGAACTCTAAACCTTCCAGTGCGACTTTTCCGTTCATCCAATTTCGTCAAAAAATGATTTTTGGACTTTCTTCGGCTGGATTTCAACAGAAATCGTCCGCTCTTCAAGAATTATTTCCCTTTCTCGAATTTGGACTGGTTCCGTCCGGATCGGTTTTTCCACATCAGCTGCATTGGGGAAAGCTACCCGTTTGGCTTCACGTTTGGCCATAGCAAGATGCTTGTCAGGATCGAAATCCTTAGCAATAAAACGGGAACGTTCCACGCGCTCTAATGCATCCGTTGCAAGGTGTTTAAAGTTTGCAAGTAAGTCATCACGTGATGCCTCCATCGTCTTATAGTTTTCAACCAGGAGTTTGAGTTTGTCTTCCATCTCAGCAAGCAATTCCTTCGCACGCATATCAGATTCCTCGATCGTATCTTTAGCCTTTCGTTTTGCTTCATTCAAAATCGCTTCAGCCTGCATCTGCGATTCTCTTAGATGCAGATCCGCAGCCATCCTTGCCTGCTCGATAACATTTGCTCCTGTATCTTCCGCTGTCTTCAAGGTCTTATACAAAGAACTTTCCACTTCACGTAGCTTAGTTACTTCGCGCTCGGTGGCTTCAAGTTTAATA
>JBGTBV010000321.1:0-3681 GCA_041749185.1 Daejeonella sp. | reverse complement strand
TTTTACATCACACCAATGGCAGCCCACATCACAACCGCCAAGGCGTATAAAATATGCTGCTTTGCCCGAATGATAACCCTCTCCCTGGATGGTGTAAAACTCTTCCATCAAAGGTAATCTGGTTCCGTCGGGTGGTATTTGGTGTGCCATTTTGTATTTTAGGCTGCAAATATACCAACATTATGGTTTGCCTTGCCGGATAATGTGTTTTGCTACAACCGCGTGACCCGTGAATAAATGAGTGTTCTTATCATGAAATGGATCAGAATTTTAGAGCCAGAAAGCCTCGAAACTGAGAACTTTATCCGCCTGATTAAAGCGGACGGAAAGAAAATTTGCCTGGTGAAGCTTGGGAGTGAATTTTTTGCCACACAACATCGCTGCCCACACGCCGGTGCAGATCTTAGTCAGGGTTTTTGTAAAGATAAAAAACTCATCTGCGCCTTCCACCGTTATGAATATGATTTGGAGACAGGCCGCGGATCTCCCGGTCAGGGAGATTATATCAATGTTTTTCCACTGGATAAACGGGCCGATGGACTCTATATCGGTTTTAAAAATAAATGGGCTTCCATTAAGAAATTATTTAAGCTATGATTTCACAAGAAATTGATCATTTAACCGAGCGTTTTTACGAAAGCGTTTGTTTCAACACCGAGCATTATCCAAATTTTGACCAGTTAAAGGAGCTTTTCTATGGCTCGGGAAAACTGATCAACAACAATTCCGATCAGCCGGTTGATTTTACGGTTCAAACTTTTTCTCACGCAATTACCGCCCAGATTGAGGCTGGAAACGCTGATTATTTTGCTCAGCAGGAAATTGGCGATAAAACAGAGGTTTTCGGCAATATGGCGCAAAGAACCAGTGTTTTTGAATATAGTTTAATGAAAGATAACCCTAACTGGAAACGCGGTCTGGCATATTTCCAATACATCTGCATAGCAGGTAAATGGTTAATCCTGTCGGCTATCTGGGCCTATGAAAAGGAGGGACTAAAGGTTCCGGAAAGCTACGTGCCGGTGTAATCTAAGAGGCCAGATGTTTTAAAAAGAAGTCTTTGCTATTTAAAACCTCAATTTCAGAAAAATAAAAATCCCTAACATCTTCGGTAATGATGCAGGTGCAACCGTTTTCTATCGCTGCGTAATATTCCAGCCCGTCTTCAAAATCATGAACGGAAGCATTTTTTAACGTGTGGCGAACCGCTTCGGCGGAGTTCCCCGCTATGTCTAAGTTTTGCACCAGCAAATCAATCTTTTGTTTAGCTAATGCGGCCTTACTCTTTTTCTCGGCAAAGTAAAAAGCGATAGCCAAACATAGCGGAGACGTGGATAATTTAAACCGGGAGTTTAAATTGAGGCTTAAAATTCGGGAGGTAATCGGAAACAAAGGATACTCTTTATTTAATACAGAAACCAAAATATTCGCATCTAAAAAGATCTTCATTTTTTAGATGCGAAAAATTCATCCTTTGAGGCCTTGCGGTTCCTTTTAGTTTGATAAACTACTTCGCCCTCTGCAACCTGGCTTACCCACTCGGAGATCGGGAAATCTTCTAATGACTGGTAGCTTTTGGTGGTTACCTTAAGCAACAAAAACTCAATCAACCTTGATAAACTAATGTTGTTATCAGCGGCATATTGTTTTGCCTGGTTAATGATGTCTTCATTAAAGCTGAGTGTAACTTTGGTATCCATGGCTTTATTGTTTTGATGATGCTTAACAAAAATAATAAACTATACGTGAATAAAAAAATAAGTGTACGTATTATTTATAAATTTCTTTTTTTGCTGATGCAAGAGTGTTTTTCAGCAAGCCAACAATCGTCATTAAGCCTACACCGCCGGGTACCGGGGTTATCCAGGAAGTTTTGGGAGCAACGTTTTCAAAATCAACATCGCCATATAATTTATAGCCCGATTTGGTTGCGGATGATTCTTCGCGGTTGATGCCTACATCAATAATGATCGCACCGGGCTTAACCATACCGGCGGTAATAAAATTCTTTTTCCCGATGGCGGCAATGATGATATCAGCCTGAAGCACCTGCTCCTTTAAATCCAGGGTTTTGCTGTGCGTTAAAGTAACTGTACAATTCCCCGGATTGGCGTTCCGGGCCATCAAAATGCTCATCGGCATACCCACAATATTACTTCGGCCAACAACCACGCAATGCTTACCGCTGGTGTTTATATTGTATTCTTTCAGCATCAGCAAAATCCCGAAAGGAGTTGCCGGAATAAAACAAGGCAGGTTGCGCATCATCCGTCCCAGATTAATGGGGTGGAAGCCATCCACATCTTTGCGGTGGTCAATCGTTTGGGTTACCTTTTCCGGATCAATATGTTTGGGAAGGGGAAGTTGAACAATCAAACCATCTACACTTTCGTCCTGGTTGATATCTGTAATCTTCGCAAGTAATTCAACTTCGGTAACGCTGGTATCATACCGGTAAAGAGAAGACTTGAATCCCACCTTCTCACAGTTTTTCATTTTGCTGGCCACGTACGTTTCACTTCCTCCATCATTCCCCACCAAAATAGCTACCAGATGGGGCTTCCTTCCAATTTTAGTGAGAACTTCTTCCGCCTCAACCGCAATTTCTTTTTTTAGTTTTTCTGATACGTATTTGCCGTCGAGTAATTGCATGGTGTATTTGTATTGCGTCTAGCGTAATGCGTATTGTGGTCAAACATCGCAATACGCAATACGCAAATCTCAATTCTAAATTAATCTAATTTCAACACCGCCATAAACGCCGATTGCGGAATTTCTACGTTCCCCACCTGGCGCATGCGTTTTTTACCTTTTTTCTGCTTTTCCAACAGTTTACGCTTCCGCGAAATATCACCACCATAACATTTGGCGGTTACATCTTTACGTAATGCTTTTACCGTTTCGCGGGCGATAATTTTAGCGCCGATAGAGGCCTGAATAATAATTTCGAACTGCTGGCGGGGGATCAGTTCACGCAGTTTTTCGCAAATCCGCTTGCCAAAATCATACGAATTGCTCCGGTGAATCAGCGACGACAAAGCATCTACATGCTCGCCGTTTAGCAGAATATCCAACCGGACCAGATCTGACCTCCGATAACCGATCTGGTGATAATCGAAAGAGGCGTAACCTTTGGAAATAGTTTTTAACCGGTCGTAAAAATCGAAAACAATCTCCCCCATCGGGATCTCAAAAACCAGTTCCACACGATCTGATGTAAGATACGACTGGTTCACAATGCTTCCGCGTTTTTGAATACAAAGCGACATTACCGGTCCAACAAATTCAGATTTAGTAATGATGTTGGCTTTTATAAACGGCTCCTCAACATATTCCAGTTTGCTCGGATCGGGAAGATCGGAAGGGTTGTGCACATCAATTCCACCGCCTTTTGTGGTGTATGCTTTATAAGATACGTTGGGCACGGTAGTGATTACCGTCATGTCGAACTCGCGTTCCAGACGCTCCTGGATAATCTCCATGTGGAGCATTCCTAAGAATCCGCAACGAAATCCAAAGCCTAAAGCCGCAGAAGATTCGGGTTCAAAAACGATAGACGCATCGTTCAACTGCAACTTATGCATCGCCTCACGCAGCTCTTCAAACTCATCGGTATCAACCGGGTAAATACCGGCAAAAACCATGGGTTTTACTTCTTCAAAGCCTTTAATCGGTTCTTTG
>JBGTBV010000320.1:0-8406 GCA_041749185.1 Daejeonella sp. | reverse complement strand
AACATTCGCTCCTGTATTATTCTGCCAATAAAAAAATCGGGCAATATCTTTGGCACTTTTAACCTCTGTTCAACCGAAACAAATTTTTTTGATGATGAGAACATAAAAATGGCCCTTAAAGTAGCAGGCGACATTTCTTTTGCTCTGGACCTATTTGAGAAGGCAGAAAGACATAGGCAGACAGAACAAATAATAGTAAGAAATGAAAAGCGATTCCGTGCATTGGTTGAAAAAAGCACTGATATGGAAACCCTTGAAACTCTTGATGGAAAGCTTATATACGCAAGTCCGTCTGTTTCGGCAGTACTTGGATATACCCTGGACGATTTTTTAAACACGTCCGCTTACGATGTTATCCATCCAGACGATGTTTCAAGAGTTTTTGAAAGCCTGCAAAAGATTTTGCAAATTCCGGGTGCGTCATTCAAGACTCAGCATCGGCTTCGTCATAAAAACGGAAACTATCTCTGGTGTGAAGGAACTATTACCAATATGCTCCACGAAGATCATGTGAATGCAGTGGTATCGAACTTAAGAGATATTTCTGATAAGAAGTTAGATGAGAGTCAGCAAAAATTCGACAATAGTAATTTGAAAGCGCTTATCAATAACACCAAAGATTTAATATGGAGTGTGGATAGGAATTTTAATCTCATAACTTCAAACTATCCATTTGATAAAGAATGCGAAGCTAAATTCGGTAAATCAATCGCTGAAGGGGAAAATGTTCTTTTGGTAACTTACGCACCCGAAATGTTGGCCCGCTTTAAGCAGTTATACGAACGTGCATTTGCAGGCGAATCATTTACTGAAATTGAACATACCTATTTGCCAAATGAAATATGGAGGCAAAATTCTTACTATCCCATACGAAATGGTGAAGATGTAGTCGGAACTGCTTGTTATTCCCGTGACATAACGGAATCAAAAAAGGTCGAACAGCAACTTGTCCGAAGCGAAGCATTTAACCGTGGAGTGCTTGATTCTTTAACGTCGAACATTTCGGTGATAGATATGTCGGGTAATATTGTAGCAGTGAATGAAGCGTGGAACACATTCGCAAAAGAGAATAGCGATACTTCATACCAAAGAACCTCTGAGGGCAATAACTATTTTAATGTGTCCCGGAAAGCAGCCGAAGAGGGTGATGAGATTGCTCGCGAAGTGTTGGTAGGGATGAAAGCAATTTTGGATGGAAAAGATAAATATTTTTATCTTGAATATCCATGCCACTCCACTAATAAGCAAGCATGGTATGGTATGCGTGCAATGAAATTCGATAGCGATGTGCCTATGATTGTTGTGTCACATTTGGATATAACGGAAAAAAAACTTGCGGAAGTAGAACGTGAGAAATTAATTAATCACATGATTCAGCGCAACCGGGATCTTGAGCAATTCACTTTTATCATATCTCACAACCTTAGAACACCCACAGCAAATATTATCGGCCTTGCAGAAATCCTGCAGGACAAAACCCTCACACCACAGGTTCAAGAAGAATTTCTGCAAGGGCTTTCAACATCCGCATCAGCACTTGATACCGTTATTAATGACATCAATCAAATATTAAAAGTGAAACACGAGCTCGGCGAAAAAAAAGAACTTATATCTTTCTCAAAATTGGTGGATGATATAATAACCGGCGTTGGGAACGTTTCAGAAAAGCACCAGGTGCGCATGAAAACCGATTTTTCCGAAGTTGATGAAATCTTTTCCTTAAAAGTGTATCTGCAAAGTATCTTTTACAATTTAATAAGCAACAGTATAAAGTATTGTAAGCTTGATGAGCACCCGCTCATTGAAATAAAAAGCAGGAAAGAAGATGAAAAAATAATCGTCACTTTTAAGGATAACGGACTAGGTATTGACATGAAAAGAAAAGGCGATAAGGTATTCGGACTCTACAAACGATTCCACTCGCACGTAGAAGGTAAAGGCATGGGTTTGTTCATGGTCAAAACACAGGTTGAAGCAATAGGCGGAAGTATAACCGTTAAAAGCGAACTCAACCAAGGGGTAGAATTTACAATTGTATTTGAAAATAAAATCAAACAATCATCACATATCTATCAAGACGATTTTTCAACTTTAGCGATGAGGAATTAATCCATTCCTCCTCAAAAAGGGTGTTAAGAAGATCATTAGGGATATTCGAGCGCTACAAGTCGATATTTTACGAAGGGATTAAAGTGCGGCGAAACTGAATTTTGCAAGTTCGAAAAAACCCAACGAGCGTCCTGGACATCGAAGATCCAGCTTTATCAGGATCGGAACTCTTTAATGAATTTAGACCTTTTGCTCGACAAAAAAAATGGATCCAACGGCTCCGCTAAATCTGCTCGTCTAATGGGGTTGCGATTATCAACGCGAAAATTCAAGTCCGCCTGTAATAAAAATGGCCCGACCCTCCCCGTGGCGCTTGACATGAAGGTCGCGGTAGTATAACAGTCAAGTCGTTTTTCTCCAAAAAATACTACTTTCATGCATGATTATAATTGTAATGGGTGTTTCGGGCAGCGGCAAAACCACTATTGGAGAGTTGTTGGCTACCCGCTTTGGGTTGCCTTTTTTTGATGCTGATGATTTTCATTCGGCCGCCAACATAGAAAAAATGCGAAACGGCGTGGCGCTTAATGATCAGGATCGCCAACCCTGGTTATCCGGGCTTGCAGAAAATATACGCTTGTGGCGAAATAGTGGCGGCGCCGTGCTGGCCTGCTCGGCATTGAAAGAGTCATACAGGCAACTTTTAACTACAAATTCTCAAGCATACTGGGTATTTCTCAATGGTCATCCCGAACTAATTTTACAGCGTCTGCAAAAAAGAACCGATCACTATATGTCGCCGGGATTGTTAGATTCGCAGTTTTCAGTCCTCGAAAAGCCAGCTTACGGAATCCACGCAGACGTGTCTTTACCTGTTGATGTAATTGTGGAGCAAATAGCAGTTAGTATAGATAAAACAAATCGCAGCTCCGAATTTGGTTTTATCGGCCTGGGCGTGATGGGTAAAAGCCTGGCATTAAATTTAGCCGAAAAAGGGGTAGCGATTTCGGTATATAACCGTCACGTAGCGGGATTTGAAGAGGGGATCGCAAATAGTTTTGTTACAGTAAATAAGCATCATGCCGCTATTCAAGGATTTGAAAACCTTGTTGATTTTGTGCGGTCCATAAAACGCCCACGCAAAATTCTGTTGATGATATTTGCCGGCGCAATTGACGCTCAGATTGCTGAGCTTGCAGATTTGATGGAACCGGGCGATGTGCTTATTGATGGCGGCAACTCTAACTACAAGCAGACTGCAGAAAGGGCAGAAGCTCTGGCGAAAAACCAATTATTTTTTATTGGTGCCGGCGTCTCGGGCGGCGAGGAGGGCGCCAGAAAAGGGCCGGCAATTATGCCCGGAGGAAGTTCTGAAGCCTACAGTCTATGCGAAAGATATTTTAATCTGATGGCCGCCCGAGACAAAAGCGGAAAACCTTGTTCTGCATACATCGGCCCGGAGGGCTCAGGGCATTTTGTAAAAATGGTGCATAACGGTATTGAATATGCCGAGATGCAGCTACTTGCTGAAGTTTACAGCTTGTTAAGAAATCATCTTGAAATTACCGGAACCGGGATTATTGAAATTCTTAAAGCGTGGAATTTGTTTGAGCAGGGAAGTTATTTGCTCGAGATTACCATAGACATTCTGCAGAAAAAAGAAGGGGATGAATTGTTGCTGGACAAAATACTCGACAAAGCCCAGCAAAAAGGAACCGGGAACTGGTCGGTGGGTGCCGCCCTTGAGTACGGGGTGCCCTATAGTCCGCTTTCTGAGGCGGTTATGGCCCGTTCACTTTCGGCTATGAAATCAGAAAGAGTGAAGGCGGCCAAATTGTACCCACAAGGCCCAAAGCCAGCAAACCAAAATTCCGCTGATTTTATCAATAGCCTTAAAAATGCCTATCAGGCTGCTCGCATTATTAACCATGAAATTGGCTTTAATTTGATGCAACAGGCATCTGCCCAAAATGGGTGGCAATTAAACTTGAGCGAAATTGCCCGGATCTGGACGAATGGCTGTATAATCCGTTCTTCCCTGATGCAGGAGCTATCGGAAACATTAAAAACCAGCAATTCCATTTTAATGGCTCCAACGGTTGTTGAGAAAATGAGCGGCCGGCAGAAAGACTTCCGTTTTATTGTTGCTCAGGGTATGCAGGCGGGATTTGCCTTGCCGGTATTCTCGGCTGCGCTGAATCACTTCCTTGGCTTCATCACTGCGAATTCTACCGCTAATTTATTGCAGGCTCAGCGTGATTACTTTGGAGCACATACCTACCAGCGAAAAAACGATCCGGAGGGCAGCTATTTCCACACCGACTGGAAACCGCAAGGATAAATCGCTATTAGTAACAATCAAACCAGATTGGGTGTTAACTAAACAATTTATTTCTCATCAAAAATCCCGTTTACAGGTTAGCTTTGTAAGCATGGCGGCCAAAAAGTTCCAAGCTAAGTAATGCAATTCTCATTTAGCGGAAGGGATATTGGAGGAGACCATTTGAATCCGCGGAAAATCAAAGAATGAAAAAACTAAATTTCGACAAGCATTTTATTGACCTGTTTGAGAATTCAACCGATCTGATCCATCTTTCCGATGTTAACGGATCAATTATTAAAGCAAACCCTGCCTGGTTAAATACTCTTGGATACTCAAAAGAAGAGGTTCTGGGGGAGGATATTTTATCCTTTATCCACCCGGATTACAGGGAAGAATATAAACATCATCGCGACGGCGTAATTAAAAGCAATTCTACAGTATTGATTACTTTTCGGTTTTTGGGGAAGAATGGCGCAGAAATTTTTTCTGACGGGCAGTTAGGTTGTTTTTTTGAAGATGGTAGGGCCTTATATACCCGCGGTGTTTTTAAAAACTTTAAAAATGCGGATAAAAGGGGGCTTGAAAACAATGAAAGCCGACTTAAAGACTTTTTGAACAGCGCACCCAGCGCAGTGATTATTGCTAACCAGGAGCAGGAGATTTTAGAATGGAATCCAAAAGCGGAAGCGGTTTTTGGGTTCGCTGCTAATGAAGTAATGGGCGAATCACTCAGTCAGATTATTATTCCACACAACTATCGCGAAGCGCACGCCCAGGGCATGAAACATTTTTTGCTAACCGGAGAAGGGCCGGTGCTGAACAAAACGATTGAGATTACCGCACTTCACCGCAACGGGCATATTTTCCCTATCAACCTCAGCATTTCTGCAGTAAAGGAAGATGAACAATGGTTGTTTATCGCATTTATTTCAGATATAAGCAGTCAAAAGCTGCTGCAGGAAGAGGTAATTAAAAAGGAAGCCGAGCTGCTTCAGTCCAAGCTGTTGGACGAAAAGAAAGATGAGTTTTTAAGCATGGCGAGCCATGAGTTGAGAACACCACTTACCAGCTTAAAGGCCTATATTCAGATTCTGAGTACCTCGGTCTCGCCGGAAGTAAAGGGATACAAATTTGTTAGTAGTGCAGGCACGCATATTCTGCGGCTGGAGAAATTGATTAATGATTTACTGGATGTTTCAAAGATCAAGGCCGGTAAAGTGGCTTATACCATGTTTCAATTTTGGTTTAACGATGTTTTGAATGACTGCGTTGAGGTAATGCAGTTAACTACCAAAACCCATAAAATAATTATAGAAAAATCTACGCCGGTTCTTCTCTTCGGCGATAGCCTACGGCTGGAGCAGGTGATCAACAATTTGTTAAGTAATGCTGTAAAGTATTCTCCGGCTGCCAGCCGGATTCTGGTAAAATCTGAACGTGAAGGAAATAATTTGCTGGTATCTATTAAAGACTTTGGAATCGGTATCGCTGCAGAAAACCGCGAAAAATTATTCGAACGATTTTACCGTGTTGAAAATAACTCGTCAAAATACCAGGGCCTTGGAATTGGGCTTTACCTTTCTTTTGATATCATAAAACGTCATAATGGGAGTATTTGGGTAGAAAGTGAACCAGACCAGGGTACTACGTTTTACTTTAAGTTACCGGTGGCAGACAATCAGAATATCGCCCAAACAGATACCGCCACATCCGGTAAAATTTAGAACGCAAAAAAAAAGCCACCTGGTTAAGGGTAGCTTTGCTAGATTGAAAGGCGTGTTACTTGCTTAATTTTTTCTTTAAATTTTCGTCAATCGCCTCTAAAAACTCTTCGGTGTACAGGTAATGATCGCCGTGGCTTACTTTGCTTCCGTGAATATTTACTGCCAGATCTTTCGTCATTTTTCCACTTTCAACGGTTTCAACACAAACCTCTTCCAGTGCTTTGGCAAACTCAATCAGTTTCTGGTTATCGTCCAGCAAACCCCTGAACTCCAAACCGCGGGTCCAGGCGAAGATAGATGCAATTGGATTTGTTGACGTTGGCTTGCCGTTCTGATGATCGCGGTAATGGCGGGTAACGGTGCCGTGGGCGGCTTCTGCCTCCATGGTTTTTCCGTCGGGGGTAACCAGGGTTGAGGTCATCAATCCCAATGATCCAAACCCCTGTGCAACGGTGTCAGACTGCACGTCGCCATCGTAGTTTTTACAGGCCCAAACAAAATTTCCGTGCCATTTCAAAGCCGAAGCCACCATATCGTCAATTAGACGGTGCTCGTAAGTTAAGCCGTTGGCATCAAAATCTGCTTTAAAATCAGCCTGGTAAATTTCTTCGAATATATCTTTAAACCGGCCGTCGTATTTCTTTAGAATGGTATTTTTAGTTGATAAGTAAAGAGGCCATTTTTTTAGCAAAGCCTGGTTAAAGCAGGCACGGGCGAAACCACGGATACTTTCATCTGTATTGTACATGGCCATAGCAACGCCGTCGCCTTTAAAATTGTAAACTTCATATGACTGCTCCTGGCTGCCGTCTTCTGGAGTAAACGTGATGGTTAATTTTCCTTTCCCCTTGGCTAAGAAGTCTGTGGCCCGGTATTGATCGCCAAAAGCATGACGGCCAATACATATCGGGGCGGTCCAGTTCGGTACCAAACGCGGCACGTTGCTCATTACAATGGGCTCCCTGAAAACCGTTCCGTCCAGGATATTGCGAATAGTTCCGTTTGGCGATCTCCACATCTGTTTCAGGCCAAATTCTTCAACACGTTGCTCATCAGGCGTAATGGTGGCGCACTTTATACCAACTCCATATTGCTTTATCGCGTTAGCGGCATCAATAGTAACCTGATCGTCGGTTGCGTCGCGGTGTTCCATTCCCAGATCAAAATACTTAATATCCAAATCCAGATAGGGGAAAATTAGTTTGTCTTTAATAAATTTCCAGATAATTCGGGTCATCTCATCACCATCTAACTCTACCACCGGATTGGCTACTTTAATTTTTTCTGCTGACATGTTTTGCTGTGCGTTTTACTGGTTTTTAATACAAGCACCAAAGATATAAAATTTGAAATTACAGGATAGCTAAATCACCTTAAGGGACGTTTAAATAAAAACTAAAACTGAGCGCAACGGTTTTATATTAATAAACTTAATATCTAAAAACCATGGACGAGCAAGATAAGTTTCCGGAGCTGAATAAAAAGAATGAGGCTCAGAACCGCGATAAAACTTTAAAAGAGGATTTGGGCGCTACAACTAAAGCCCATAACCTGGTGTACAATAAAGAGGAAAATAGTTACGAGTTCGACGTTCAGCCCGAAGATGGTGAATATAATCATCCGGACCCGTACCATACCGCAGTAAAAGACGGAGGCGATTTCGATTCTGATTATGACGAGGCAAATCCAACCGCAGTAGAAGAATACGATCATGACCACAGTCCGGCAGAGCAACTGGACGAGTTAGCAATGCACATTGACAAGGGCAAGATTGTGGAACTGAGCGCCATTGATGAGGAACTTTCCAAAACACCGGAAGACGATCGGGACGACCTGGATGCAGAAGGTTACCCTAAAAATGACTTGGAAAGAGATACCGACGAGGAGCTGAAATAAAAGCCTAATAATCCAAATCTAAATTGAACCTCCGCCTAAACTCTTCAAGGCTGGGGTTTTTTTCTACCATGTGCTGGTATTTCTCAGACGATGTGTACAGCCGCTTTTTGGCAGTGTGTTCAGCTTGTTTGGTTGACAGGCTGATGCTGAAGTTTTGAAGTTCCAGACGCAAAAAGTTCAGAAGATAAATTTTTTCAGTATTCAGCAAATTTTCCTGGATCTTATTCTCAATCATCAGTTCGATCTCGTAGTTCTCACGCAAGGCAGGCGCAGTTGCACTCATAATGGTAAAGATGTTGATCTTCCCTTCCTGCTTTATTTTCTGGGCATAGTCGTTCCAGACTTTAAGTAATTCATCACTTGTAAAATCACGCTTGCTATCCCCTTTCAGGTATTCAATCTTTTCTTCTTCCG
>JBGTBV010000319.1:0-1721 GCA_041749185.1 Daejeonella sp. | reverse complement strand
AGTCACTTCATCAAGTAGTATTCTTTCTTCCGCATTTCGTAAGTAGACGTCAAAACCATTTGCCTTATCCTTTTCAACTTCAAAATTAAAGGGCAGTTGCTGGCCCTGTATTTCAATAGTTGCTCTCCAGATCCCCGTTTGCAAAATTGAATCCGTTTCCCTTGTGGCTAAACATCCGGCAAGGATGCAGGCAATGATTAATGCCGTTCCAATTCTCTTCATTTTTAACGTTTTGTAAATCAAAAAACACAAAAATGCGAGAAATGATTTACAATTTGTGGAGATACAGGAATTTTGGTAAAAATGCGGGAGTTCAATCGATTTAGGTATGTTTGGAGATCTTAAAGTTTTGGAACAGGCTTCCATATCGGCAGGACCTTCGGTCGGTCAGTTTTTCGCAGAACTAGGTGCCAGCCGTTATCAAGGTTGAAAATCCCAAAACATGGGGATTTGACCCGAAGCTGGAAAGATGTTGGCGAAGTCACCGATGATCGGTCAGCATACTTTCGTTCGGTCAACTGGGGAAAGAAATAAATCGCTGTAAATCTTGACACTGCCGAAGGCCGGAACATGATTCACCGTCTTGCGGAGCAGTCGGATGTTCTTATTGCCAGTTATGAGCCTGGGATTCCACGAAAATTGGAATGGATTACGAGACCATCAGTAAGCTGAACCCCCAATTGATTTATGGCCAGCTCACCGGTTATCGTTCCAGTGATCCACGTGTTTGGTATGATGCTGTTATTCAGGCAGAAGCATGTTTTATGTCTAATGGAGAGCCAGGACAACCCCTCTGAACATGAAAAGAATCTGAAATCGTGTTCATACCTGCCTATTTGATCTCATGAAAGACCCCGAAAGAGAAACTAGGTGCGCTATATAAGTTCTTTCTATCAAATATAATGTCAGAATATCCCCATGATTCAAGGGAGAAACTCCAACCTTTGATAAATTCATACGCAGCTCCGATACCGATGGCTGTAAATTCAGTACCCTCTCCGCGTATGAAATCAGTTACCCCGCTTGGCGTTCCCACGGAAGTCTGTGCGCTCAATATTGCATTAAGCCAAACCTTGTCTAAAAATTTATATCCGACTTCAACATTGAATTTTACTTGATCCCGAAATGAAAAGTCGTTATACTTTGTTCTGTAATTGTATTGTGATGACAATGATAGATAACCATTAATGGGATGAAAGGAAAAAGAGCCGGCTAGTGTCGACCATATATTAAATTCACCGTCGCCGGTGGGTAAATTTATTTGATCAAAGTCATTGTCTTCGCTTTGAGCATAATTGTTTTTTGAGCCAGTCGGAAACTCAGGTGCGATTGAAAGAGTGATCGGGATGTTTTTGGATAGCAACGCATATTTTAGCTCCACTTTAAGATCACCTATTCCAGCGACCGTGTTTGTATTTTCAAAACTATTTAGTTTCAATAAAGGGAAATGAACGATGGTCGTGAATCTGTTTGTGACGCCAAATTCACCATATAAATTCAACGCTTGCTGACGAAATTCGTTTGAACTTATTTTTTGACCCTCCGGATTATAGTAATTATCAGAACTAAACAGATTTATGGCGGTTTTTACAAAGTAGGTGTTCTTTTTTCTGGTCCATCCGCTTTGCGCATCAGCGATTATTGGTAGGAGAATACAGCATGAAATTATCAGTTCTTTCTTCATATCTCTATAGTTCAAATAAAGAACCCTGCACTATTGC
>JBGTBV010000318.1:0-1778 GCA_041749185.1 Daejeonella sp. | reverse complement strand
GTTTGCAATCAGGGGAATATTTAAAGAACAGCGGTCGAAATCATCCAGCGAAAGTTCCACACCTATTCTGCCTGCGATCGCCAACAGGTGTATTACAAAATTGGATGATCCTCCAATAGCAGCATTGGCCATGATCGCATTTTCAAATGCCTGCTTTGTCAGAACATCAGAAAGCTTAACATCTTCTTTTACCATTTCCACAATACGCAACCCGCTCATCTGTGCCAACACTTTTCTTCTGGCATCAGCTGCGGGAATGGCGGCGTTATGTGGTAATGAAAGCCCTAATGATTCAACCATACAAGCCATCGAGGAAGCAGTCCCCATCACGGCGCAATGCCCCCTGCTGCGGCACATGCTTGCTTCAATGCTGAGCAATTCTTCCGGTGTGATTTTTTCTTCTTTCAATTCATTTTGATAACGCCATAGATCGCTTGTTCCTATGGACATTCCTTTATGCCTGCCGGTTAACATGGGTCCTCCCGATACCACTATCGTTGGAAGATTTACACTGCATGCGCCCATGACCAGGGCTGGTGTGGTTTTATCGCAACCACATAGCAACACTATCCCATCCAGTGGATTGGCCCTGATAGATTCTTCTGTATCCATGCTTACCAGGTTCCGGTACAACATAGCTGTAGGCTTTATCAATGTTTCGCCTAATGACATTACCGGAAACTCTACCGGAAAACCGCCTGCTTCATAAATGCCACGCTTCACAGATTCTGCCAATTCACGGAAATGTGCATTGCAGGGAGTTAATTCACTCCAGGTATTACAAATTCCAATAACGGGTTTGTTGCTGAATTCGTAATCAGGTATTCCCTGGTTTTTCATCCAGGCTCGGTAAATAAACCCGTCCTTTCCCGACCGGCCGAACCAGTTGGCGCTACGCAATTGCTGAGGTTTCATGAGTTAACGATGAATGGTAATAAAAAAAAATGCTTTGTTACTTCAATTTACTAATTCGGATTTTCAGATAAGGGTTTTATTTTTTTATGCCTGGGGGGAATAAAAGTTTTTAGACATTTATCTGGTTAATATTTAATTTGGCATTATCCGCCAAAGGAAAAAAATATAAATAATCAGGAGAGGTGCCAGAGTGGTTGAATGGGACGGTCCCGAAAACCGTAGTACGGGCAACTGTACCGGGGGTTCGAATCCCTCCCTCTCCGCCGGAATCAATTTGCTACGGTACTGATTAGCCAACTAAACGGAACGGTTGAATTTTTGTTGTTGCGAGGTCTTGGCAAATCTTCGCCTAAGTAAGCGGTTCCCATAGCAGTGCTTCATTTTATGAAACTGGAGAAGTGAAAAACTATGAACCTTTTGATTTCCGATTGTTGTAGAACCTTATGCAACAGGGTTGGCTTTGGCTATTCCCGATAGCTATCGGAACCCGGTGGGACCTTTCCTGATTGTTGAAGAAGAAGACCCCGCAAGAAACAAAGTATTGGATCCATCGTTAAATCCAGCCGTGCGGTAAACTTATGTTAGCATCAGCTAATTTTTTACTCTTTTAATTTTTTATTTCATTCTCAATCGGTAACCCATTTTCAAAATCAGATAGGTTTTTTAAAGTCGTTGTTTTTGTTGTTGCGGGGTCATCTCCAATCTTCGCATAAGTAAGCGGTCCCGCCGGGGTTTGCTGAGAGTGAGCAATGCGTGTGGCAGCAACCCCGGCGAATAGGGAACTTCGTATATTTAGTCATGGCAAGAAAGAATATACATGATTATAGTGCCATTGTGTATTTCTGAAAAGGCGAGGCTATTTA
>JBGTBV010000317.1:0-7966 GCA_041749185.1 Daejeonella sp. | reverse complement strand
AGGGTTAACTCGTCGGATGAATTTGAGTTAACCCTTTTATGATAGTCTTAATACGCAATACTCACTACTCAATACAATTTTAACACACACGGGAACATGAAAGAAAATCCCAATACGCAATATTCAACACCCAATATCAATATTGACATCGCCAGGCGCTTTGATCAAAACCCCTTATTATCTCCTCCCGACCTGCAACCGAGCAGTGAAGGTTTAGAGATTACCTGTTTGCTGAACCCGGGAGTTTTTAGGTATGACGGCAAAACCTGGATGATTGTACGGGTAGCAGAAAGGCCTGAGCAAAAAGAAGGACTGATTTCTTTCCCGATATTAACCGCAACAGGCACCGAAATTATAGAAATAAGAACCGACGACCCAGACCTGATAGCTACCGATGCACGGGTTATCAGTTATAAAGGTGTAGATTATTTGACTACGCTTTCTCATTTACGTTTGCTTTGCAGCGATGATGGCATTCGCTTTTATGAGCCCGAAGGGTATCCGTTATTAGTTGGGGAAGGAATTCTTCAAAGTTTTGGTGTGGAAGATTGCCGGGTGACTAATCTGGATGACACCTACTACCTCACCTTTACAGCCGTGTCTGATAACGGGGTAGGCGTTGGATTACGGACCACCAAAGATTGGAAACATTTTGAATCTCATGGGATGATCCTGCCACCGCACAATAAGGATTGCGCCATTTTTGAAGAAAAAATAAACGGAAAATATTATGCTTTGCACCGCCCGAGCAGTGTGGACATTGGCGGTAACTACATCTGGCTGGCCGAATCCCCGGATGCTATTCATTGGGGAAATCATAAGTGCCTTATTAAAACCCGGCCAGCAGCCTGGGACAGCGCCCGGGTTGGAGCCGGTGCTTCGCCCATAAAAACCGATAGAGGCTGGCTGGAGATTTATCACGGGGCCAATCATCAGCACCAATACTGTTTAGGGGCGTTCCTTTTAGATTTGGACGATCCCTCAAAGGTTATTTCCAGAACCGAAGACCCGATTATGGTTCCTTCCACAACGTATGAGCTGAGCGGCTTTTTCGGGAACGTAGTTTTTACCAACGGGCATGTTTTAAGCCCTGATGGGGATACCGTGACTATTTATTACGGTGCTTCAGATGAATTTGTGTGCGGTGCCGAGTTTTCAATAAAAGATATATTATCCTTACTAAAACAAGATCATGCTTAGCAAACTGAAAACCGAAATTGCGCATTTTAAAAGCCAGCCGCATAATTTTCAAATTCTGACGATGACCAATCTGGTTTATGCCCTGGTATTGCCAGTTATTGACATTTTTGTTGCAGCGTACATCATGCGAAGTTCAAACGATCCCAGCAAAGTGGTTATTTACCAGTTGACCATTTACACCGGAATTCCGCTTACTTTTTTGTTGAACGGATGGTTGCTGAAGCATTTCAATATCCGGAAACTTTACTCAGCCGGAATGATGCTCAGCGGCGTTTCGATGATGGTGATGATGTCGCTGAAAACTCTGGACTTAATTGGGATCGGTTTTGCGGGGATGATCATGGGGATGTCTTTCGGCTTTTACTGGGCCAACCGCGACTACCTGGCGCTGGCCATTACCAATGATGGCAACCGCAATTATTACTACGGTCTGGAAACTTTTTTTTATACCATTATCGCCGTCATCATACCGGTAGCCATCGGCTGGTTTATCGAAACCCAGGGCGGTAATGTGCAGAGCCTTCAGGCTGTTCAAATCAATAATGCTTACAAAATTATCACCGGCATTGTATTCGCCGTTACAGTGGTCGCTTCTATTGCTTGCTTCAGGGGAACTTTTAGTAACCCCGTTCAGAAACAGTACGTTTTCTTTAAATTTCATCCCTTATGGCACAAATTATTGTTTCTGGCTTCGTTAAAGGGATTGGTGCAGGGTTTCCTGGTTACCGCTCCCGCGATGCTGATCATGTTATTGTTGGGAAAAGAAGGCGCTTTGGGAACGGCACAATCTGTTGGGGCTATTATTGCGGCCATCATGATGTACATTGTTGGCCGGCTCGCTAAACCGGATGACCGCTTAAAAATATTTGCTGCCGGATTAATTCTGTTTGCGATAGCAGCTCTATTGAACGGGATATTATTTAACCAGATCGGGGTTATCTTATTTATGCTTTTCTTGCTTGTGGCGAAGCCTTTAATGGATCTGGCCTATTTCCCTATCCAGTTTAAAGTGATAGATATTGTTTCTAAAATAGAAAAGCGGGGCGAGTTTGCTTACATCCTCAACCATGAAGCCGGCTTATACGTTGGGCGTTTCCTTGGCGCTGGAACCTTTTTGTTGTTAGCTTACGGCTTCTCTGTTGAAATAGCCCTGCGTTATGCCATTATCATCGTTGCGGTATTGCAGTTGAGCTCTATCCTGGTGGCTAAAAAGATTATTCAGCAGGGCAAAGAACTTTCGTCCGGAACCAAAGAAATCAGCGAAGATGAAATTAAGGGTTTGGTAAGCGAAGCAATTGTTTGATAGGGGTGTTCTCTGTAAAAAGCGAATTACCCGGGTTCAATAAACCCGATAGCAGTGGAAAGCCCCCTTGCCAGAGGCGAGGGGCTTGGAGCGGATAGCGGGGCTGCCGTTAATAGCAGCAAAGGAACCTGCTTTACAAACAACTCAACAAATAATTAATTATACAAACCACGTCAATCCGGATATTTCAACCAGTTCAACCCATCCCACCCATTAACCAGCTAAAATGAAACATACTCTAAAACTCTCCTTCACCTTCATCTGCCTTTTGTTTGCTGCATGTAGTCATTCTCTACAGGTTCCTGCAAATAAAATGGAAAGCCTGTCTGTAAAGCAGCAAAACATACCTCGTGTTGACTTGATGGCCGATATTCCGCAGCCGCTAAAAATAATTGATTATCAGCAACTGGCGCTCAGATTTGATAGCACGGTTTATGATTTTAATGCCAAAGGCGAGTTCTGGCCGATGGTATGGCGAGACAGTACCAACAAAAATTTTGGGCAGACAGTGGTTGGTGTGTATACCGCCGTGGGCGATGTGCGGCAGGGTCCGTCCAATAATAAAGGCATGTTTCATGAAGCATTGGGGGCCATGGGCGCCGTTATGGGCGCTACTTTAGTTGGGATTGATAAAAGCAAAGAGGAAAACCTCAACTATGTAGGCATGCTGAAAAATTATTTCAATAAAGATACCGGCTGGGATATTATGATGAACAACACCGCTCCCGAAGTGGCCCTTCTGGGCGGAGGCTATGGTCGAGATTGGTGGTATGATGTGTATCCAAACGTTTTGTTTTATGCCATTTATGATCAATACCCCGATGAACCGGGCTTTGACGAAATCGCCCGAAAAATTGCCGATAAATTTTACAAAGCCGACTCAATTCTCAATGGCAATTACAATTATTCTTATTTTGATTACGGGAAGATGAAGCCGATGACCAACCAGATTTGCACCCAGCCGGATGCCGCGGCAGGTCATGCCTGGGTTTTGTATGCTGCATACAAAAAGTTCGGAGATCAGAAATACCTGAACGGCGCATTGAGCGCATTAAAAGCTTTAGAAGCTCAGAAATTAAACCCCACATACGAAGTATTGATGCCTTTCGGCGCTTATTTATCCGCCCGGATTAATGCTGAAATGGGAAAGGATTTTGATGAGGAAAAAATGCTGGCCTGGACCTTCGACGGTACGCCCATCTGCCGCGAAGGCTGGGGCGTTTTAGTTGGTAACTGGAACGGTACGGATATTTCCGGAATAGTGGGCAGCACGGTGGATCATGGCGGTTACGGCTTTTTGATGAACACCTACGATGCGGCCTGGCCTTTAGTGCCAATGGTGCGGTATAACCAGGCTTACGCCAATGCGATAGGCAAATTTATGCTGAATGCAGCCAACGCCGCCAGGCTTTTTTACCCGGAATACATGCCTGACGAGAACGAGACGATCCCGCAATTGGCCGCGGTTACCAAGGGGGTTATCGGTTACGAGGGCATGGTCAAAACTTCCACGTATGAAGAATACGGCCATGTTAAATCGCCGGTTGCGCAAGGCGACGGGCCTAAATGGGTTCCAGGTAAAAATCCAGATGTATCCCAGTTCAGCGTTTATGGAAGTGCTCATGTAGGTATTTTTGGCAGCATTATCCGCAAAACAGAAGTAGAAGGAATTATGCAGCTTAACTTGCTGGCTACCGATTTTTATCATGATAAAGCGTATCCGTCTTACCTCTATTATAACCCTTACGGGGAAAGTAAGGCGGTTTCCATCTCAACAGAAAAAGGGAAAACTGTTGATCTCTACAATACGGTAACTGCTAAATTCATCGCCCGAAATGTGTCGTCATCAACTCAAATAACGTTGCCGCCACAAACTGCGGCGGTTATTGTCTGTGTTCCTTCGGGCGGTAATATAACTTATGAGGAAAATAAAATGCTGGTGAACGGGGTGGTGGTAGATTATCAGTTTCGGGGGAAATTGTAAACTGGTGTGTTGCGACACGGTTATCTAAAACGGTGTGGCTACCCGCTTTATTCTTTTAGTCTTTCCGTCGCGGTTCCAAGTTGCAGCGTTAGGTTTATTAATCCCTCCGCATGATCCTGGAGTTGCCATGTTGACTCTTTTAGTCTTATGAGAGAAAATAATTTTATGCAGTCAGGCAGCAAGATGCTTAAATAAACTTTCCCCTGGGTTATATTGAAAAATACGCCATCAGTTTCACGAGATCGGTAGGATACACACCCAGCAACAGGATTAAAAATGCAAGTATCGTCAAAGCAATACTGCTGGCCAGATAGAAAGCGGGGTGTGCTTTTTTCTGAGCAATCGGCAAACTTCTCTGGCCGGAAAACATGGCGGTAATTATCCTCAAATAATAAAACAAACCAATCACGCTGCTGAGGACGAGGACAATGGCCGCTAACCAAAAACTGCCCTGAAGCGAGGTCGCAAGAATGTAAAACTTACCGATAAAGCCAACGGTTAACGGTATTCCCGCGAGGGAAAGCAAAGCTGCAGCAAGTATGCAGGCCAAAACCGGATGCTGCCAGAACAATGCTTTATAACTTTCAATATCCTCCACGTCGTTTTCTGTCCGGGATAAAAGGGTTACCACCCCGAAAGCGGCCAGGGTGGTCACGAAATAAGCCAGTAAATAAAAGTTGATGGCTTCCAGACTCATGGCGCTACCGGGGATAAAGCCAACCAGCAAATAACCAAAATGAGCGATAGAAGAATAGGCCAATATGCGCTTTACGTTGTTTTGCTTTAGCGCAAGCAAATTGCCAACCAGCATGGATGCAATGGCGATAACCGTTAAAATAGCCATGACCTCCGGGAAATCAAAACCGTTAATGGCAGAAAAAAAGCGGAATAGAACGGCAAACATTCCGCCTTTGGAGGCTGTAGCGATAAATGCCGTAACCGGTGCCGGGGCTCCCTGGTAAATATCGGCGGTCCACATGTGAAACGGAACAATGGCCAGCTTAAATCCAACTCCGACCAGCATCATCCCCATGCCTGTGATAAAAAGGGGTGGCACGGTTTGTAGGCTTTGAAGATAATTTGCGAGACCGTCAAACTCCATGGTTCCGCTTTCCAGATAAATTAAAGCCATCCCGAAAAGGAGAAAAGCAGAGGAAAAAGCAGCCAGCACCAGATATTTTACCCCGGCTTCGATGCTGTGATGACGTGCCCGTAAGTAAGCAATCAGAGCATATAACCCTACGGTAAGGATTTCCAGGCCCAGAAACAGCGACACAAAATGATTGCTTACCGCGAGTACACAAGATCCCAGCGAGCATAAAAAAAGCAATACATAATACTCTTTCGGGCTCTCTTCCTTTTCGTCGAAATAAACATACGAAAGGATGTTAACCACCAGGCTGGCAAAAATGATCAGCCCCATAATGAAAGCTGAAAACCCATCAAAAATTAACAAAGGCGGAATAGCATATGGTAAAATTCCGGAGATGAAAAAAAGGGATGAAAAAGCCAGGGCAAATAGCAGAAGACTGCTTAACTGAATAATCCGGTGACTGAGTTTAACAGCAATCAGCAACATGATGAGCACGGAAGAACCGGTAAGGATGAGTAAAGGGCTGAGTGCAAAAAAATCACTTGCTGACATAAATTCCTTTCTTGTTTTTGTTATGAATGGATGATTTTTGCGGAATCAGGACGCTATGAGTCTGAGAACGATTAATTTTTAGCTGCATACGCATCTGGAGCTCGGGATCCAGAATCCTCAGGTGCGTTAACGATGGAAGCGACATCCTTTTTGTCTCGCCTGGGGCGAGACCAAAAAGATATAGCGGACAGCGTGTTAAAACACCCAAATTTTTATCACCCGAGTTATCAATAATCAAATCCAGGTTATCATCCCACTCAGTCTGAGAGGTGCTTTCGTCCGCAAAAATCCTTTCGATGTATTTAACCATTGGTTTGGCGGTATTGATTACGGGTTGCGGATATAAACCCAGCCATACAATGGAAATAGTAAGTGAGGCCAGAATCAACATTTCCCTCCAGCTCAAATCCTGAACAGGGTGTTCACCCTGTTTAGGTCCCAGAAATATTTTCTGAATGATCCGTAAAGAGTAAATGGCGGAAAAAACGAGCCCGAGAGTTGCAACAATGGTGAGCCAGGCATTGGCTTTGAAAGCGCCCAACAAGATCAGGAATTCAGCAATAAAACTTCCAAGTCCGGGCAATCCCAAAGAAGCCATAGCAAACAACATGGCCACCGCACCCATTTGGGGCATCTGATTCCAAAGTCCGCCCATCGAATTAATGTCACGTGTATGAAGCCGCTCCTTCAGCATTCCGGCCAACACGAACAAAGCCCCGGTGCTGATGGCGTGGGTAACCAACTGCATGACCACGCCCTGCAACGCGAGTTCGGTAAAAGCAAAGATGCCCAGCACCACAAATCCCATGTGGCTCACGCTGGTGTAAGCTACCAGGCGTTTCAGATCGGTTTGCGAAAAGGCCATGATAGCTCCGTAAATTATTCCGATAACCCCTAAAAGCATTATCCAGGGGCCCAACTCAATGGCTGCCTGCGGAAACAAAGGGAGAGCGAATCGCATAATTCCGTAAGCTCCGGTTTTGAGCAGAAGTGCAGCCAAGATTAAACTTCCTGCCGTTGGCGCTTCGCCGTGCGCATCGGGCAACCAGGAATGAAAAGGAACTAAGGGTAGTTTGACAATAAAGGCGATTAAGAACCCCATCATCAGCCAGATGCCGGTATTACCCGGCAATGCGGTACCTAACAGTTCGAAATAGTTATAGGTGTAAATTCCTGTGTTGCGGCCATGAATAAAATAGAGGCCGAGAATAGCCAGGAACATCAGCAATCCGCTGGCCTGGGTGAAAATGAAAAATTTGTAAGCGGCATAGACCCGATTTTCGCTTCCCCAAATCCCGATGAGGAAATACATTGGGATTAACATGACCTCCCAGAAAAAGTAGAAGAGAAATAAATCCATGGCCATGAACACGCCGCAGATTCCGGCCAATATCCAAAGCAAATTGAAATGGTAAAACCCAACACGTTCCTTAATATCGTTCCAGGAACAGAGTACGGCCAGGATTCCGATAAAGAACGTCAGCGTAAGCAATATTAAACTCAACCCGTCGATAGCTAAATGGAAAGTAATCCCGAAAGAAGGAATCCATTCGGTTTTGTAATTGACCAGCCAGGTTTCGGTAGAATGATATTTTTCTATCCAAAGGGAAACCAAGCGCAGAAATCCGGCAAAAAGTGCGAATAGCGAAATCCATCGGGCAAGGGTTTTATTCCATTGTCCGAGCATGAGCGAGAGCAGCCCGCCTCCCATTAAAATGCCGATCAGCCAAACCAGTATCATAACATAATTTGCATAGTTAAAATAAAAATCGCCCCAACGATCAGGCCCATTACATACCAGCGCAATGATCCCGATTGGGTAAACGATAATGCC
>JBGTBV010000316.1:0-6573 GCA_041749185.1 Daejeonella sp. | reverse complement strand
TGGTGCTTTAACTAATTAAACTAAATAGAAGAATGTAAATACAAATACCCACACCAAATCTACAAAGTGCCAGTATAATCCAACTTTTTCAACCATAAGGTAACTGCCTCTTTTGGCGAAAACATTAGTGAGGGTCATGATGAGGATAATAATGTTGATGATTACCCCTGTAAACACATGGAAACCATGAAAACCCGTTATAGTGAAAAACAGATTTGAAAATTGCAAGGCGCCTATAACCTCAATGCCAGAATAAGAGGCCGGGAAACTTCCCCACCAATAGCCTTCATGGTTGAGGTGCGACCACTCCAATGCCTGGCATCCTAAAAACATTAAACCGCCAATAATGGTTCCAACCATCCACCAAACCACTTCTTTTTTTGAATTGCGATGTCCGGCTTCGACCGCTAAGACCATAGTTACAGAACTCATAATCAAAATAAAAGTCATCAGACCAACAAAAACCAGCGGGAAACCATGGTCGGCGATACCGGGTATTGACTGAAAAACGACATCGGGATCTGGCCAGGTAGTTTTACTAAAACGCTGAGCGCCATAGTAGATTAAAAAAGCAGAAAATGTAAAAGCATCTGAAAGTAGAAAAAACCACATCATTAACTTGCCGTATTCAACAGCAAACGGAGATTTACCACCACTCCAATCCTCGGTTTTTATTTCATCAATTTGTGATACAGCAGAACTCATTTAAATGATGTAAAAGGGTTTATTATTGGTTCAAAAGTAAGAAAACATACAGATAAATCCATAGTATATCTATAAAATGCCAAAATATGGAAGCGCACTCTAAACGGAATAAATTACGCACCTGACCGATGTTTGCAAAGGTGCCCGACAGCGCAGTTAACACCATTGCCAAACCCGCCAGAATGTGCAGCATGTGGAAGCCGGTAAATACATAAATGAATGATTGCGAAGCATTATAATTCACGAAATACACTCCCTGCCCTATCAGCAAACGCCATGCATAAAATTGAACGCCTAAAAATAGGACACCTAAAAAAACGGTGCATATCAGGTATATTCTTTCCTCATTAAACTTCAGCCTTTTTGCCGACAGATAGGCAAGGTGCATGGTAATACTGCTTAAGATGATGATAGCCGTGCTGTACTGGAACGCCTGGGGCAGAATTGTTTTTAAGCCCCGGTCCGGACTGCCGGCGGTGTATACAATAAACCCGCTGGTTAAGGCAGCAAATATCATAAATGAAGAGATGATGAATAACCACACTAAAAATTTTCTGGCTTTGAGGTTTTGTTTATCTTCTATTTCGGTTGGTTTAGTTAGTGTTTTCATTTTCTTTTTTTATCGATGAGGGTGGAACTTCGGCCCTGGTACCCTGTCCAGGCTTCTCCTTTAGATATTTTTTCTGGTTGTTGATATACTTGTGATTTTCTAATACAGATTAGTTATTGCTGCAGGCACTTTTATTGATTTAGCTGGTTATCAAATCAAATAACAATGCCAATTGTAACAATGGAAGATAAAAAAAAGAGGTGTACATCAGTTTTTTGGCCGAATCAACATTCATGTGTCTAAACAGGCCAATTGCTTGCCAGGAAAAATAAAGCCCGGCTGCAACTGAAATTACTCCGTAAACAGATCCCCCGAAATTATAAAGGACAGGCATCAATCCTACCGGGATCAGCGCAAGCGTAACAATCAAGGTAATTGTAGCTGATGTTTGATCACGCCGGGTGGTGGGTAAAAGCCGGAAGCCAGCTTTTTTATAATCATCATCTAAAACCCAGGCAATCGCCCAAAAATGCGGAAACTGCCACACAAACTGAATGATAAATAAAATAATGGGCAACCAGGAAATGCTGGGGTTATCAAATGCCGCAAAGTAGCCGATTAGCGGAGGTAAAGCACCGGGAAAGGCCCCGATAAAGACGGCCACCGGCGATCTGCGTTTCATTGGCGTGTACAAAAAGGCATATAGAAATATGGAAAACACAGACAGTACTCCGGTGAGAAAATTGAGCTTGACCAGTATCAGCGTTCCGGCAATGCCCATAAATAAACTTAAAACCAGCGCTTGTCCGGTGGTCATCCGGCCGGCAGGCAAAGGCCTGTCTGTAGTACGCGTCATAAGTTTATCCAGATCTTTTTCGATGATTTCGTTGAAGCCGTTTGCGGCCGAGGTTACCAGAAATCCCCCCAGGGTTAAAATCAGCCAATTCATCCAAATAATATCTCCCTGCACTCTGCTGCCAATTAAAAACGAAACGGAAGCAGAAAATACCACCGTAAGCGTTAACCGCAGTTTAATGAGTTTATTAAAGTCGGATATGAAGTTGTTCATCAATATTTCTCTAACCGGATTAACTTTCCGCCCGATGGGTTTTAATCCCAACGGACCATTTTACCGGGGCAATGCCGCTTTGCGACTGTAAATTTTGTTTTTGGCTAACAGCAGCAGTAAATAAAATTGAGCTGCGAAAAGCAAAGTTGCCAGCAGAATATGGCTTGCCTGGGCAACAGGAGGCAAAGCCAGTTTTGACAGCACTATACCAACTAATATTTGGAGCCCGGTTAAGATCAAAACATAAGCGGCGTATTTAAATTGATAATCGGAAACTGCGTAGCGTACGCGAATTAATATAAATATGGCTATATTAAGAACTAACACCAGCAGGGCCAGATCACGGTGAAGTATAAAGTTTAAGCCAACCGTTGCAACCCACTCAGAGCGGTTTAAATTATCCATTGCGCTTGCAATCGCGTCAACTTGCTCCCTAACGGTAGTGCCTAATGTAATTTGCAGCAAGGTAACCAGCAGCGAGAACGCCAGCATCACTTTTACCAATCCGGGTGTTTGATTAGACAGTAAGTTGCGATCACGCCAAACGCGGGCAAGAAAGTACGTATAAATGCTGATCGCTAAAATGGCAACCGCTAACAGCATGTGAACCGTCACCACCCACGATAGCAAATTTGTACTAACCACAACAGATCCAAGCCAGCCCTGCAACCCTACCAAAATCAGGTTGAAAACGCTCCAAAAAAATATTTTGCGCCTTGTGCGGAGATAAGTTGTGGCGAAAATTACACAGCCAATTAACAACAACCCGTAAACCGCTCCAATTAACCTGTTAATGTATTCAATGTAGGTTTTGAGAGCGTTAAACTCTTCGGGCTTTAAAATACTTTTGTCATTCCTGATCCGCCCGGCAATTTCATCAAAGCCTAAAAACTGAAGTATTGAGGCAATTCGTTCATTTTTTGCGACCCGCCTCTCTACATATTTTTGCTGGTAATCAGCAGGAAGCTGCGCCTCTTGTGTAGGTGGAACATATTGATCAAAGCATTTCGGCCAGTCGGGGCAACCCATTCCAGAGCCGGTGCTTCTAACAATTCCGCCGGCAAGGATCAATGCGAAAAGAGTGATAACAGATACAAAATTAATTCTTAGAAATCTCTTTTCGCGGGCGGGAAACATTCCGTTTATTGATACTCAATTATGGATTGAACCCCGGCTTCGCTTTTCGGCTATGCCAGGGAGTATTTTGGAATTCATTAAACCTCTGTAGTTACCTTCGGCGGATTATCTTTAACCCAGTTTTCCTGGATCCTTTCGGCTTCTTCATTCCCTTCAAAATCATGAGGTAAATTAGAACTCATGGTTTCAGAAAATGGAGTGGTTTGCGGTATAAAATCTTCGTGATGACCAGGTTTGCTGTAGTCGTATGGCCAGCGATATACGCTCGGAATTTCTCCCGGCCAATTGCCGTGTATCCGTTCTACCGGGGTAGTCCATTCAATGGTGTTAGACTGCCATGGATTTTGAGAAGTTTTCTTTCCGTAAAAAATCGAGTAGAAAAAATTCCAAAGGAATGCCACCTGCGCTATTGCAGAAATGATGGCCGCCCAGGTAATAAATGTATTCACGGTTAACCATTCCTGCATAAACTCAAATTCGGTAAACGCATAATACCGGCGGGGAACACCATCCAGGCCCATAAAGTGCATCGGGAAAAACACCAGATAGGCACCGATAAAGGTGAACCAAAAGTGGATATAGCCCAATTTCTCATCCATCAAACGTCCAAACATTTTAGGGAACCAGTGGTACACGCCGCAGAGCATCCCGAAAATAGCAGCAGAACCCATCACCAGATGGAAATGTGCTACTACGAAGTACGTATCATGCAGGTTGATATCCAAGGCAGCGTTTCCTAAAAATATTCCGGTTAAACCGCCAGATATAAAGAAGGAAACCAGACCGATGGCAAATAACATTGCTGGTGTAAAACGGATATTTCCACGCCACAGTGTAGCAAGATAGTTGAAAGTTTTAACCGCAGAAGGCACGGCGATGATCAATGTGGTAATCATAAAAACCCCACCCAGAAACGGGTTCATGCCCGTAACAAACATATGGTGTCCCCAAACTACAAAAGACAATACGGTAATTCCTATTAAGGAATAAACCATTGCGTGGTAACCGAAAATAGGCTTACGGGAATTGGTGGCGATAACTTCGGAGGTAATACCGAGAGCGGGCATTAACACGATGTACACTTCCGGGTGACCGAGAAACCAAAACAAATGCTGCCATAAAATAGGGCTTCCGCCCTGGTTTGGTAATACCTGACCTTGAATTACGATGTCAGAAAGGTAAAAGCTGGTACCGAAACTGCGGTCGAAGATTAAAAGAACTACGGCCGAAACCAACACCGGAAATGAAAGCACACCAACGATTGCCGTTAAGAAAAACGCCCAGATAGTTAACGGCATTTTCCACATATCCATGCCCTTGGTGCGCATGTTTAAAACGGTACTAATATAATTTAGGGCTCCAATTAGTGATGATGCGATGAAGATGGTCATGCTCACCAGCCACAGCGTCATCCCGATGCCTGATCCCGGGATTGCCTTAGGCAAAGCCGAAAGCGGCGGATAAACTGTCCAGCCCGCACTTGCCGGGCCCGTTACAGTAAAAAACGATGCCATCATAACCAGACAAGCGGTAAAAAAGAACCAATAAGAAAGCATGTTTAAAAATGGCGAAGCCATATCTCTCGCACCCAGCTGTAACGGAATTAAAAGATTGCTGAACGTTCCGCTCAGACCGGCGGTAAGCACAAAAAATACCATCATGGTACCATGTATCGTAACCAGCGCCAGGTAAAATTCGGGTTTTATGCGTCCCCCCTCTGCCCATTTGCCTAAAAAAGTTTCCAGCAAGGGAAAAGTTTTATCGGGCCAGCCCAGTTGAAGACGAAAAAGTACAGATAAAACCATCGCAATAACGGCCATAATAATTCCGGTAATCAGGAATTGCTTGGCAATCATTTTATGATCCTGGCTGAAGATATACTTGGTTATAAAGGTTTCTTTATGATGGCCATGATCATCATGACCATGATCAGAATGGTGTAATACGGCTGTGTGGTGTGATGAGGTGCTTGCCATAATCTGTTCTATCTGTTAATATTAGTATTTAAAGCAACTTTGTTATTGGCGTTGCTTTTGGTTTCTGCCATCTGTAATTCCTTCTTCACATCATCATTGTACATCAGCGGAAGCTTAGCTAAAAAGGCCGCGTATTCTGCCTCGCTTACTACGGTTACTTTCGCCTGCATATTATAATGGCCGGCGCCGCATATCTTAGCGCAGAGTAAAATGAAATTGAAATTCTGATCCTCCAATTTATCACGCATTTGAGCTGTGGTAAACTTAGGCGTGAACTGAAAAAATGTTGGCATTCCCGGAACAGCATTCATCTGGACTCTAAAATCAGGTATGTAAAAACTGTGAAGCACGTCTTTTGAGCCGATCATCACCCGGGTTGGGCGGTTAACCGGAATCACAATTTCGCCCGCGAGCTTATCATCCCAGCTATTTTTATCTTTAAAATCAATACCAAGGCCGTTTGTTGGTGATATGAGCTTGTAGTTGCTTACTCCTACCTGGTTGTCGGTTCCGGCGTAGCGGATGTTCCACTTAAACTGTTCGCCCCTTACTTCTAAAAGTACTGCCCGCTTCTGCTCCTCTTCTGCAGGATTGGTAATGCTCCGCCAGGTAAAAAACCCTAACAAAACCAACACGGTAAGGACAATGGCGGGAGCGATAGTCCAGATACGTTCTACAGCATTATTATGCGGATAAAAATACGCTTTGCGCTTTACCGAACCCCGGTACTGGAATGAAAATCCGAAAAGGAAAATATGGGTTAATATGAAAACAATGGTTGTAATAATGGTGGTTATATAGAACATGGAATCAATTTGTTCGCCATGTTCAGTGGCTGCTTCGGTCATACTCATCGGCCCTTGAACCGCATAAGACCAGTACACACCGTAAATACCCGCAACCAGGGCAACGGCAAACAAAACACCCTGCAATTTTCGCCAGTCAAACGGGGTGTATTTCCCCTGCATCTCACGGCTTAGTTCATAAACTCTCAATATTTTACCAACAATGCCCATAAATATGCAAAACAATAAAAACAGCAATACATAGAACCATGCTGATTTATATACCGCACCATTATCGGCAACGGGGGATAAAACGGCAGTAGCATTAGCGGCGGTATCAACAGCGGTGCT
>JBGTBV010000315.1:0-2789 GCA_041749185.1 Daejeonella sp. | reverse complement strand
TTATTAATGATCCAAATCTTATCCCGGTCCCATTCAGAAATGGACTCTTTCAAAATGTATTGTTGCTGATTGTTCTCGGCGCTGTTTTATTGATGAGTCTGAACAATGTGGATAAAGCACTGATCTCTGCTTTTCAGCTTTCATCAACCGGGCATCCCTGGATTTTCAGTACGCTGACTGTACTTATTGTGGCAGTAGTAGGGACAATTGTTTTTACTAACAGGGCAAGGAGTCATTGATTCAGGAACGAATCCTCACTACCAATGGCGGCTACCTATTCCACAGTGATATTACTTATTTCAATTCTGCTTAATTCTTGTAGTAGATTCTCCTTGTATGCACTTTCAATTTTATCGATCGTCACTGAATCGTCCTTTGGCTCATAATTGATGTAGTCCTGAAAGAGGATTCCATTTACTTTCCTGGGATTGTATGCTTTACGGAAACGAAGCCCACCTCCATCTGTGTAGTACAGATATGCCAGGTAATCAACCGTAAAGTTTTTTTCATGGATCCAGTATAAAAATACATCGTTAAAATCCTCTCCACCATCCTCTTTTTTGAAAGTAACCTCGATGGTGAAGTAGGGTTGGTCTTCAAAAGTTGTTTGGTTCAGAAACTTTTTCTGGACGGCAGGATCATTCAACCCATAGGGCAGAAGCGCAAAGTAAATAGTCGAATTAACAGACCGCGCATATTTGGCAGCCATCGAGTCCGGGACTTCCGTTCTTTCTCCGTTAGTTTCACGTTGGAATCCTTCATTAGTTAAAAAATCATGAATCGTATTTAATGAATCTTTAAAAATTCTTTCGTGCGAGAATGTGCCGCCATCCCGTCGCGTAACATAATGACGTCCACGGAAATCAAAAGAGATAGTGCTATTAAGAAATTTCTTACCCCCTGCAGTCTCAATCGCTTTGTCAACAATGCCTTGAGGATCTGTTTTTGATGAACACGCAATCAGGAGAATGAAGAACAAAAAAATGAGATGTCTCATGAAGAAGTATTTAATGAGTAAAAAATTAGGAAGAACTTATATTAGCTTGGCAAGCATGCTGATGTACCGGTCTGGTACTTCTCCTTTGGTAGCGGTCTGATAATCGTTATAGCTGCAGGGCACGATGCTGTTCCTAGCGTAACGCTTCTTTCCATTCGGATACGGAACTTCAAGCCACCACTTTTCACTCACCTTACTCTTGTAGAATGTAAGTACCGCTGGTTCTGTTGGCATAGAAACGGAGTATTTCATGAAGTCATTGCTCCGGAAATTTTGCTCATTTTTTCGATGATAGTATCCTTCAATAAAATACCAGATCATCGTGGCAACTACAGAAGCAGTGCTTTTGTGAACATCATCGAATTCGGGATTGTATTCGTAGAATCCAATGGAGCTAAGTTTTTCGTTCATTCCCGCATACCAGCAGATCTGACATGCCTCTTCTCCCGTTAAACCAAAGGGTTGTGCATTTGCATTCCCCGGAGCATCGGAGGAACGAATGGCAGTAATGTCAACAGACATCATATCTGCATTTCGTATCGCCGGTTCCATTTCCTGCATATTGGTTCGCATTTGTCCAACGCGGAACGCTTCGAAATATAACTTCTCCAGTACAGCAACAGACAATGGATCAATCAGGTAACTTTGATAGGCAAGGTGGGTATAGCTGAACAGATAATTAGGCTCATGAAGCAGTATCTTATTTATATGGCGCTGACTTTCCCCAAATTCCTTTTTTTCTTCAAGGTCAAGGTAGGCATCAACATTAAGCAAACTGACTAACTTTTCAAGTGTTTCATAAGCACAATACTGACCGTAGTCCAGATCGTGAGATCCCCCTAAGATCACCGGCAGTACGTTAAACTCAAGTAACATCCTGCAGACTTCTCCGATTCGAACATAACTTTCATTCAGATCGTGACCAATATTGAGGTTGCCAAGGTCTACAATGCGGTATGCTCCCACACCACGCTTCAGGTTGTAAAGCTTCTTCCTTATCTCGTCAGGGGCAGACGCTGTTCCCTTATTTCGAATGGTTCCTCTTTCTTCTTTTATTCCGAATAGAGCGATGTGCGCGCCACGGTAATCCGGCATCTTCTCACCAAACACATGAATGTTCTTCAGTAAACTCGAAGGTGAGGTGATGTCCGCATATAACGATTCGTCAACCGGAGAAAACAAAATGGTCAGATCCATAAGCGATTAAAATCTGGCGTAAGTTATAATTTTCAATCCTCAGTAAAGTCGTTTTCCATCCATTTGACAAAACTTTACGGGGCCGGTTTTTAAGATAAGGCGTCTGGAGACGGCTCTTCGAAAACCTTTCTGGTTAATTTAACCCCCGAAAAGAGCGACTCGTCCGGGAAAATCATTTCTCACACTCAGATCACTGGATATTGCGAAATTTTTACTACTATATTTGGTTGATAATGAGTTAATTAATTTTGATAGGTAAACTGTCGCTTAAATACAAACTTGACCTCAAGATAATTGGGGTCGCGTTGCTATACTACTTTTCCGCGAGGGTAGGATACCTCTTTGCGTTCGAAAACACAACGGCCCTCCCCGCCTGGCCCCCCTCCGGAATTGCATTTGCCCTTATCATTTTATTAGGCCGCTCGTCCTGGCCCGGAATTACTATCGGATCCCTGATCGCCAATGTAATGGCCTACTGGAATAATCCCGCCTTACCAGCTCAAACAATCATTACAATCAGTAGCCTGATTGCCATCGGCCACACCGTTGAAGCTGTGACTGGCAACTACCTGGTTAAAAAATGGATTAAGGATGA
>JBGTBV010000314.1:0-9662 GCA_041749185.1 Daejeonella sp. | reverse complement strand
CTCTTCGGCTATTTAATATTGCAAAATAATCTGGCGACTGAGAATTTCATGATCCATTTCTTTAAAAAAATCATGACTGATGAAAACCTATCTGTTGATACGATCAAGAAAAACCAACTGGTCAAACCCGATCCCGGATCGCAGTTTGAAAATGTGCTAACCACCATTATTAAAAGCAACGGAATAGAATCAAATCAAATTTCGGCTGGCCGGCAAAATGATATAATAATACAAGGCCATGCTGTAAAAGCCGCTGCCGCGAAAATAGATAGCCCGGAACTTGACGAATCTATTTATATCAACAACGCCGGTCTGGTGCTGCTCCATCCTTTTTTGCAATACCTGTTTACTGATGCAGGTTTACTTACGGAATCAATCCGCTTTGAGTCTGCTGCTGCGCAGCATAAAGCCGCAGTGTTACTGTACTTTCTGCAATCTGGCAGGGGAGAGTATAAAGAATGGGAGATGCCTTTTAATAAAATTTTATGCGGAATGGATTATCAGGATGTTTTGCCTGATGATGTTTTGCTTTCAGATGCTGAGAAACAAAATTGCGATGACTTGTTGAAAGCCGTTGTAAACCATTGGGAAGCGCTTAAAGGCGCCGGAATTGATGCATTGCGCAATACTTTTCTGTTACGCGAAGGCAAAATCTCCCGCAAGGAAAGCCACTGGCTTATACAGGTAGAACGCACAGGGACGGACATTTTGTTAGATCGTTTGCTCTGGGGCTTCGGCACTATAAAACTTCCGTGGATTAATCAGTTAATACTTACAGAATGGTAAATCAGCGGCCCATAGTAAACGCCGATCCTTATTATCTGAACGCCGTTGACCTTGTAAAAGAGGCGGACTGGTTTAGACTTGTGTTGGATACCCGGCTGAAATTACATTATGGCGAGGATTGCCTCTACCAGGATATTAATGAAATTGAAATCCCCGATCTTCAAAATCAACAATCCGTTTTTGCAGAGTTTGTCCGTTTTTACCAGCTATCGTTTACTGAGCGTCTGGTTTTAATGCTGGCTCTGTTGCCGCATGTTAACCCCCAATTGCTAGATGTTTTTTTTACACGCAATAAATCTTCAGAACGGGGATTTACTGAATTTGGCGGGTTAAAAGGCACGGCTCACAGTGGCTTTTTGCCTACCGGCGAAACCGCTTTATTTTTATTGGCGGGTAATGATCTTGGCAGGCGTTTTAAGGTGCAGCAGATTTTTGATGCCGACCATGTTTTTCGTACCCACCACATTTTATGGCTGGCGGCTGCACCCGCAAGCGAACCTGTTTTTAGTGGACAGTTGCTGATTAACGATGAATACGTCGATTTTTTTACCGGTGGTAAATTGCGCAAACCCTTGTTCAGCATTGATTTTCCGGCAAAACGCATCAACACCACATTAGAATGGGAAGACTTGATACTGGATGCGCACACCATGCAGCAACTCAATGACATAAAAATCTGGCTGGAACACGGCAGCAAACTCATGAACGAATGGGAAATGAAAAAACGCCTGAAACCAGGATATAAAGCTTTATTTCATGGCGCTCCCGGAACAGGTAAAACGCTTACAGCCGGGCTTTTCGGCAAATTAGCTAATGTTGATGTTTACCGCGTTGATCTATCCATGGTTATCTCGAAATACATCGGCGAAACAGAAAAAAACCTCGAAAAAGTTTTCGCGAAAGCGGAGCATAAAAACTGGATTTTATTTTTTGACGAAGCCGATGCCTTGTTCGGGAAACGGACAGCCATTGCGGATGCGCATGATAAATATGCCAACCAGGAAATTGCCTACCTGTTGCAGCGGCTCGAAGATTATAACGGCCTGGTTATCCTGTCGTCAAATATGCGCAGCAATGTGGACGAGGCTTTTGGCCGTCGGTTGCAATCCATCATCCATTTTCCGATACCAAAATATGCCGAACGGCTGCATTTATGGAATCAATCATACAGCAGCCATACCCAGTTTGCCCTCAATGTGGACATGGAACAGATTGCTGAGAAATTCGAATTGGCGGGTGGTTCCATCATCAACGTGGTACAGTATTCATCGCTGATGGCTTTGAACCGTAACGAAAACATTATCCGCAATGCGGATATCATCGAGGGCATAAAAAAGGAATATCTCAAAGAAGGGAAAACGATTTAAGACATTGAATTGGATTTATATTATTTGATTGCTGGCAGTTAGCAATTGTTGGTTAATTGGAAAAAACGAACGACGGATTGATTTAGTCTGATAGAAAAGCAATTTGAATAGCAGGTTTACTATTATTAGAGGGTTAAACAGCTTTTTTAAGAGTTTAGATAATTTGAAAAGCAGGTTCCTTCGTCCTTGGGTTATTTCGGCCCCGCTATCCGTTGCAAGTTCTCCAGCCTCAGGCTGGAGGGCTTTTCACTCCTATCGGGTTTATTTAACTCAGTTCAGTGGTTCATTGTTCAATATTGTCCATCTGTAAAAACTCTGATTATGATATACCTCAAACTAAAATCAAAAGGCGATGCGGTTGCCATGTTGCAGGAACTGCTAAATGAATTTAAATATGAACTCGTTGTTGACGGGATTTTTAATGCCGTCACCGATGCGGCAGTACGGGATTTCCAGAAGAAAAACCAATTGGTAAGCGATGGTGAAGTATATACCAAAACCTGGACCAAGCTTATTACCAAGGCACCGGTAGATATTGGCCGCATGGAAGAAAAGTTCCTGAAAGAACAGGATATGATGGATTTGGCCAACGAGCTGGGTATTGAGCTGGCCGTTGTAAAAGCGGTAAACTCGGTAGAAAGCAGCGGCCGCGGATTTACCATTGATGGCCGGACGAAGATATTATTTGAGGGCCATGTTTTTTGGAAGCAGTTGATCGCCAGAAATATTAACCCTGAAACTCTGGTAAAAGGCAATGAAGACGTGTTGTATCTTAAATGGACCAAGAAATTTTATCTGGGCGGCAAAGCCGAATATGACAGGCTCAACAAAGCCATTGCTATATCAAAAAGCAAGGACGTGGCCGAAGCGGCGTATGCTTCGGCATCGTATGGCTTATTTCAAATCATGGGGTTTCATTATAAATCTCTCGGGTTTGATGATATTATTGCTTTTGTGGGCACCATGAAAGAGAACGAAGGGGAGCAATTGAGAGTGTTCGCCAAATTTGTTGAAATCAACAATCTGATCAAATATTTAAAAAACAAACAATGGGCAGAATTCGCACTTCGCTATAACGGCACCGGTTTTAAAGCGAATAAATACGATGAGAAGCTGGAAAAAGCTTATCAAAAATACAACGTATAACCATGAACAGTAAGGATATAGTACAGGATCAGGATAACGGTAAATCACCAGCAGCAAATGTTGCCGCATTGCCCGGACAGGTACGGCCTTTAGTTATCCAGCGTAAGCTAAGTGTGGGCAAAGAGGACGATGAACTTGAAAAAGAAGCAGACAATAATGCGAACCGTATAATGCGAATGCCTGAGACAGGCTTTGTGCAACGCAAATGCGATGAGTGTGAAAAAGAAGGAAAAATTAAACGCAAACCGTTAACTAAAAATGGTACACCGTTTATCCAATCCAAAAACGGAAGCAATAACGCCGTTAGCGGGCGCATTTCAGGCGCAATTCAATCATCCCGCGGAAGCGGCTTCTCTATTAACGGGCAAACGCAATCGTTTATGAGCAGTCGGATGGGCGACGATTTTTCAGGGGTAAAAATCCATACAGATTCTGAAGCCGTTCGGTTGAGCCAGGGATTAAATGCCAAAGCGTTTACAACGGGGAACGATATTTATTTCAACGAGGGTCAATATCAACCAGAATCTTCTGATGGCAAAAGATTGTTGGCGCACGAGCTGGCACATGTGCGACAACAGGGAAGCGGAGTTATACGTCGTTGCATTGATCCGAAGAAAAACGATCCGCTGTATGACGGGCTTGCAAAAAATATTAAAGCCACGCCGGCATATACCGCATTGGCTGATAAGACCGTGGCCGATGGTATAATAACAGAGGCAAAGAAAAAGGCAGGATGCTTGTATTATGCGGGGAAACTTAAGCAACTTTTTGATACACCAGAGAAAGCTGCCGCCGATGTTGTAATAGAAAATAATGCGGTTACTGTCGAAGCGGTTAAACAAGAAAAAGTTCGCGTGGCCAAACCTGAGGCAGCCAAAAATTTAGACCTTGAAAAAAAAGCGGCCGACGCTGTTCCCGCTGCCAACTGGAAAAGTATAAAAGGGAAATTTGGAGGAGGAACCTACCAGGTTGACAGTACCAATCCGGCGAATATTATTGTGAGGGCAAAGGTATTTTTAAAACCAACCGGATCAGGTACCGCCGCAGATGTTGCCAACATTAAGCAAATGCATGATGGCATAGAAAAGGCCCTATCAACTAAGGGTTTTACTGTGTCAATTGACTTTGTAGATGTTCCCGATGCGAATACATTTACAGCCAATGTTCATCAGGAGGGATGGACGGATGCAGAAAACTGGTCGGCAGCAACCCCTAAAACACTTGCCCATGAGTTTTTGCACATGCTCGCTTTTGAGATTGACCGTTATAATTACATCGAATCGCATGCTCAAAATCAATTGATGAAGATTCCCGACAGGTTGCACTGGTTTGCCGTGCAGTTAACCAAGCCTCCAGGTTTTGATAATGACTTGTCCATCATGTCATCAGGCGAACATCCGCTGGATGATGATGCCTGCCGCGTAGCGGGTTTAGATTTAGACACCTGCGTAGCGGCCCGGCGAAGGGTAAAACCCTGAATTTTTTGATCACTAATTTTAACAGACTTTGCCAGTACTTGCAACCATACCGCCCCAAGCTCAATCCGGTACAGCTCCTGTAGCGACGAAAGATGCAATTCAAGTTCGGGAAGAGCTCACGCCCGGTAAGAACGCTTTCCAGCGATTGGTGGTTCAACCCAAACTAACGGTTGGCGCTCCTGACGATCCTTATGAAAAAGAAGCGGATGCGATGGCCGACCAGGTGATGCGTATGCCGGAGCAGAACTTTATTCAGCGTAAAGCGCTTTCCCGAAAAGGGGAAGTGATACAAAGGGAAGAAAATGAGGAAAAAGAACCGGCAGATAAAAGCAAGCTCAAACTACAGCTTGCAGAACCCGACTTTTTAAGTCTGCGTACCCCGTTTTTCGAACGGAACGCGATGCATTTATGGGATCCCGACTCTGCCCTCGGGGTTTGGAAGTATAATTTTGGCTTTTTCAAACGCTTCGGGCTTGATGATAACTGGTCGGGCAAAGCAGCTAACCTCACCGCCCCGTTTTTTATCAATTCTCAATTAAAAGTACAAAATCCTACCTGGTGGGAAATCACAGATGCGCAACTTAATACCACCTCTGTTGTCGGTTCATTGCCCATTTTTAGTTTCGATTCTGATTTCAGGAATTGGAAACCATTGCCTTTCCTGCAAAAAAAATCGTTAGATAATGCCTCGGTAAATGAGAATCAGCACAATCAAAAAGAGAGTTTCATTCAGCGAGAGTGCGGCCATTGCGAAGAGGAAGAAAAAATTACCCGTAAGCCGGCATCCGCATCCATTACTCCCTTTATTCAAACCAAAATCGAAAGTAATACCCCGGCTGTTTCTGATTCGCTTTCCCAATCCATTGAATCGTCCAAAGGCGGGGGATCAACTCTTGATGGCGGGACTCAGAAATTCATGTCCGACCGTTTTGGTACCGATTTCGGCAACGTAAGGGTTCATACCGATGGAGAGTCCGTTCAGATGAATCGCGACCTCAACGCCAGGGCCTTTACCGTGGGCAGCGATGTTTATTTTAACCAGGGGCAGTACCAGCCCGAATCATCCGCAGGGAAACAATTACTGGCCCATGAGCTGACGCATGTAGTGCAGCAGAACGGGTTTCTACAGAGGCAAACCTCTGATGGGCCGGCTAATGAAGAAATTAATATCTCAGATGAGCTTCTTGAGATTCCTCCTGCCGATGATGCTGAAGTTACAGAAGTGCCTTCGGCAACAGGGATGGTGGTTCCTGCTACAAATAATATAGAAGCAGATGAGCCTTATTTGCTTGTTCAGCGCAAACCTTCACTTATTCAGCGTGACGATACCGCACCGGCAAAAGCGGTGAGAAAGAACCTTGTTTTTTTAATGGGCGATAAAGGCGGGTTCTATATCGCGGCTAAAAAGTTTTTTAGCCAGCATCATCCCGAAGCAACCATCGTTAATTTTAAAGACCGCTCACTGGGTGGGATCTTTAAAGCTTTAGCAACTGAAATTTCGGCAACGGCGCCGGCCGGTCATATTTACATTGTGTCTCATGCCAACCAGGACGGAACGCTTTCTTTCCCCTTAAACAGTAAAGACAAGGATACGGTGTTAACTTTTGGTGAGCTTAAAGTCGCATTAAAAAACAATGCAGCCATGTTTAAAACCAATGGCGGGGTTGATGAGCAAACCGCTGTTCATATTAAAGGGTGCAACATCGGCCGGAATGTGGAAATGCTGAATGCGCTTGATGAAGCGTTTGGAGGAAAAGATCAGGTAGATGCACCCACACATAAGCAGGGGTATGAGTATCATACAAAAAAAGTGAAAAACAAATCGGAGATTGTTTCATCTGAATATTTTAACACGCTCGTTGTTGAATATCCAGGAAGCGCCGATCAAAACACCGATACCCTTGTCTCTGATTTTAAGGGTAAGTATAGCGATTTTCAGTACAAGGAACACGAGTGGCAAATGATGGTAATGGGAATTAAGAAGTATACCGCATCTATTGATAAGCAGGCAAAACATAAAAAAGCAGAAATTGATAAGGCAACCAAAGAAAAAAAGAAGGAGGTGGATAAAACCGATAAGACGGCTTTAAGTGCAATTGACGCCGACTCCAAAACGGCTAAAGCGGAAGTTGACACCTGGATAAAAGAAATGAAAACGTCTAAGGTGGCCAACCAATCGCCTGGCGTAAGTAAAAAAGTTGATAAAAAATTTACGGCTACACTTTACAATACGGTTGATCCTTCCATTACACCAGGTAAAGTTTTGCCGTTGGCAGGTATGCTGCTGGGTAAAGGTGTGCCGCCAGGTTTCAGTGTTACCCAGTGCACTTCCATTTCTGCAAATTCCAGTAAACCACTGGCTACTGATTTTGAATTTCTGGCAGAAAATAAAAGAAAGAAGCAGACCATGACTTTTATCTATACCACGCCCGAATTCCCGAAAACCGATGAAGATGGCAGTAAGATTGCCGACGAGCTGATTGCGGAAGAAATAGGTAAAAAGCCAGAAACCGAGATGGCCAGAAGAGATAAGTATTCATGGCGATTTGAACGTACAAAAGGAAAGACCACCGTTAAGGTAAGTGCTTCTCTTGAAATGACCCAGTATAGAATTGACGTGGATTTGAAAGAAGAACCGGGCGACAAAATTGATCCGGCGAAAAAGGAGGGCGAAGATTTCTACTATGGAGCTTCCGATTTTGAGTAATCCGGGAATAAAAAAAACTGTAGATAGGGTTTAAAAAGTGTGAAAATTTTCCCGAAATCTGCAAGAAATCCGTAAACTTTCTTCTGCCTTAATACACTCGAAAATTCAACCACATTCCCAAACTCGCACCTGTGTAAAAGGCGTTCCAAGAAATTAAAAAAGCTGTTATTTCTACAACCCAAATGCCGCCTTCACTTTATCTACATAATCCAATTTCTCCCAGGTGAAGAGTTCTACCTGCACGGTTTTCTTTTTTCCGGTTGCACTAAAAAACACTTTTTCTACTGTTTCGCTCTTGCGGCCCATATGCCCGTAGGCAGCGGTTTCGGCATACATGGGGTTTCGCAACTTTAAACGCGTTTCTATTCCGTAAGGGGTCATATCAAAAATAGCCGATACCTTTTCGGCAATTTCCCCGTCTGATAGGTCTACTTTGGCAGATCGATAGGTATCTACAAAAATCCCCATCGGATTTTTAACCCCGATAGCATAGGAAACTTGCACCAACACTTCATCGCAAACACCGGCGGCTACCAAATTTTTGGCGATGTGACGGGTAGCGTAGGCAGCCGAGCGGTCTACCTTTGAAGGATCTTTACCCGAGAACGCACCGCCTCCGTGGGCGCCCTTGCCACCGTAGGTATCTACGATGATTTTGCGGCCGGTTAAGCCGGTATCACCATGAGGTCCGCCAATTACAAACTTGCCGGTCGGATTAATGTGATAGTTGATGGTATCGTCAAACAATGCCCGAAGCTCTGGTTTTAGCTGCCCGGTAACCCGCGGAATCAGGATAGAAATAATATCCCTGGCTATCTGGGCTTGCATTTCTTCATCGGTCCCAAAATCATCATGCTGCGTAGAAACTACAATGGAGTCAATTCGAACGGGCTGATGATTATCGCTGTATTCTATCGTCACCTGCGATTTAGCGTCGGGGCGTAAATAGCTAATCTCATCGTTCTCGCGACGTAAAGCGGCCAGTTCTATTAACAATTTATGAGCGATGTTCAGGGCGAGGGGCATAAAATCTTCGGTTTCGCTGGTAGCGTAGCCAAACATCATTCCCTGGTCTCCGGCGCCTTGTTCCTGCCGGTCGAGCCGGTCTACGCCCTGATTTATATCCGGAGATTGCTCATGGATGGTTGAAATTACCCCGCATGAATCTGCTTCAAACATGTATTCTGATTTGGTATACCCGATCTTACGAACCACATCCCGGGCTATCTTCTGAACATCCAGATACGTTTCTGACTTTACCTCGCCGGCCAGAATCACCAGGCCGGTAGTGACCAATGTTTCGCAAGCAACTTTAGAATCGGCATCCCATGCTAAAAAGTTATCAATTAACGCGTCTGATATCTGATCGGCAATTTTGTCTGGATGACCTTCAGAGACTGATTCTGAGGTAAATAAGTATGGCATAAAGATTAAATTTTGTAAAAATTGGCAAAGAAAAGCTCGGGCAGCGATTGTCTGGAGTAAAAATCAGCAGGTTTAATTAGCACGTTTTTTTACGTGGTTGCAATCCTGCCCCGGGTTTACAGGGCAACGCAAATCGATCCACTTTTTTGCAGGGCAAAAGTAGGATAATTTTCAATTTCCGGGAAATTTAAAACTACTTTTGGAATTCTAACACCAGGCTGTTTTTTTGAAAAAGCAAATCCTTTTTATAATAAACCCAATATCCGGGGGCAAAAGCAAACGAAGTTTTCCGCGATTTGCAGATCAGTTTTTGGATAAGCGCCTTTTCAACCCCCAGTATATTTTTACCGAAACCGCGGGCCATGCTTATCAGTTAGCAACAGAAAATCTCCATCAGGATGTGATCGTTGCCGTGGGCGGCGATGGGACCATCAATGAAATCGCATCGGCTCTGGAAAGTTCCGGCGGTTGCATGGGCATTATTCCATGCGGATCTGGGAATGGTCTGGCCCGGGCCATCGGCATTCCGATGAAAGAAAGTAGCGCCATTTTACGTTTAAACAATCTCCATTCAATTTTAATTGATTCTGGTTCTTTAAACAATCGTAAATTTTTTAACATGGCCGGGGTTGGCTTCGATGCACATATCAGTGCGCATTTTGCCGGTCGGGCTGAGCGTGGTTTGGGCGGATACATCCAAACAACCTTAAATGAGTTGTCTGGCTATAAACCTCAAAATTATGTGTTGCAGAT
>JBGTBV010000313.1:0-4765 GCA_041749185.1 Daejeonella sp. | reverse complement strand
CCCGGTTTATTTTAGATCCACGGCCTAAAAGGCCGTGGCTACACTACACTATTGCAATTACATTGTCTATCCGGTTTTAACCAGGATTGGCCGCTTGGATCCCTGAACCACAGAGTTCAATTGAATTTGGGCTTATTCGATTTTTTCGGCTATAGCCGTTCCCCCGGTTTATTTTAGATCCACGGCCTAAAGGCCGTGGCTACGCTGCCCTATTCAGTCGAATTTACTTTGTAGGAAACTCGTTTCTGAAAGTTAGTTTTTACAAATCTGCTTGAAATTGATGTGCGGTTAAGAACTCATCATATTCCTCGGAAAAGCTTTTCTTTTGATGGTGTGATTCCTGGTTTAAAATATAACCTCTCACTTTATCCACTGCCGAATAACTAACTGATAGGGCGATGTATTCATCCTGCCACTCAAATTTTGTTGGCAACAGCTTTTGTTTGTTAACCCAGAACGAGGATTCACCTTTGATCAGCATCACGGTTTTGGCAACTGATTGCTCATTGCCAAGTGATATCAGCAAATGGATATGGTCTGAAACGCAGTTTAGGGTGTCTATGAAAATACCCGTTTTGCGGCTGTTCTCCTTTATGTGATGAAGTAAAGAACTTTTAAGCTCGCCAAAAATCAGACGCTCGCGTTTCTTAGTCGCCCAGATAAGGTGGATAAAATTTTTGTATAGGGCATAGGAATTTTTTTGCCGGAAATTTTTACAGGTTTGCCTGCTCCTCAACACGAAGCTATCTGCAATTTAATAATTGTTTTCCCTAATAAATTGTCTGGTCATATACAACCGCTATATAAAATTAAGCCCGGTAAATTTTTTACTAAGGATATCTGAACTGCTCACCTCCAGCCATTTATCAAGCAGGGTAGCGTAAACCTGCCGGAAGTCTATCTGGTACTTCAGATCTCCGTTATCCAGGTTTTGCAGGTTTGGAGCCTCATTGTAAATGCCCGCTTTTTTCAGGCTTCCGCCGAAGAGAAAAACATTATTTGCCGTGCCGTGGTCTGTGCCGTTGCTTGCGTTTTGCTCTACACGCCGCCCAAATTCAGAAAATGTCATCACCAGTGTATCGTTAAGTTTGCCGTTTTTCTTGAGGTCATTTACAAAAGCGGCCACACCATCGGCGTATTGCTTAAGCAAACGTGCCTGCTGCATCTTCTGACCAACGTGGGTGTCAAATCCGCTTAATGAAACATAGTAAACCCTGGTTTTTAATCCCGAATTAATGAATCTGGAAATGGTTTTTAATTGATTGGCAAATGCAGTTTGCGGATATTCCGAATGGGTTTTATAGGTTTGCGATGTTTTCTGAATATAATCTGCCGATGAGTAAGTCTCGATCATGGTTTTATAAAGATATCCCAGATTTTCTTCGTTCAGATTCTCCGAATGATCGCTCAAAACGCTTTTAAAAAACGGCTCGCGGGTGTTCCGGTAAAGCTGCGCCGGGTTTTTCACCGCGATTCCCTTTTTGCCGGAACCTTTTAGCGCAAGGGAAAGCGTATCGTCAACTTCCAGCGCCGTATACGCAAATTTGCAAGTCTGGCAATCCGAATCTAAATAACGTCCAATCCATCCGGTAGACAAAAACTGGTCGGCCTCGCTGGCGGTTTGCCAGATATCCATTGATCGGAAGTGGGAGCGATCGGGGTTAGGATATCCAACGCTGTTGATGATGCTCATCAGTCCCTGATCGTAAATACCTTTCAGGGAAGCCATCGCGGGGTGTAAACCTTGCAAGTCGTCCAGCTTTATAATATCTGTTTTGGGGATCGCAATTGTTTTCCGGTTCTGATAATACGCGTCCATCCCGTAAGGAACTACGGTATTCAAACCATCATTGCCGCCCGAAAGCTGTATAATTACCAGATTTTTATAACCCGAAAGTTGTTCCATCCCCACGGCTTCAAAAGGCTTTAAAAATGATGGGATTAAATAAGCGCCTGCAGAGGCCAGGGCTGATTGCTTGATAAAATTTCTTCTTTTCATGTTTTAAATCAAGGGTGGGATTAACACATCTGGTATTCAGGCAGGCTCAGAATCTCAACCGTTCTGCTCATTGAATCGCTATTGTTGTCAAGAATTTTTAGTCTGGCTGTACTGATTGCTGGTTGTAGTAAAAATCCGGCGAGTTCAGGCACTTTCATCCCAACAGGAAACTCTTTAAGAAACTTGCTCCAATCTGCGGTGCACATTGCCTGGTTATTTGCCGCCATCCGTCCATCACGGTCAAGGGCAATTACTGCCTCGTCTTCTATATCCGCTTTACCGTCAAAATCAATAATACCTCCATTTAACACCAGAGAAGGAATTTTCAGGCGCACCATCAAGCTCGAACTATCTATCCAATTGCGGCCTCCGGCCCAGCCCGCTACGTTGGGCGGATAAAAAAGTACCTGCCCCAAAGCACTCTGAAATTTGATCAGCACCGCCGGGCTTCGATACTGCACATTAAGAAGGCGGTTTATGCCAACCAGCAGCTCAACCGGCGATTTAATTTTTTTGCCAATAACTTCCTCGCTGTAAAACCAGTCGGCGGTTAAGATTTTTTTTACCAGCGCAGAAATTTCATATCCACTCTGGTAAAAATGCCTGCCTAACTCGGCTATTCGTTTTTCGTTAGGGGTGTCGCTCACCAAAAAAGCGTACAGTTTGCGGGCAATAAACTGGGCTGCGGCAGGTTCTTCTAATAGTTGGTCTATGATGTCTGCCCCATCAAAATTGCCGGTGTGGCCAAAAAATTCTTTGGGTCCGTCATCGTGTAGAAACGGCCTGAATTCAAATGCGCCCTGCCGGTTGTAAGCCCAGCCGGTAAAGGCCCGAGCGGCTTCTTTCACGTCTTTTTCGGTGTAATTACCGCGGCCAAGGGTAAAAAGTTCCATCAGCTCGCGGGCAAAATTCTCATTGGGCTTCCCTTTTCTATTTTGCTGATTGTTTAAAAATTGCAGCATGGCCGGCGAACGCGAAACTTCTAACAACATGGTTTTAAAGTTGCCAAAGGCATTTTTGCGGTGAATGTTGTTTAACTGCTGCAAAAATATCGGATTGGCAGACCGGCAGGCAAAATGACCATGCCAAAAAAGGGTCAGCTTTTCGCGAAGCTGACTTTCTGCCTGCCACATGTGCCTTAGCCAGCTAATATTTAATTGGCGCACATTCTGCCTGGCCATTCGTATCCGTTCTTTTTTTTCTTCTTCGCTTAAAGCGGATAAAGGCTTTAATGCAGCTTCATTCTCAGCACCGGGGAGGAAGCTCAAACCGCCCGCATTTTTCGAGTCGGCAAACAGTTTGCTTACGGCCTGATCAATGCTGAAGTGTTTAATTTGCTGAAGTTCTGAATAGCTGATGCCGAACCCGGCCCTGGAGTACAGGTGTTTTATAGCGGGGGAAGAATTTGCGGGGGTCATAAAAAAGATTTGCGATTATGACTTTAGCCAAACAAAATGGTTTAAATTCTCTTAGTCTCAAAAAAACAGCCCATTATAAAGCTTACCAATTATCGCCTTTGGCTAATAAATATTTTTGACGAAACACATTGGTTTACCGCTTAGATGAAAATGAGATATGGTTCCCGGATCCAAAGCTGGCAGAAGACGACGGTTTGCTGGCGGTAGGTGGAGACCTCTCCCCAGGCCGATTGCTGTTAGCCTACAAAAACGGAATTTTCCCTTGGTATGCTGATGATTCTCCCATCCTTTGGTATTCGCCACATGAGCGCTTTGTGCTGTTTCCCCGAAAGGTTAAAATTTCGGCCAGCATGAGGCAGTTGATCCGGCGAAACAAATATCCGGTAACGGTTAATAAACAGTTTGCACATGTGGTGGAGGCTTGCGCAACAGCGAAAAGAAAAGGCGAAGAAGGCACCTGGATAACCGCCGGGATGAGGGCGGCGTACCAGGAACTGCACCATTTGGGATGGGCAAATTCTTTAGAAGTTTGGGATCATAGCCAGCTGGCGGGAGGTTTATACGGAATTTTAATAAACGGTGTGTTTTGTGGCGAAAGCATGTTTAGCACACAAAGCAATGCCTCTAAACTGGCGCTTATCACACTTTGTCAGAACACAAATATCAGAATGATTGACTGCCAGATGCACACGCCGCATTTAGAACGAATGGGTGCCGAACCCATATCCCGGGAACGGTACATGGAGATTTTAACAGCTGCGCAAACCTGACCGGCTGATGAAAAAATCCGCAATCTTTAGGATCAACTGAGCAATTCCCTGATGTCATCGCCACTCAGTGATTTTGCAAAGCTATCTTCGGTGGTAATTAATGACCCCGCTACTTTTTGCTTGCGGTTTTGCAGCGCTAATATTTTTTCTTCAACGGTGTTTTTGGTGATGAATTTATAGATAAAAACATTTTTGGTTTGCCCGATGCGATGCGTACGGTCTATCGCCTGCTGCTCTACCGCGGGATTCCACCAGGGGTCTAAAATGAAAACATAATCTGCCTGGGTTAAGTTGAGCCCTACGCCGCCAGCTTTTATGGAGATTAAAAATAATTTAAGATCGTCATTTTGTTGAAACTCTTTAACCACCAGTCCGCGGTTCTTTGTCGTCCCGTCAAGGTAGGCGTAAAGGGTGTTTTGCTGATCAAAATGCCTGCGGTAAATGTCAAGTTGTTTCACAAACTGCGAAAATATCAGCACCTTATGGCCTCTGGAAAGCACACTCTCCAGCGTTTGTATTACGTTTTCAAATTTTCCGGAATCTCCTTCATACCCTGCATCAATCATCCGCGGGTGATT
>JBGTBV010000312.1:0-2560 GCA_041749185.1 Daejeonella sp. | reverse complement strand
GGGTTTAGTCCAATACTGTTCAAACGGTCGGCGCGTTCTCGAATCATTATCCTGTGCAAAATGTCCATGCATACCCATTGTCAACATAAAAATTGACATCAACTTCCAAAAACTATTCCCGATACGCATAGTAATGCAATATAACCTCAATTGCCCTTTTAATGGCTTCATTGATTGGGAAAAATTCACGGGTAAGTTCGAAATCAATCGCGTGGAGTTGCATGTAGAATTGATTCATCACCGGAATCTCTCTTCCTACCGCAATTCCAGCAATTGTATGCTCCACATTATTAGCTTGTTCCGTTTTGATGACCTGACATGTAACCAGTTCTTTCTTGTTGTATTTATTGGTTCGGGCAGAATAGCCGAATAAGCGGCAGATCAGGCCCCGGTATTTATATTCGGAACAAAGCCCGGCACCAGCCTGGGTCGGGTTCAGGATCAAACAAATTGATTGATCGGATTCTTTTAGTTTTTCAAGCCATGCGAAGGCCTGGTCTTCTCTATACAAGTACAGCGCAAAGGGTAGAAATTCAAGTATGGTAGCTTCGATGTCGGGTTTAAAGCAACATTTGCCACAACCCCAGGCACAATGTAGCCCCGACCACGACTGGAAAGTCGAAATCTCATTGTCTAATTTTTCAAAAACCGCTTCTACCGCTTGGATTTTTTCGAGTAACATCGTGCAAAGCTAATAGAAAGAATTTGCAGCGGTAAGGGTAGAGAACACCACGACTAAGGGCCTGTATCCCACCGTGCTCCGGTCTTTCGGCTGTAAAATACTATCTTGTGTTCTATCCCATTCGCTATGCATGAACATGAAAAGCTTATTCACCAGTTCTACTCCGCCTTTCAGCATAAGGATTACGTGACGATGCAAGGGACCTATCATCCCAATGCTTCCTTTTCAGATCCCGTGTTTGAAAATCTCAATAGTCAGGAAGTCAAAGCTATGTGGGAGATGTTGATCACTGCTGGAAAAGATCTGAAAATAACCTTCAGCGATATAAAGGCAAACGACATGCACGGCTCCTGTCACTGGGAAGCATGGTATACATTTTCAAGAACGGGAAGAAAAGTCCATAACATGATTGATGCTTCCTTTGAATTCCAGGATGGAAAGATCTTAAATCACCGTGACACATTCAGTTTCTGGAGATGGTCACGGCAGGCACTTGGATTGACCGGTTTTTTTCTAGGGTGGACTTCAGTTATTCAGGAGAAAATAAGGGAAACAGCCAGAAAAGGGCTTAATAAATTCATGAAGAAGGTAGACAAGTAGTTTTCAACATTCAAAGACACCTGGCGTCCATGAGCGCCGACGCTCGCAATGAACTACTATTTCACTTTGATCGAAAGTTTGACGCACTCGTGTCAAACGGTTCTGTGCCCTTCGCGCCATGTTAGGTTCGCTGCATTCTATTTATTTCGCAGTGGCGCGTCTTTTAAATGGCTCATCGAACCCCGACCTGAAGGTCGAGGTTATTGAAAGTCTCCCAAAATTCAGTTCTTCCATTAATATCCCTTGGCTTCAGCCAGGGTTCCATTGACAAGGCTCGACCGGCCATCAGCTTTAGTTAATTTCATCATCACTACACCTTTTCTGCTGGATGGATTCTCGGATGACAAGTAAAAAAAAGGTAAACCTCGTCGACATTCCACACACGCACTACTTCCGGTCTTTCGGACTTCCGGACCTTTTTGAACGTGTATGTCGGACGCCGAACTAATTACTAACTACTCACTACTCATTACTAAGGTTTATCCTGCGCAGTATATTTTACAATATCTATTCCTACACCATTCGGATCGACGATCGCAAAGTGCCGGTCACCCCATGGCTCATCACGCAACTCAATCTCTATCGGGATTCCGAGAGACTGGATTCGCTTATAGTGTTCGTCCACCTGATCGACTTCAATGGTAAGAAATATTCCCTTGCCTTGAAACCTAGGTTGGAAAATTGGTTTTTGAGAAGGGTGATCAGGAAGTAAAAATGCGATTTCGCTTCGATGATCTGGCGTATGCATAAGAATGTAAAATTCATTCTCGAATGTGATACCAAAGTTCAGGACTTTTGAATAAAATTCCTTTGACTCCTGAAGCTTCGTTGTAATTATGCCTGCGTTTAGTTTCATGGATTTTTCTTTTATTTCATCTTGAGCGTTTGCAGAGTACGCGATGAGCATACCCAATACGGCGATGATGACACCGAAGACGACTATTAATCTTTTCATTTTTCTGTTATTGTCAACTGTCATTAACTTATCAATATCGTTTAGTTGTGGAAATAGAATTGTACAAAGACAGCTTCAAGCACGCTGGGTTTTCACACAGATTTCTTCGTGACCGGATCTCTTATCTAAACGACAAAGATTAAGCTACACCCATTTGTATTTCCGTTACGTTTGCCTCCGGATATTTAAAATCACCATTTATATAAATCTCCCGGTTTACAGCAAGTGGTGTTAATTTTTCATCCGTTATAAATTGCATAAGTTTTCCATATGATAGCGGTAGCTCTATCCAACTTCCTTCATGAACAACACTGACACATTTG
>JBGTBV010000311.1:0-1536 GCA_041749185.1 Daejeonella sp. | reverse complement strand
GAAAGGGAGGCCAATTACAGTTTATGTGGGACGACCTTATCGCCATTGCAGATTTTGAGATTGCGAAGTAAATTGGTTATTGGAAACACCGCATCCAAAATACCAACTGGGCTTGTTGTGACAGTCCCCTTACAAAAATATACGAATGCAGTCGACCCAAATAAAAACGATGGCCATGGCACAATCCCTGACTTTGAAGTTGAACCTACTTTTGAAAATTGGATTCACAAAAAGGACGCCGAAATGGAATTTGTTCTGCAGTTGATCAATGGAAATTAAAAAAGATCCAGCTACGTCCATCAAATTTCTGTAATCGATAATGGGCCCGGTGCCCACTGGTTTTTTAAGAATTTTTTAATATCTATATTCACTTCCTGACGGCCGTTAACCTAATTTGAGCTTGGCATCTACCCTATCTGCTATAGGCAGGATCGTTCCCCTCGCCTACAGAAGCGTGCGGCGGACTTGTTTTTATCAAGCACTTATTACCCGGTCACCGAGTAGGCACGAGTCGTTTAAGACTATGCCTGAAATGATATGAGAAAAATAAAATTGCTTCACATAATTTGCCTTTGTCTGACGATTGGCTGCACAACTAAAAGTAAGGAGGGTTTCAAAGTTACCTCAGAGTTTGAGGAACAGGAATACATTTGGTTAACCTGGGTTGAGTCTGGGTTTTTGGGAGGAGCCCCGTTTTACCATACAGCCCTAAATGCTATGAAAGAAATTACTCCTTATTGCAAAGTGAGACTATTTTATGGCCTTCAGCTAAATTATTCCAAGCAGCAACTGGAGAATAGAATCTACGAAAAATTACTTGACGTTAATATTGACACATCAAGAGTCAAACTCTTTTTTAATGAGCAGTATTTTGGTGCCATTCAAGACCCGGGACCAATCTTTTTAAGAAACGAAAAGGGACAATTTGCATTGGCAGACTTCAAATTCAATCATCCTGATGAACGAACGGAACAAATTGACCGAAACGTTGCAAGTCGCCTCAATCTCCCAATAATTTCATCCAATATGATTTCAGAAGGTGGAGCCTGGCAAACCAACGGTAAGGGGACAATCCTGTTGGTTGAATCTGTTGAATTAGATAGAAACAAATCAATGACTAAGGAAGCGATTGAGGCAGAATACAAAAGAGTTCTTGGAGTCAAAAAAATTATCTGGCTTAAAAGCGGGCTGAAAGAGGAGGAATGGGGAAAATTACAAAATGGAATTTATGGCATTGGCACAGGCGGACACATTGATGAATTTTGCCGGTTTGCGGATGAAAATACTGTTCTATTAGCTGAGGTCAGTAACATTGATATGAATAAAAGTGAAATAGAAATGGAATCATATCGAAGAATGGAGGAGAATCTTAAAATACTGGAAAACGAAACCGACCAAGACGGTAAATCCTTTAACATTATTCGCGTACCTACAGCAGAACTTATGACAAAGCGCATTGCTTATAGTGAACTTAGCGAAACAGAAAAATTGTGGTTCGAAGATGTAAAGGTCGACACTATTGAATTTTACCTGGCT
>JBGTBV010000310.1:0-1541 GCA_041749185.1 Daejeonella sp. | reverse complement strand
CGTTGTCATATACATCGACAAGTATAATATCTTCCATTATATCAAATTCAATTGGTGTTTTAGGTACGAATAAGCAAGCAACCTGGCTTTATGTCGTTTCCTAATACTTATTCTGCTCCTTAGGATCAATTCAGATGGTGTGTTCTGGATTTTTCTAAACAAAGCTACGTAATAAACATAAGCTACGTAAACCCCAAACCGCGCTGATTTTGGTAGTTTCTTAATACCTTTAAATCCCTCTTCAAAATCAGCTTTGATCCCGGTTTCGATCTTTTTTTTACATTGTTCATCGAAATGGTTCATTTCCACTTCTGGAAAGTAAGTTCTGCCCATACCGATAAAGTCAGCCTGAAGATCACGTAAGAAATTAATCTTCTGGAAAGCAGACCCGAGGCTCATTGCATAGGGCTTTAATTCATTGAACATTTCTTTTTTTCCATTGCAGAATACCCTCAGGCACATCAATCCTACGACTTCGGCTGAACCCAGAATGTATTCTTTGAACGTCGTGGAGTCGTAGTTTATTTTGGAAAGATCCATTTCCATACTCTTAAGAAACTGTTCGATCAATTCGTCTTCAATGTGGTATTTATGGACGGTGAACTGAAAGCTGTTAAGAATAGGATTCAGGCTAATATTTTCCCGAATCGACCTGAAAGTATCTTCTTTAAATCGTTCAAGGAGTGATTTTTTATCAAACCCATGAAACGTATCAACAATCTCATCAGCGAAACGGACGAATCCATAGATGGAGTAAATAGGATCACGAAGATCTTTTTCGAGGCATCGGATGCCCAGTGAAAAAGAAGTACTGTAGGCATGGGTTGTCACACGGCTACAGCGGATTGAGACTTTGTCAAACAATTCCTTCATGAAATTTCAATTTACAAATTCCTTATGTGTTTTTATTAATTGTTTCGCTACGACCTCCCCGGAAATAATTGATGGTGGAACACCGGGTCCGGGAACCGTCATCTGACCAGTATAAAACAGGTTTTTCACCTTTTTGTTTAAGATAGAGGGTTTAAGATTTGCCGTTTGAAGGAGGGTATTTGCCAACCCGTATGCATTCCCCTTAAATGCATTATAATCCGAGATAAAATCCTGATGAGCATAACTTCTTTTAAACACGATGTGATCGCGAATATTCTGTCCAATCAGTTTTTCCAACCTGTTCATAATGATGTTAAAATATTTCTCGCGTGTTTTATCACTATCATCAAGGCCGGGGGCGACCGGAACAAGTATAAACAGATTCTCGAATCCTTCCGGAGCTACTGAAGGGTCTGTCTTAGATGGACAGGATACATAGAACTGGGGTGCAGTCGGCCATTGAGGATCATCATAAATTTCTTCAGCATGTTTTTTGAAATCCTCGTCGAAAAACAACGTGTGATGCAATAGGTTTTCAATTTTTTTATTGATACCGAGGTAAAATATGAGGCTAGAAGGCGCCATTACCCTTTTCTGCCAGTATTCTTCCGTATACCTGCGATATTGTTTTGGTAACAACTCCTGCTCGACATGGTGATAGTCGGCGG
>JBGTBV010000309.1:0-2008 GCA_041749185.1 Daejeonella sp. | reverse complement strand
GCAGATACTTTAGCCACCCCAACAGGAAGGAACCTGAATATTTTCAAAGTTAAGATACATCATGCAGTTGTATCATGAGGTGAGCATATTTTGACAATTCGTTATCACTTCAAAACGATGAACTTGCGATCAACTACTTTTCCGTCGGAGACCTTGTACAGTACTACCCCTGAAGGCATCTGAAAACCACCTCCCGACGCTGGGCCGACTACAGCTCCCGTCTGGTGAAATTCAGTTTTATGTTTAATTGATTCAAACATAAACTTTTGTTCAAAATGATAATGACCTGCCAAAGCAATTGGAAAGGTATGATCCTTAAAAATATCAATGACTTCTGATGCATTTGTTACAACATGCCGGTAGTGTTTTTTTCCGTTGATGGAAATGACAGAACTTCCAGGTTCTTCATCCGAATATTCGCCCATACTCATTCCGCCGGAGTAAAAAGGAATGTGGTTAAATGTAATGATGGGAGTCTGTTTAGAAATCAAAGTCGATTCTTTCTTAAGCCATTTTATCTGTGTTGAATCAATATGACCATAATACCAGAGGTCGTGATAATCGACGGAGTTTAATCCAACAAAATGAATACCCCCATAGGTAAATGAATAGTAATCCGGACCGAGGTATTGCCGATACATCTGCTTCCCATATAAGGGATGTTTTTCGCTGACCAATGATTTGTGCCTTTCTATACCGAATATCTCGTGGTTGCCCGGCACGTTCCAGACAGGAACGGAAAATCTACTGATCGTTCTAACATATAGGATATAAAATGCAGTCGCTTCGTTTTCAGAAACACGTAGGGCATCTTTTACAAGGTCACCTGTCATCAGAACAAATGCAGGCCGGATAGAGTCCACAATCGATTTTAATTTTTCCAACCCCGGCAAACTTTGTTCACTGAGGTGAGGATCAGATGCATGGATAAAGGTAAAAGTTGTTGTTTTCGGGGCAGGAAGGAGGGCAAAGTCTTTAGAGAACGTCTTTTCATTCGGTGGAATTGGTTTCCAGAACGATCCATTCGTCACAAAACCGTTTGGCTGGCTAATGGAGATAACTCCATTATTATATGTACTGATAAATTCATAATAACCATCAGCATTAGATTCGACAATTTCATTCTGATCGGAAATCATTACCCCCTTTAAACCACCTTCATCTTTATCGCGGGTACCGTTGCCGTTTTTATCGACAAAAACATAACCCTTTAATGTTACGGGTGCTACAGTTTGTGCTGCAACTAATGTAAAGCATAGGCTGGCTTGTACAAGAAGTGTTGACCGGAAGAGATTAGAGTTCATAGTCTTCAATTTAATGAAACGCCATTATTTTAGACTCTATTATTGAAAGTTTATATTTACCATCTGATCGAAAATTATGTCTCGCATACAAATTGACTTTCCCGAAACATTTGCTTTTAAAACGGAACTAACTGTCCGGGCTTCAGATTTAAATTACGGCGGCCATGTTGGAAACGATACCATGTTAACCCTTTTACAGGAAGCCCGCATTCAGTATTACCGTCAGCTTGGTTTTAAGGACGAGGTGAGTTTTGAGGGCTCAGTCGGGCAGATTATTGCTGACGCAGCGGTTCAATATAAATCAGAATCGTTTCTAGATGACGTATTGATTATAGAAATAGCCGTTTCAGATTTTAATAAGTATGGTTTTGATATGCTGTATCGTGTTAAGAACAAACAAACCGATAAAGAAGTAGCTCGGGGTAAAACCGGAATAGTGTGTTTTGACTACGCGAAGCGTAAAGTTGCCAGTATACCGTCAATACTGTTGCAGAATCTGCAACAAAACAATCCGTAAAAATAAATTCTATGACACTTAAAATGGCTCAGGAACAGGTTGATGAATGGATTAAAACCCATGGCGTTCGGTATTTCAATGAGCTTACCAATACTGCTATTTTAACAGAGGAGGTTGGCGAAGTTGCACGCATCATGGCACGACGGTACGGCGAACAATCTGAAAAAGAATCAGACAAGAACAAAGA
>JBGTBV010000308.1:0-2485 GCA_041749185.1 Daejeonella sp. | reverse complement strand
TTCAATTCGGCTTCCTGCTTTTCAATCCGCAACTGTTGTGTGGCTTGTTTTAATTTTATATGATCATAAATATGTCTGACAATCCCATAAAAGACAAGTGATGTGACGCTGCCTTCCATTTGCGCCGATATCGCCTTGGATACTTTTGAATAGGTTGTAAACTCTGTATAAATATTTAGATGAATTCCTAAAGATCTCCAGACATACAAGCCGTAAGACATTAAAAAGATCTGGAAAGCTAAAATTAAAAGCGATTTGAAAACTCTTTTCCTGCTTAGATTAGCAAGGGTATATTCAAAAAACAGGTAATTGAGAAAAACAAGATAAACTGCCCGCCATACCTCGTTCCACGCTCTTGGAGCAAATTCAATTCCGGGGCGGCTTGCTATTGTATTAAGAAGCCAAATCAATAGATAAGCGCTTCCAATCCAGATGTAAAGTTTAAACCGCTCTTTATTAATTGATGTCTTCATCCTGCTAATAATGGGATAAATATCCACAAATCTGCCCCAATTTATTTGGCAGTCTACAGAAGTGACTTTCTGGTATACTAATGACCTTGAAAAGTCAATTGAAAAAAGAGAAAGCTTTGCTGTCTAATACAAAACTTCCTATTTATTCACCCCGGATTTCTACTGATTGGTGCAATTACGTTGTTCGTTGACCATGATTCGCCGTCTGTTGATTCGGGCTTAAAGTCTTGCTCAAATTACATAAGATTGTCTAACAAATACCTGGAAACATACTTGTTAAATCAAATAAATCCCGTTTTAAGATGTAAAAAGAAAATAAACAAACACTAGATTTTAATCAACAATTAAACCTGAAAATTTATGCTTGCCACAAATTCTTTTCGAAAAATTCCTTTCATCTGTTTTGTTGTATTCTTAACAGTTGGAAAGGTCAACCCTGGTTTAGCCCAGTCTGCTAATTATGAAGCAGCCAACTGGAAAACACGGCTGTTAGACAACCCGCAGCAAATAACGGTTGCGGCTCCTCCCGCTGCTGCTCAAGCAAAAACTGAATTGCAACTGATTAAAAAGGGAATGGGCAAACTTGATGAAAAAAAAATGGCAGAAATAAAATATTGGAATGCCGGAGCTCCTGCCTATCGTTGGAATCAAATTATACCTAACCTGATCTCCCAGAAGCCCGAGGTAATGCTACGCATGCCGTCATCGTGGATGAATATTGCTATTTATGATGCGACGATTGTAGCCTGGAAAGAAAAGCTGAAATATAAAAGGAAACGGCCCAACGGTTTAGATCCTTCGTTAAAACCGGCCGTCAGTGCACCGTTGACTTATTCTTATCCCTGTGAACATTCGGTAACCGCAGCCGCTGCGGCATATACGCTGGCTTATTTTTTTCCGGCCAAAGCCGATTCCATTATGCAAATGGCCCGTGCCGCTTCGCAATCACGGGTTGATGCCGGCGTACAATTTCCAAGTGATGTAGAAGCAGGCTGGAAATTAGGTGAGCAGGTTGCAAAGCAGATAATAGAACAAGCAAAGAATGATGGCTCAGCCACAGTATGGGATGGTAAAATGAACAAGGATTCTAAAAAATGGACCGGTGCTTATCCGCTGGGTATTACCCTTGCCAAGTTTACGCCAATTGTCATCCGTTCTGCTGATCAGTTCAGGCTGCCGCCGCCACCTGATTTTGAAAATGATATGAAAGAACTGAAGGATTTCAAACAAACTTTTAAATCTGCTGCACAGGCATATTATTGGGCAAGCACCGGAAATGTGTGGACGGAACTGGCAGGTCAGAAAATGTTTGAATACCGTATTGCTGATGATGCCCCCGCAGTTGCACGTATCTACACGATATTAAGCACCGCCTCTCATGATGCCGCCATTGCCATCATGGATGCCAAATATGCCTATTGGGGAATCAGACCAAATCAATACGACCCTACTTACAAACCGCTGATCGGAACTCCGCCTTTCCCTGGTTATCCCTCCGGTCATGCCGCAGGTGCCGGCACATCAAGCGCTGTGATGGAATATTTTTTTCCTGCCGATGCCAAGCAGTTTCAAAAAATGGCCCAGGATTGTGCAGATTCCAGGTTCTATGCAGGCATTCATTTTCGTGTTGATAATGAAGAAGGGCTTAGGATGGGTAAAGAGATCGGCAAATATGTTGTTGAAACCTGGATGAAAGAAATATATACAGCTAAAAAATAGCGACAAAGAATTGGCTGATGGGAACTTAGGTACAGGTGATGCTTAAAGAGCGGGCATCACCTTTATGCAAAATCGGGAGGGCTTTTTATCAAGTCCTTTTCAAAAGCTTTGGTAAAATCTGGTTAGGTTTGGAACCTATCCGGACGAGTTTGCAACCCTCACCCCTCAACACACAACCGGTTCTGATTCCGATCAGAACAGTTTGTTAGAAATTCTGCGGGATATTAATAAGTCGGAGACTTTAACTTTATTACTGAATCCGTAGAGCGCTGCGCTCAACTCTAAGGACAGAT
>JBGTBV010000307.1:0-5329 GCA_041749185.1 Daejeonella sp. | reverse complement strand
GGTATTTTTTTACCTTGAAATCGTTTTTGGTAGTTACATCGGCATTGCATAACAACATCAGACTGTCTATATCCTCTCCCGCTTCAAACAAAAGGCGCCGGACCGCCGAATCGCTGACCACATCGTTTGCCAGTACAATTGGTCGCAAATGCAATTGCACCAGTTTTTGCACGAATTTCATTTTTTCGTTTAGGGGTAGTTTTAATTGGGCAAAAATTTTCGGGACCATTCTTGCACCCTTGTCTTCGTGCCCGTGAAAAGTAAAACCCGTACCTTTTTCAAAACGCTTGGTTGCCGGTTTGGCAATATCATGCAAAATAGCCGCCCAGCGCAGCCAAAGGTCGGGCGTATTTTTAGAAATATTATCAAGCACCTGCAGCGTATGGTAAAAATTATCTTTGTGGCTTTTGCCACCAATGGTTTCTACGCCATGCAGCGCCTCCATTTGTGGAAAAATGTAGCTCAGCAGGCCGGTGTTAAACAGGTGAACAAAACCCACCGACGGTTTTTCCGCTAAAATTATTTTGTTCAGCTCGTCCGTAGTCCGCTCTGCCGACACAATTTTGATCCTTTCCCTGTTTTCAAAAATCGCATCAAGCACATCTGTATGGATGCTGAAACCGAGCTGCGTGGCAAAGCGGATCGCCCGCATCATGCGCAGCGGATCATCTGAGAAAGTTTCTGAAGGGTTTAAAGGGGTACGAATAATTTTTTGGGCCAGATCTGCCTGCCCTTCAAACGGATCGAGTAACGTTCCAAAATTGAGTTCGCTCAGGCTAATGGCCATCGCGTTTATTGTAAAATCCCGGCGCAACTGGTCATCTTGCAAGGTGCCGTTTTCTACAATCGGCTTACGCGAATCATACCGGTACGATTCTTTGCGGGCGCCCACAAATTCAATTTCCAAATCGCCGGTACGAAGCATGGCCGTACCAAAATTTTTGAAAACCGATACCTTGCTCTTTAGTACTATTCCGGCCGCTTCCGCGAAGTTTATCCCGTTGCCGATAACCAAAATATCAATATCTTTTGAAGGGCGCTCTAAAAACAAGTCCCGCACAAAACCGCCGATAACATAAATTTCTGTTCCGGAGTTCTTAGCTAATTGAGATAATTTTTCAAAAACGGGATTTTGAAGATGTGCTTTCATAAGCCCTTTACCTGTTAGATTTGAATTTTAAATGTGGCGCAAAGGACAGAATATTATGCGGATTTTTCAAACACCTTCGATAAGGTGAATAGCTCAACTACAAAAAACTATTTCCTCAGAAAAATAAAACGCCCGTCGGGTTCAAGTTTCATAATGGTTGAGGGCCTTTGGGCCTGCGCATCCTCCTGTTTCCATTTCACCACATAATCAATCGCCGAAAGCAATTCGGCGGCAATTTCAGAAAAATTCGCTGGCGAGGATTGATTGCTTAAATTGGCCGACGTGGAAACGATTGGTTTTCGAAACCGTTGTATTAGTCGTTTTGAAAACTCATCACCGGTAATTCGAATGCCGATGCTTCCATCCTGATTGATAACATTGGGGGCGAGATTTTTTGCCTGAGAATAAATAATGGTCAATGGCTTTTCAGCGAATTCCACCAGATCATAAGCCACATCAGGAACTTCCTCAACATATGAAGCAATTTTGCCCGGCGAATCCAGCAGGATGATCATGCTTTTTTTAGCGTCGCGGCCTTTTATTTTAAACACTTTGTCCACCGCTTCCGCATTACAGGCATCGCAACCGATACCCCAGATAGTATCGGTGGGATAAAGAATAATTCCGCCGCTTTTTAAAACCTCAAGCGCCCGCTGTATGTCTTCGTTCATTGTCTGACTAGTTGTTTGTAAAGGTTAATAAGTTTGCCTGCAATTTTCTCATCAGAAAAATTTTCAACGTAGGCTATACCGGCATTTGCCATTGTCTGTCTTTTGGTGGGATTTTTCAAAATAGAATTAATGGCATCGCTCATCTCTGTCTCGTTGTCGGGGTTTATATACAAACTTCCGGGGCCGCCAGCTTCTTCAAGGCAAGAGCCTGATGCCGCTATCACCGGAACTCCGCAATGCAGTGCTTCTACAATAGGTATCCCAAAACCTTCAAACCGGGATGGAAAAATAAAGACCTCGGCTTGGCGGTAAATGGCCGGCAAATCGTTTAAGGGTACGTTAGTTAAGAACATCACCCGGCTGGTTAGCTTATTTTCATCAATAAAGCGCTTAACTTCTGATACATATGCCGTTTCTTTGCCAACAACTACCAATGATACGTTTTCATCAATCTGCCTCAAGGCCTTCACAATCAATATTAAGTTTTTACGCCTCTCGATGGTCCCTACACTCAGCAAATAACGCTCAGGCAGCGAATATTTCTTATTGACGCTTTCTTTGTCGTTTTCTGAAATTTCAGACCGGAAGACCGGAGCGCAGTTTTGATAAATCACCTCAATCTTACTCTCGTCAACATTGAAATAAGCAACAATGTCATTTTTCGTTTGCTCGCTTACCGCGATAATTTTATCCGCATTGCGGCAGGCATATTTAAATTTCAGGCCGTAAATTATCCGGTCAAACCAGGGATAGTATTCTGGATAACGCAGGAAGATCAGATCGTGAATGGTTACTACCGAAGCGATGTTGATTTTTTTAATCCCGAAAGGGATTTCGTTGCTAAGGCCATGATAAATTTCTATTCCATCCTTTTTCAGATCGCTTAATACTCCCCAGCTTCGCCAAACACTTTTAAAATATGAGCTTTTAGGGGTGCAGATGCGTACAGCCTTTGCCAACTGACTGATAGCCTGGGTTTTTTTGGCGAGAGGGAAGGGAGAATATAGATTGTAAACGTTATCCGGATGATGAACAGAAAGAATATTTAAAACATAGCGGCTGTAATTTCCCAATCCGGTGAAATTCTGTGCTGCCCGTTTTCCGTCAAAACCTAAAATCAAAGGATGCCCAACGGTAGAATCATTGCTTTTTTCACCGGATAACGATTTCAGATCCTGGCTATCTGCGTTCATTATTTTGTCTAAACTGCCACGTTGTTTTCCCGCAAGGCGTTATTTAACGAAGTTTTTTTATCGGTTGATTCTTTCCGCTTTCCTATTATTAAAGCGCATGGAACCTGAAACTCTCCTGCAGGAAATTTTTTGGTGTATGAACCCGGAATAACCACCGAGCGTGCCGGCACCTCGCCTTTATATTCCACCGGTTCGCTGCCGCTAACGTCAATAATTTTTGTTGAAGCGGTAAGCACCACGTTTGCGCCTAAAACAGCTTCCTGGCCAACCCGAACACCTTCAACCACAATAGCCCGCGAGCCGATAAAACAATTGTCTTCAATAACAACAGGCGAGGCCTGTACGGGTTCGAGCACGCCGCCAATGCCCACGCCGCCACTCAAGTGTACATTTTTGCCAATCTGCGCACATGAACCAACGGTAGCCCAGGTATCAACCATCGTTCCTTCACCAACATAAGCTCCAATGTTAACGTACGAAGGCATTAAAATAACGCCGGGTGCCAGATAAGCTCCATAACGGGCCAGGCCATGCGGCACTACACGAACGCCCGCTTCTTTGAAATTGGTTTTCAATTTCATTTTATCATTGAAAACAAAGGGGCCGGTTTTGATCTCTTCCATTTCGCGGATAGAAAAGTACAGGATAACCGCCTTTTTTATCCATTCATTTACATGCCAGCGGCTACCTATGGGCTGAGCCGCCCGCAACGTTCCTTTATCCAGATGCTGAATCACCCGTTCAATCGCGTCGCGGTATTCTTTAAACGGAACGATGGTGCGGTCGTCCCAGGCTTCTTCTATCTGCTTTTTTAATTCGGTGGTCATAAGGGTTGTTTTATGCGCAAATTAAAGGAATTTCTGCCAGTTTTTGCCGCTGAGCTAATATCTTGTGTAAATTTGCCCGGTATGGCGGAAGCAGAAAAAATTCGTTTAGATAAATATTTATGGGCTATCAGAGCTTTCAAGACCCGCAGCGTGGCCACCGAAGCCTGCAAGGCCGGCCGGGTGAAGCTGGCTGGTCAAAACCTGAAATCTTCTCACATTGTTAAAATTGGCGAAGTGCTCACCGTACAAAAAGGCGCCGACCGGAAAATTATTAAAATTACGGCTTTGCTGGCCAGGCGTGTTGACGCAAAAACAGCGGTTAATTTTTACGAAGACATAACCCCGGTTGAAGAAACCCAGAGCTTTAAATCTGCTGTCGGCTCGCCGCAGTTAACCCGGGACCGCGGCGCCGGGCGGCCAACAAAAAGAGATCGCCGCGAAATTGACGATTTGCAGGATGGTTGGTTTGAAGAGTAGCTATGATTTATGGTTTTGGGCTTGAGTTTCCAGCGGACATTCTGATAGAGTGTTCATGAGTTGTATAGCATTTCATCCATCTGAAAGATCGGTAATTTCAGATGCATCCTGCCAGCAATAAAAGGTTTATAACCCAGGGCATTTAAATCAAAGCATTAATGTCCACCAGAATTCCATCGGCAAAACGAAGCGTATAGTACCACAACCCCGCGTAAACTAAACGGGATTGGAGCGGCAGTCTCGCCCCGGGCGAGACTAAAGTGTGAAGCCCGGCGGGTGCAAGCGACAATTGAAGGGTTTTGCTCTCCAAATAATTCAATTCGATATAAAAGCTCCCATGGCTGAATTTTACCTTTAGACGGATTTAGCGTGTTGCTTGACTAGCAAGTCGCAGACTTGCAATTCACGACCCCCGAATTTCGGTTATCAAAAAAATGGCTGCTCAACCTTTTCGCTTTAAATTAAAAACCGCTATCTCCGCCCTTGATCCAAAGCGCACCGGGATAGCCGTGGTACCAATTCCTTTTGAAACGTATAGTGGCGGGTCTTCGTCGCGGTACCAGCCCCGCACATAATTACCGCTGCCCTGCGGCGTATAGGGTGCATAGCCAAAAATGGTTACCTGACCGCCGTGTGTATGGCCTGATAAAACACAGGCAATTGGTATATCGCCCTTTTGAGCAATAATAATATCGCGGTGAGCCGGACAATGACTCAAAACCAAATGATGGTCAGCGGGTGTGTATTTTGAAATGGCCAACGGAAAGTTCGCATCGCCGCTGTAAAAGTCATCAATACCGGTAATAGAAATAGTGGTTTCGTCAAAACGGAAAATCCGTGAATCGTTAATGAGCAATTCCCCGTTATGCTTTGCGTATACCGCTTTCAACTTATCAATGCTAATTCCCGGCGAGTATTCCCGGTTTCCCAATATGGCCACCTTTTTAATGCTCTGGTCAAACAGATCCAAATACTCATCAAACAGATCTATTTTGCTTCCGAGATCTATAG
>JBGTBV010000306.1:0-2597 GCA_041749185.1 Daejeonella sp. | reverse complement strand
GCCTTCTGAATTTCTCAATGGCTGCGCCGTCGATAGAACTGCTTCCAACGGCAAAACTGAATAAGGCTGTAGTACATGCTCTTCGTGAATCAAAAACAAGTTGTCTTCATTATGAACATATTCAGGGAAATATGGCATTGCGAAAACAGATTGCCCGACAGGCGTTTAACTGGGGAGGAACTCCAAGTGAGGACGATATCGTTGTAACGGCCGGCTGTGTTGAAGCATTGGGCTTGTGTATAAAAGCTATCACAAAGCCAGGTGATGCTGTAGCCATTGAAAGCCCAACGTATTTTGCCATTTTTCAGTTAATGGAAAGTCACGGATTAAAGGTAGTTGAGATCCCTACGGACCCTGTTCTTGGAATGGACATCGAATACCTTACTCAGGCTATACCAAGATTTGATATAAAGGCATGCCTTGTGGTCAATAACTTTAACAATCCACTTGGTAGCTGTATGCCCGACGAGCGAAAAAAACACCTGGTCGAGATGTTGGCGAAAAAAGAAATCCCCTTAATTGAAGACGACATTTATGGTGAACTCTATTTTGGAAAAACGCGACCTAAAACTTGCAAAACGTTTGACAAAAAGGGGCTTGTGCTGCATTGCGCTTCTTTTTCAAAATCACTGGCTCCGGGTTACCGGATAGGCTGGACTATTCCGGGTAAATTTAAAGATGACGTGATCCGTCTGAAGCGTATGCATACCGTGTCAACGAATACACTGGCTCAGGCAGCTGTCGCTGAATTTCTAAACAACGGCCGGTTTGAACTGCATCTTCGTCATTTACGTAAAGCTTTGCATACACAATCTCTTCGATACATCCAGGCCGTCTGCGAATATTTTCCCGAAGACACCTGCATCACCCGGCCCCAGGGAGGTTTTACATTGTGGATTGAAATGAACAAAAAGATCAATGCATTTAAACTTCATAAGCGCGCATTGAAGCACAACATAGGAGTTGCACCTGGACAAATTTTTTCTTGTCAAGGTAGATTCGAGAATTGCTTCCGCTTAAGTTATGGTGAACCCTGGAGTCCGAAAATTGAAGAAGGTATTAAGACATTAGGGAAACTATTGCGGGAGTGGAGATAACCTCAATGTACTTCCTTTGATAGCTCCTTAACAAACCGCCGCGAATCCTCCGAGTATCCATTCTTCAAATAAAACCCAGGTGTTCTTTTCCGGCTGAGGTTGGTCGTTACTTCAATCTGGTAACAGCCTTCCAGGATGAGTCGTTTTTCAGCTTCTTCCAAAAGCAGCGCGCCGACACGCTGACTTCGCATGTGGTCACTTACACAGAGTGCTGTAATTCGTCCCATTTTTTTTTCCGAGTGGCAAATATAGAACCAGTGGAACGAGATAAAGCCTGCGATTTCGCCTTCAACCTCACATACAAGGAGCTGATAACCAGGAGTCGCGTAGGATTCCATTTTTTCAAGAACGAAGTCATATGTCACCGGCGGATATCCAAGCTGAGTCAGCAAGGTATAAAGAGCGGCGTGATCGGGTTGGGCTGCCTGACGGATGAACATGAAGTTAATTTAACAGAAATAAACCATTGTATTACTCTTTTTCGGTAGCATGCTTGAGTCGATTGAATTCAACAATTTGATCCGGGCAAACCTTGTTACCGAACGATTGCTGTTCAATTTCCGATTTCCGTTGTTTCGGCAAATAGAATTCTGCTCCCCAATTAAAAAGGGCACACAAAGTTTGCAGGGGTGTCCATTCCCAAATATTAGTGGTCAACGATGGATATCTTTTTTTAGTTATGAGTTTCAATGCAAAGGTTTGTTGTACCTGTTTGGCCATACGCCGTTTCAGCATCGCTTTTCGCCGCCTGTTTTTCCGCAAACGTTATAGTTGTCTTGAGACAACATAAAATTACATTGCTCAACCAATACCCGTAACGTTTCGTTAAATTTGTGGTGTTAAGTTCTTTCTAAAATGAAAATGGCTTAACTAAATTAAACGATATGAATACGATACAACTTGTTGGACTTGCTGCGGGAATGTTAACGACGATTGCTTTTTTACCACAGGTAATTAAAACCTGGAAAAGCCGTTCGGCCAAAGATCTTTCTTTGGGGATGTTCTCACTTTTTTGCACGGGTGTGGTGTTATGGTTAGCCTATGGTATCCTGGTTAAGGATATTCCGGTTATCGCTGCTAACTTGCTTACCCTGATGCTCGCATCTACGCTTTTATTTTTTAAGCTCCGCTTTAAAGACTAATTCCATTCCACCCCGTTCGGATATACGATTTATGCAAAAAATAAATCGCTATCAACTGGACAGGAATACCGACGACCATGAGAAAAGGTATTTCGGTTAACAGGTAATGACCTGCGCCAAGTATACCGATAATGATGAAGGAAAGGATACTCCGCATCAGGTTACCTGTTTGTGTGCGTACATTCGGTGCCATTGACATCGGAAGATGTCTTTTGTTTATCATCGCCAGAATGATGAGCATCAGAACGTTGTTCAGCATTCCGAACACGATGTCGCCCGTAACGGAAATGCCCCAGATGGAAATTACAAAGACGCTAATAGCGATGTATACCGGAACGAATAACCGGACTAACATTGC
>JBGTBV010000305.1:0-4848 GCA_041749185.1 Daejeonella sp. | reverse complement strand
AAGGTGGTTTTTGTTGTTATTTAAAAAATTAAAATCATCACTCATGCCAGACAGCAGCACCGTAAACCTCAACTCAAGAAACAAAGTGCAAAACACATTTGATGCTATTGTAATTGGCAGTGGCATTAGCGGGGGATGGGCAGCAAAAGAGCTGTGCGAAAAGGGATTAAAAACCCTGGTTTTAGAAAGGGGCAGAGATGTGCAGCACATTAAAGATTATCCCACCGCCAATTTAGCGCCCTGGGAGCTGCGGCATAGGGGATGGGTAACAGCAGATTATAAAAAAGAAAACCCCTTGATAAGTAAGGCGGCTGGTTTTGACGAAGCAACTTCACATTTTTTTATCAAAGACAGTGATCACCCTTACGTGCAGGAAAAGCCTTTCGACTGGATACGGGGTTACCAGGTTGGGGGCAAGTCGCTAACCTGGGGAAGGGCCTGCGCCAGATGGAGCCCGTTTGACTTTACAGCTCCAGAACGGTATGGATATGGTCACCAATGGCCTATTGGTTACGATGATATTTCGGCCTGGTACAGCCATGTAGAAAAATTCATCGGTGTTTGTGGTAGCCGGGAAGGAATTCCATCGATGCCCGACGGTGAGTTTTTAACAGCTTACGAATTGAACGCTGTTGAGCTGCACATGCAAAAAGTATTGAAAGAAAAGTTCAACCGGCATTATGTTTCGGGTCGCTGGGCGCATATTTCAGATCCGCAGCAAACCCATATTGACCAGGGGCGTGGCCAATGCCTTAACCGGAACCTGTGTATGCGGGGATGCCCGCTGGGTGGTTATTTTAGCTCAAACTCCAGCACATTGCCCTGGGCGAAAAAAACGGGCAACCTGACGGTCAGGCCGTTTTCCGTCGTGCATTCAATTATTTATGATGAGAAGCTAGGCAAAGCCTCGGGCGTAAGGGTGATCGATACCAATACAAAAGAAGTAACCGATTTTTTTGCCCGGATTGTTTTTGTAAATGCCTCGGCTTTGAATACCAATTTGATATTGCTTAATTCAGTGTCCAGCCGTTTTCCAAATGGTCTGGGCAATGATAGCGGCGTACTCGGAAAATATATATGCTTCCATAATTACCGGGGGAGTATGTACGGCAATTTGAATGGTTACGCGGATAAATATTACAGTTCAAACAAGCCGGTAGAATGCATTATCGCGAATTACAGGAATGTAGAAAAAAGAGATGCAGGTTTTTATGGTGGCTATACTATTTATTCGGGTGCTTTCCGCGAGAAGTTAAGTGATAAGGGAATCGAGCCCAAAATTGGGGCGGATTATAAAGATGCCTTATGCGAACCTGGGCCATGGGGTGTTTATATGTACATGCAGGGCGAAACGGTTGCCAAAGAAAGCAATCACGTCAGGTTAAGTGCCGATCAAAAAGACCGGTGGGGAATTCCTTTATTGGTTACTTCGGTTGGGTATGATGAGAATGATGATCAAATGACAGCCGATTTTTTAGAGCAGGGGAAGCTGATGATGGAAGCTGCCGGTGTTAAAAACATCAGTACCAATGATAACCGCCAGCCGCCCGGTCTGGATATTCACGAGATGGGCGGTGTACGGATGGGCAAAGATCCAAAAACTTCTATGCTAAATGAATGGAACCAATTGCATGCCTGTAATAACGTCTTTGTAACGGATGGTGCCTGCATGACCAGCACAGGCAACCAAAGCCCTTCTATATTGTATATGGCATTTACGGCAAGGGCTGTTAATTATGCGGTTAGAGAGTTGAAGAAAATGAATTTATAAAACTATGTATATCCTTAAAACAGACCTTATAAAATCAGATTAAAGACGAATGACGCACAAACAACGAGTTATAAATAAGGTTAGTAACTTACCTCATCTTTATTTATTTTATTAATCATATTCCAAAAATCATAAAAATGATTCGCATGAAAATAATAACCTGTTCAACAATAATTTTTTTGCTTAGTTTAACCATGGGGTTTGCTCAAAAGAAAAATGCGCCCGTTAATTCTCAAAGAAATGCATTCGTCAATAATTTAATGTCGAAGATGACTTTGGAAGAGAAAGTGGGTCAGCTAAACCTGCCTTCTGTCGGATTTGACGTAACCGGACCGGTTGTTAGTCAGGACGTTGAAGCAAAAATAAAAAAAGGTTTAGTGGGCGGAGTTTTTAACACATTTACTCCAATTGCAGTGCGCAAGCTACAGGAGATGGCCGTGAACGAAACCCGTTTAAAAATCCCTTTGCTTTTTGGTTATGATGTGATCCATGGACATCGCACCATTTTCCCCATCGCTTTAGGCTTATCTTCCTCCTGGGATTTAGATCTGATTGAGCGAACCGCCCGGGCTGCCGCCGAAGAGGCTAGTGCCGATGGTTTAAACTGGACATTTTCGCCCATGGTTGATATAGCCCGCGACCCGCGATGGGGCCGCGTGAGCGAGGGTGCCGGAGAAGACCCCTACCTCGGGTCGCAAATTGCCCGTGCCATGGTGAAAGGTTATCAGGGAACTGATCTCACAAAAAACAACACCATTCTTGCCTGTGTAAAGCACTTTGCGTTATATGGCGCAGCCGAAGGGGGCCGCGATTACAATACGGTTGATATGAGCCGGTTGCGGATGTATAACGAATATTTTCCGCCCTACAAGGCTGCCGTTGAGGCCGGAGTGGGTTCTGTAATGACTTCATTTAACGAGATAGAAGGAGTTCCGGCTTCGGGCAACAAATGGTTAATGGAAGAAGTGTTACGCAAACAATGGGGCTTTGCGGGGCTTATTGTTACCGATTACACTGCGATTAATGAAATGATCAACCATGGTGTGGGCGACGCAAAAAAGGTTGCAGAACTTACCCTGAACGCCGGGGTTGATATGGATATGGTGGGCGAATTACTGCTAAATAACGGCGTTGAACTGGTAAAATCTGGCCGGGTTAAGCAGGCAACTATTGATGCGGCCTGCCGCCGCATTCTGGAAACCAAATATGATTTAGGCTTGTTTGACGATCCGTACCGCTATGTAAGTGAAGAGCGAAATAAGCAGGAAATGATGAATCAGCAAAAGCTTGATCTGAGCAAAGAAGCCGCGGTTAAAAGTATGGTGCTGCTAAAAAATGCCAGCCAGATATTGCCCCTTAAAAAAGATCAGAAAATTGCCTTTATCGGTCCGCTGGTAAAAAACCAGCGAGATTTGATTGGTAGCTGGAGCGGGGCCGGCGATTGGAAACAGGCGACCAGCATTTGGACTGCACTGGAAACCAAATTTGGTGCGGATAAATTTCTGTACGCCAAAGGATGTAACCTGGTTGATGATGAGGAGCTCATGAAAAAATTAAATCCGCATGGCGCAGAATTGGTGCCGGATGAAAAATCTTCAGAGAAAATGATTGATGAAGCAGTGAAAACTGCAAACCGGGCAGACGTGGTAGTTGCCGTTTTAGGAGAACCTTTCGGGATGAGCGGAGAAGCGGCAAGCCGTAGCATGATTGGCCTGCTGGACAATCAGATGGAACTTTTGCGTGCCTTGCACAAAACGGGTAAACCCATTGTGCTGGTGCTTATGAACGGGCGCCCCTTAACCCTGGAGTGGGAAAACGAGCACATGGCCTCGATATTAGAAACCTGGTTTGCCGGCACCAATGCGGGTCCAGCTATCGCGGATGTGTTATTTGGAGAAAGTATTCCATCCGGAAAGTTAACGATGAGTTTTCCGAGAAATGTGGGTCAAATACCGATTTATTACAATGCCAAAAACACTGGCCGCCCGTTTGATCCGAATCAGAAATATACTTCAAAATACCTGGATGTTCCAAATGATCCGCTTTACCCTTTTGGTTTCGGATTAAGTTATACCAGCTTCAGCTACAGCGGCATTAGTTTGGATAAAAAAACAATTAGTCCGGCGCAAACCCTGGAAGCAAGCATCACTTTAAGCAATACCGGCAAATATGACGGCGAAGAAGTAGTTCAATTATATGTTCAGGATGTGGTTGGTTCTATTACCCGGCCGGTAAAGGAATTAAAAGCTTTCCAGAAGGTATTTCTCAAAGCCGGAGAAAGCAAGGCGGTTACGTTTAGGATTAATAACGAAGATTTGAAATTCTATAATTCTGCGCTAAAGTTCGGCTCAGAACCCGGTGAATTCAGGTTATTTATTGGAGGCAACTCACGCGATTTAAAACTTTCAACTTTTACTTTAACCCAATGAGATATTTAATTATTGCGCTGTTATTTGTTGGCATCAGCGGAAAGCTGAACGCACAAAATTTAGAGGAGTATAAATCTGAAATGTATATTGAAGGCTCTGATACGCTGTTATACCGGGTGCTGATGCCCCAAAATTTTGATCCGGGGAAAAAATACCCGGTAATGGTTTTTCTGCACGGCGCCGGTGAACGGGGAAGCGATAATCAGGCGCAATTAACGCACGGAAGTAAATTATTTCTGGATCCGGATGTCCGCAAAAGTTTTCCCGCAATTGTAGTTTTCCCGCAATGTCCTGCGAACAGTTTTTGGTCTAATGTGGATATCCCGGTTGTGAACGGCAACCGCACTTTTCAATTTCAAAAAGGAGGAACGCCCACACCTCCGATGAAACTTTTAATGGGCCTGACGGACGATTTGCAGGATATGCCATACGCTGATGAAGATCAGTTTTACGTGGGAGGTTTATCAATGGGCGGCATGGGCACGTTTGAACTTTTGAGGCGTATGCGTGGCGATTTTGCGGCGGCTTTTGCCATCTGCGGCGGCGATAATCCGAAAAATACGAAGAAATATAAAAAAGTTCCGTTATGGGTATTTCACGGAGCTAAAGACGACGTGGTGCCGCCAGAAAATTCAAAAATTGTGGTAG
>JBGTBV010000304.1:0-6451 GCA_041749185.1 Daejeonella sp. | reverse complement strand
TCATCGGTGCGCAGCAAGAGGTCAAATGTTTTTTGTCCGTCTAATATCTGACTAACCACTTTTCCGTTGTAAAATACTTCCAGATCTTCGGCCACTTTGCCCACCTGCAAACCGTATTGCTGTATGGCTACGCGGTTTAACCGGATCATCAATTGCGGAACCAATACCTGCTTTTCGATCTGTACATCTACCACGCCCGGCACCTCGCTGATAATTTGCTGAATTTTAGCGGCGTTGCTGCGAAGGTCTGCCAGATCATTGCCGAATAATTTAATGGCTATCTGCGCCCTCACGCCGGATAATAAATGATCTAAACGGTGCGAAATAGGCTGGCCAATATTGACCGAAACACCTTTAAGTACAGAGAGCTGTGATCTGAGATCTGCCAGAATCTCCTCTTTACTCCTGGTAATTTGCTCCGGATCTTTTAAAGCCACCTCAATCTCAGAATTACTCGGCGGTTCGGCGTGCTCGTCCAGTTCGGCACGGCCGGTACGGCGGGCGGTAACCAAAACTTCCGGAACTTTTAGCATTTGCTTTTCGGCGATGCTGCCAACTTTATTGGCTTCGTCCAACGAAGTTCCGGCGGGTAAAGAAAGGTTTACCGTATAGCTTCCTTCGTTAAATGGCGGCAAAAACTCGGTACCAAAAAACGGAACAATAGCAGCGGCCGCTACAATCAGAAAAATCGCGGCAGCGATAACTATTTTGGTATGGTCAAGGCCCCACTTTAACAGTTTAACATCCTGCCGTTTTAGAAATTTAACCAGAGGGCTATCGTGTTGGTCAGCTTCATAAGGATTGGTTGGAGCTACAGGTTTATCAGGCTCAGCTTCCAACTCTTGACGCTCTACTTTCTTTTTCCAGAATTTTATATTTACATGCTTTAAGGCCCGCTCCGACCCCAATAAGTAACTGCACAATGCCGGGGTTACCGTCAAGGAAATAACCAGCGAAGCAAGTATGGATGTGATGTAGGCGATACCGAGCGGAGCGAAGATTTTCCCTTCAATTCCCTGCAAATAGAATAGCGGGAGGAAAACAAGTACCACGATAATAGTAGCGTAAACGATGGAATTCCGCACTTCGCTGCTCGCTTCATAAACCACCTGCATCAGCGGCCTCGGGTTTTCGCTGGCCCAGTTCTCTTTAAGCCGTCGGTATACGTTTTCCACGTCAACAATGGCGTCGTCAACCAGTTCGCCGATGGCGATGGCCAGCCCGCCGAGGGTTAGCGTATTGATGGATATTTCAAAGAATTTAAAAACGATGGCTGTAACAATCAGCGAAAGCGGAATAGCTGTAAGGGTAATAATGGTTGTGCGGAAATTAAGCAGAAACAAAAACAGAATAATCACCACCAGAATAAATCCGTCTCTTAAGGCTTCCTCAACATTGCTTAATGAATTTTCTATAAAATGCTTTTGCTGAAAAACCTGTGTGTTGATTTTTACATCTTTCGGCATAGAAACCTGCATTTCTGCCACCGCCTTTTCAATCTCTTCGGTAAGTTCAACCGTATTGCCGTTGGGTTGCTTTTCGATACTTAGAATTACGGCCGGGTTACCGTTGAGCGATCCATCACCCCGCTTTAAGGTTGGGCCATACTTTACCTCAGCTACTTGCTTTAACAATATCGGAGAATTATTAACACTGGCCACAACGGTGTTTCCGATATCATCCAATGATTCTGCCCCAGCTCTGGCAATATTCCGGATCAGTACTTCTGATCCCTGGTTGTTAAAAAAACCACCGGTTGTGTTCAGGTTGGTCAGGCTTAAAGCCTCGTCAATCTGATCAATGGACACGCCAAACTCACGTAATTTTTCTGAGGATAGCAAAACCTGATATTGCAGCCTCTCGCCGCCTATCGGGATAACCTGAGATATGCCTTTTATGCTCATCAGCCTTCTGCGGATCGTAAAATCGGCCAATGTCCGCACATCCATCGGGCTGGTGGTTGTTCCGGTAACGGCGATAAGCATGAACTGGCCCATTACCGAACTGATCGGCCCCATTACCGGAGTAATTCCATCGGGCAACTGTACCGTTTGTAGTTTTTCGGCAGTTAATTGCCTCGCCCGGTAAACATCCGTATCCCAGTCAAATTCCACAAACACCAAACCCAGGCCGGGTGAAGCTACCGACCGGACAATCTCGACACCCGGCGACCCGTTTAACGCGGTTTCGGTTGGCAAAAGCACCTGTGCTTCAATCTCTTCGGGAGCCATTCCGTTTGCTTCAAGAAATATGGTTACCCGTGGCCGGTTCAGGTCGGGCAAAACATCTACCGGAAGGTTTGCTACGGTGTAAACACCGTAAAACATCAACAACGCGGCGGCGGCTACCACAAACAGGCGGTTCCTTAGCGAAAAAAGTATGAGCTTATTTAACATTTAATTGATAATTTCTATGCGGAGAAAAGGTTCATCAAAAAGCTGGGACGGCAGCTGCTTTTCTGACTTATTATTTAAAAAAAAGGAGAGCAATTTTAGCTACTCTCCTGTTTAATATTAGTGTTTGTGACCTGCCTGTTCGTGGCCTTTTGCTGATGCCTTTTTGGCCAGATCAAAGGATGCAGAAGCGGTTTTACCACCAGTTTTAATGGTGACGATTGCTTTATTGTATTTTGTTGTTTTGTTTAACGGATACATAAAACCTTCTTTACCCTGCGTTTTAAGGGTTGCTTTGCTGATTTTCCCGTCGGCAGTTTGGATGGTTGCCTGAGCGGTTGCTCCGGTATTATTCATTGATTTTTCGTTGGCATCCAGAAGGTACACCATCATCATATCGCCTTTGATCACCGTTTCTATGTGAAACTCGGCACCGGCTGTTTTAACCTCGCCACCATGCGGCGATCCGTGTTTATGATCCTGTGCGAACAGAGTTGTTGCTGCGAACAGAATTGCGCCTAATAAAATTGTTGCTTTTTTCATTTGAACTATATTTAAGATTTGAGATCTGAGATATTAGAGTTTGACGAACCACTATATATTAATGCTTCATCCCTTCCATAGAATTTTCCGCTTTCGCCGAAGCACTGCCTTGCTTTACGTTCATCACAAAATCGGTCGTGTGTATTTTACCTTTCGACTGAAACTGGATCCATCCGCGGTATACGCCCGGTTTTTCAAACGTGGTGTGCAGATCAAATTTGCCGTTCTCCACTCCGGGATGTACATGCAGATATTCCTTATCATTTAAGCTTACCACAACCATGTGCGCTTTCGCACCTAAATAATCTTCCAAAGTTGAAGGGTCAACAGTTTTTCCGTTTTGTTTCAGCTCTCCGGCGAGGTGAAGCGGCGTATTGGTTTCTAACTTTCCGCCTTCGGCCGCCAGATTTACACTAAAACCATCACTGGATGTCGCGGTTAATTTGTCGGCGGTATAGCTTGCTGCCGCAGGTTTTTTGCCGGTTACATCTACGTCCAGTTTATCCACCGTGTGGTTTCCGCCAGTTGGCTTGTAATCCGCGAAAAGCGTGTACTTGCCGCCCGCCGGGAATTTGGTTTTCACTTTATATGATCCATCGGCCTCATATTCAGGATGAATGTGATCAAAATAAGAAAGGTCCTCACTAACCACAATCAGGTGGATTTTTTTGGTATGCTCTTCCTGTAAAGGAACCTGATTGCTTTCCTTTCCTTTGATCTTCGGCGTCATAGATAAGGTCACTTCCTGGTTAGGCGCCGCCGATGACGGATTGGTATTAAAATCCATAAAGTAGCTTAAGCCGTTTCCTGCTCCGGCATTGTCGTTATGTTCCAGTTTCATCCCACATTTCGGACAGGTATCACCCTCCTTTCCGGTCACTTCCGGGTGCATCGGGCAGGCAAAAATATGGTCAGAATCACTGTGCCCAGCCATCGCAACTGATGTGCTGTCGTTGCCTGAAGTTGTTTTGTTATTTGAATTACAGGCCGCTAAAAAGGCCGAACCTGTTATCAGGACTGCAAGTCCCGCTAATTTTATTTTCTCCATTGTTTTATTTGTTATTGTAGTTTATTTATCTGTTTTTTCTTCTTTGCGATCATACCTGCAGCAACCCGGAAGCTTTGCATATATTGAATCCGGAGCAGTAAATTTTTCGGTGTCGTGCCCTGAATTGGCTACGGTTTGTTGTATTTTATCCAGGCTGATCTGCTCGTTATCATAGGTTACGGCCAACATTTTAGTTTCGGTATTCCAGTCGGCTTTATTAACCCCTTCAACTTTAAGGGCTTTTTCAATTCTCGCTTTACACATTCCGCAGTTTCCCCAGACCTTAACTGTAGCCGATTTTTCCTGGGAACCAAAAAGGGATGCGATTATGGTTATCGCAATAAATAGTGATTTCATATTTCTTATCTTTTATTTTGATCTTCTTGCTGATGAGTGGGTTGACATGATCTTCCAGCCCTGCTCCGTTTTTTTAAGCACCGAACTTGCAACGCCCTTTTGCTTAATCTCTTTTCCATCCTTTAACACAATGGTGTAGATGTAATCTTCTGTCGCGAAAGCGTAATTACCATCAACCTGAACTTCCACCGTATAATCGCTGAACGTGAATGATTTAAATTCCTTGAGCTCGGGGCCCAGATGATGGTCCAAATAGGCGGAAATTGTACCTTCTATTTTTCCCGACTCTATTACTTCCGAGTTTGCCACAAAAAGATCGACAACTCCAGTGGTGGATAGCTTTTCGATGGCTGATTTGTAATCCTGAAGCACTTTCTTAACGGCTTCTACTTCTGTTCCCTGGGAGTAGCTTTTAACGGCAAAGGCGGTCAAAAGACTTAAAACTAACATTACTTTTTTCATGTGTTTATTATTTGTTTTTTAAAGGATATGAAGCTATCATGAGCATATTCATTGCTGATTGTGAACGTTATGGTCATGATGGTTTCATGTGAATTGGGGTTAATTGATTTAAATTATTGGTTTAGAAACATTGTTTTCATTTGGTAGGTGCCGGTGTTTACAATACGGTCGCCATCCTTAATGCCTTTCAGAATACTGGTTTGCGAGCCGTTGTCGGCACCTTTTTGTACATAGGTAACTGTGTAACTCTCCGGACTGGCTTTTACAAATACCGCCGGCTTGCCGTTAATTTCGGTTATAGCCGCATTAGGCACGGTAAGCTGACGGGTGCTTTGCCCCGATAATACCCTTACGGTGATGTTCTGACCAATTTTGAAATCTCCCTGGGCATCGGTTAGCTCAAAAATATATTTCTGGGTTTGGTTGGCATCGTTAACCGCCTGGGCTGCCGATACCAGTTTCAGCTTACCTTTCAGAGAAGGATCAGCATCACTGGTGGCTAAAATTTCGCGGGCATTTTTCAGCAAATCCACATCCTTGCTGTAGATCTGCGCTTCAATAAGAACTTTAGATAAGTTGGTTACAGAAAACAGCGTTTCGCCGGCGTTCACCACGGCGCCGATGGCATAATTAAAACTTCCAACCACGCCGCTAATCGGCGAAATAAGGTTGACCAATTTGTTGTTTCCGTTTCCGGATGATCCCAACTGCCTCAATAATTTCCGGTTGCTTTCTGCGCTCCTGAAACGGGATTCCGCTTCCTGCACATCCTTCTTTGCGGCAATATCGGCGATGGTTTTTAAACGATCATACTGCGCTTTGGCGGCATTGTATTCCGCCTCAGCGTTATTACGCTGGGTAAGCAGATCAATCTGGGTTCCTGCATCAATGCTCTGTTCTACCACAGCTAAAACCTGCCCCTTACTTACCCGCTGACCAACGCTGGTACGCAGGGAAACTATCTTACCGGTTTGGGGGGATTGAATTACCGCCATGCCATTGGTAGAAGGAACAACGGTGCCAAGGAAATCATTAGAGCCAAGAAAATCTTCTTTGCCGCTGCTCACCGTGAGTATATCAAACAAATACTGGCTTTCTTTTAGCACTAAAAAAGTATCACTTGCACCTGCCGCCTGCGGAGCATTGGCTTCTTCGCCATGATCTTCCCCACCATGGGCAGAAATTTTTGACGAGGCTACCGGAATGCTCAACAACAACAAAACGGTTGCCGCATACTTGGGCTGAATTTTCCGGTTTCGTATTCCCAAAATAATCAAGACAACCAAAGCACCAACAACTATTCCGCCCAGCAGCAACAAGATATTACTCCATGAAAATAAAGAGTCTTCGTGCGGAACCTCGGCAACTGCAAATTCTTTGCCCACCTCCACATTTTCCATCACCATCAGGTCGGGGCCGTTTGATGAGTTTATAGAAACATTCAGGGAATACGCCTTGTTAGCCGGAAATTTTCCTTTCAGCTCGTAAATTCCGTCTTCCAAATGCGTAACTGTAAATTTAAGCTGGTCATCTTCTGCCGCAGAAATTTCCAATTTAGCATCATCAATGGCTTTATTGGTGTAAAAATCACTCACATAAAGGCGCATCACCGCATCTTCACCGCCTTTTAAAGGCTCATATTTCAACA
>JBGTBV010000303.1:0-1834 GCA_041749185.1 Daejeonella sp. | reverse complement strand
AAACTTTTGTTAAATCAGATCGTAGGCTTTAACATAGATTATGCCTATGTGGGTCTATGGTACTACAGTTACGTTGTACTTCGCTCCGGATCATCTCCGGAGGACCTGGAGTCAAAACTACATGCGTTTGTAAAGAAGTATTATCCTCCCCGTTATACTGAGAATAATGCAAAGCTTAGTATACAAAATATCATGGATATCCACCTGTACTCTAATTTTTCCACAAGTGATCTTTCAGTGAATGGTAACATTCAATATGTATACACGTTGGGCTCAATTGCTGTTCTCGTATTGCTGATTGCTTGTATAAATTTTATGAATCTTTCTATTGCACGTTTTTCCAACAGAGGAAAAGAAGTTGGTGTGCGTAAGGTGATGGGGGCTGAGAAACAAAACCTTGTTTTTCAATTTCTGGGAGAGTCGGTTTTAATCGCAATTATAGCAGGGACTGTCTCGCTGATAATAGTCAGTGTCAGTATGCCTTTGTTCAATGAGCTGGCAGGTGTTCAGCTTAAACCATCCGATATTTTAGATCCCGTCAATATCATTGCTATTGCTGGAATTGTTGTATTTACAGGTTTAGTAGCAGGGTTGTATCCTTCCTTTGTTATGGCTGCTTTCCAACCTGTAGTAGTGCTAAAAGGTTTGCACAAGGCTTCGAATAACAAGATCAGCCTTCGTAAAGCCTTGGTTGTTGCACAGTTTACCGTATCAATGATTTTGCTTATCGGCACATTGATAATTTCTGATCAATTAGATTTTATGCGAAATAAAAATATGGGTTTTGAGAAAGATCAGGTTATTATGATCCCAGCGGGAAACTCAACTATGACAAGAGACTTCGAGGCCTTTAAAAATAAGTTAATGCTTCATGAAAGTATTGTTTCGGTTTCAAGCCTGTCACACGATATCGGCCAGGAAGCACTTCCTTACTTTCCAATGACTGTAGAGGGAATCGAAGATGAGCAAATGATGCCAATCATGTATGTCGGGTACGATTTTTTGGAGACATTTGAAATTGAGATGGCGAATGGACGCTTTTTTGACATCAGCCATAATACTGATAGTACACTTGCATTTGTTATTAATGAGTCTGCTGCCAGGACTCTGAACTGGTCTGATCCATTGGGCAGAAAAATCTCATTCGGTGTTGGCGGTGTTGCAGGGAGCGAAGTCATTGGTGTGATCAAAGATTTTAATTTTGACCCCCTGCGTAGTAAAGTTGGTCCGTTGGTAATGGCCTTTGCAGCTGCTTCTGGGAACATCGCCGTAAAGGTGAAATCCAGTGACTATAGAAATGTAGTTGCCTCCATGGAAGAAACATGGTCGGACTTTTTCCCCGCGGTACCTTTTTCATTTTATTTTTTAAATGAGGCATTGGACAACACCTACGAAGCTGAGGAAAAACTAGCCACGATCTTCAAATATTTTTGTGGCCTGGCAATTTTTGTGGCGTCACTTGGATTATTTGCGCTTGCTTCTTTCAGTGCAGAGCGAAGACTTAAGGAAATCGGAATACGGAAGGTTTTGGGTGCATCTGAATCTGGCCTCATAGCGATGCTTTATAAGGAATTCTTAGTGCTAATTCTTATTTCTTTCTTTCTGGCAAGTCCGCTAGCTTATTTCTTTTTTGATAAATGGCTAAATCGTTTTGCTTACCGCATCGATATCGGAATCATGACATTTATAATTGCTGTGGGCTTCATCACGTTTGTTGCCTTGCTTACCGTCGGTTACCAGTCGCTTAGCGCCGCCAGATCAAATCCCGTACGTGTTTTGAGAAGCGAATGATGTTCAAAATTAAGTTTCACTATTCCGATGTTCTGCGAACACC
>JBGTBV010000302.1:0-6571 GCA_041749185.1 Daejeonella sp. | reverse complement strand
AGAGGCTTTCGAGTTTGGAATATCCTCCTGATAAAGAGGTATGACCGTTTGGGAAAAAGTGCTTGCATTAAATACAGAAACCATTAACGTGCTTATAAACAAAAATTTATCGATCATCATATTCTACATTTTAAGGGTCTATACGCTTTACAGTGGGTAAATAATTTCACGCAAAGAGCGCAAAGTTAGCCCTGAAAAAAATCTCTTTGCGTCCTTTGCGTGTTTTTTTTCTTATTTGCTTTGCGTGAAACTATTATTTTCCTTTCCATGAAACTCTTATTTTAGCTTATGACTGAAAACGATCTTTCCTATAAAATTATAGGGTTAGCCCTGGAGCTGCATAAGAACATAGGGCCTGGATTACTTGAATCTACTTATGAAAATGCTCTGGCTTATGATCTCAGGGAAATAGGTTTGGAGGTTATACAGCAAGCTCCGATGCCTTTTGTTTACAAGGAAATAAAAATGGAAGTGGGCTATAGGATAGATTTATTGGTTGAAAACAGGATAATTATTGAAATAAAGTCTATAGAAGCTTTGGCTCCGGTTCACTATGCACAAGTGCTGACTTACTTAAAATTGTCTCAGTTGAAATTAGGGTTATTGATTAACTTCAATTGCAAGCTGTTAAAAGAAGGTATACATCGGATAGCCAATAATTTAGGAGATTAAGTATTTCACGCAAAGGGCGCAAAGATTGAAAACGCAAAGAACGCAAAGTAGGTTTACAAGTTATTTAGGATGAATTTGTATTCAATCTCTTTGCGCCCTTTGCGTGTCTTTTTCTTACCTGCTTTGCGTGAAACTATTGTAAATTATAAAAACTTAATATTTTGAAAAGAAGAGACTTTGTTTACCTATCAGGAATTGGAATAGGCGCTGCCATGCTGCAAACCGTTCCTGTTTTCGGCCGTAGTATTTCGATGGAGGATGCCTTATTACCTGTGGATACCAAATTGAAAAAGCGCATGGCCGACGTAGCCCTGAACTCTGCCAAATCCAAAGGCGCAACCTATGCCGATGTACGCATTGGCCGCTACCTGAACCAGTTTATAACCACCCAGGAAAACCGGGTGGAAAACATCAGCAACACCGAATCCTACGGGATGGGCATCCGCGTGATTGCCAATGGTAGTTGGGGTTTTGCCGCCATTGATAATTTAACGGACGAAAACATTGCCCGGGCCGCAGCCTTAGCGGTTCAAATCGCGAAAGTAAATTCAACACTGTTAACCGAACCGGTACAATTAGCGCCGCAAAAGGGCTATGGCGAAGTAAGCTGGAAAACGCCGATGGAGAAAAATGCTTTTGAGGTTCCCATAAAAGAGAAAACTGACCTCTTGCTTTCGGTAAACGATGCGGCTTTGAAAGGCGGCGCTAGTTTTGTCAACTCTTCTTTGTTTTTAGTGAACGAACAAAAATACTTTGCATCAACCGAAGGTTCTTATATAGACCAGGATGTGCATCGCCTCTGGCCAACTTTTACGGTAACTAAAACCGACGCAAAAACCGGGAAATTTGAAACCCGGAATGCGTTAAGCGCTCCCATGGGCATGGGTTACGAATACCTCATTCCGAAGAAAGAGGAAGAGATTAACGGCGTTTTCACGATTTATAAAAACCGCTACAATATGATTGAGGACGCCACCACGGCCGCCCGTCATGTGGATGAAAAGCTGAAGTCTAAACCGGTGGAACCCGGCAAGTACGATTTAGTCATCGATCCCAGCAATCTATTTTTAACCATTCACGAATCGGTTGGCCACCCAACAGAACTCGACCGGGTGTTGGGTTATGAAGCCAATTATGCCGGAACCAGTTTTCTTACTTTGGATAAATGGGAATCGAAAAAATTTAACTTCGGCAGCAAGGTGGTCAATTTTGAGGCTGATAAAACCCAAAACCGTTCGCTTGCCGCCGTTGGCTATGACGATGAAGGTGTGAAGTGCAAAAACTGGGATATTATTAAAGACGGCATTCTGGTCAACTATCAAACCATCCGCGACCAGGCGCATATTTTGGGTTTGCCCGAATCGCAGGGCTGTTGTTATGCCGATAGCTGGAGCAGCGTCCAGTTTCAGCGGATGCCGAATGTTTCGTTAAAACCGGGAAAATCCCCGCTGAGCCTTAACGATATGATTAAAGATGTTGAGAAAGGCATTTACATTTTGGGGCGGAATTCGTACTCCATAGATCAGCAGCGCTATAATTTCCAGTTCAGCGGACAGCTTTGTTTTGAGATAAACCAGGGTAAAATTGGCGGCCTGCTAAAAGGCGTGGCCTATCAATCAAACACCCAGGAATTCTGGAACTCCTGCTCGGCCATTTGCGATGATCGCGATTATCGCCTCGGCGGTTCTTTCTTTGATGGCAAAGGCCAGCCCAGCCAGGTGAGCGCCGTTTCGCACGGATGCGCTACCACCCGGTTTAACGGGGTTAATGTGATTAATACGGTGAGGAAAATATAAACCGCATATGCTATGTTCTAACAGGGCATAACCTGCGCTAATTAAACCCGATAAACTAGTGTTTGAAGCCCGTCAGATAGTTTATTTGCGTTATCGGAAGTGGCACCGGCCCTGAATAGCTTTTTCAGAAAATCATTTTTTCCATGCAGATCATATAGCGCCAAACCGGAAATGTAACTGCGGGAAGAAATATGCTAGGCATTAATTTTATGCATACGGACCGCAATATCTGAAAGGGAAAGTTAGGAGTGAAAGGACAATAAAAGAAATGCAAAAAGAAGTAGTAAGAGTTTCGCCTGAAGGGTTACAACTCGCACAGATTTACGTTGATGAAAATGTTGTGGGACAGACCAGTTTGGTCGACTGCATCCATATTGCAACTGCGACTTTAAGCAAAGTTGACGTTTTAGTAAGCTGGAACTTCAAACATATCGTAAATCTTTACAGAATTCGCGGGTACAATTCTGTAAATTTACGTTTAGGATATACTACACTTGACATTCGCTCACCAAAGGAGATTGTTGGCAATGAAAACGACTGAAAAAAAAATAAAAGAGTTTGACACAGTCAAAACTTTCAGAGAAATTAAAGATGAAATCTCAAAAGACATTCAAGGCATGACCTTCGAAGAGTTGCAGGCATATTTAGACAAAACGAAACTGCAACCTAAAGCCTCCTGATCCAAGTAAAATCCGCTATGATCTCCACTGTTTGATGCGAATAACCTGCGTTAAATAAACCCGATAGCAGTGGAAAGCCCTTTCGCCTGAGGCGAGATGGAGGCTTGAAACGGATAGCGGGGCTACCGTTAATAGTAGCACAAGTCCTGCTTTTCAAAAACTGAGATTATTTTTCCCGCTGATAGACGCAGATAAAATACGATGATTTTCGCAGAAGCACCGTGTTAAATATTGGAACCGGTCTGCGTTCTTATCTGCGCCCCTATCCGCAAAGATCTGCGGGAAACCCATCTAAAATCTGGTGGAAACCTGTCGGATGTACCAAAAACATCATTCAACAAAATCCCACTCCAATCTTTATAAATTAGGATATATTTAATATCAAACAACCAAACTCTTATCAAACAACCAAGCGTAAATAATATGAGCAACATTAAATTATTTGAGAGCAATCAGATAAGAGCAGTTTGGAATGAAACAGACGAAAAATGGTATTTCGTTGTTGCAGACGTTATACAAGTATTGACAGACACCCCTAATCCAAGCGATTACATCAAGAAGATGCGTAAACGTGACGACGAACTTTCCAAAGGGTGGGGACAATTTGTCACCCCCCTTTCAGTCGACACCATTGGAGGAAAACAAAAGCTCAATTGTGCCAATGCAAAAGGACTTTTACGTATTATTCAATCCATTCCTTCGCCAAAGGCAGAACCGTTTAAGCTATGGTTAGCACAAGTTGGTTCTGACAGATTAGATGAAATTGAAAACCCCGAATTAGCAACCCAGAGGACAAGGGAATTATATAAACTAAAAGGGTATCCAGACGACTGGATTGAAAAACGGATGTGAAGTATTGCCATTCGGGAAGAATTGACGGAAGAATGGAAAAACAGAGGTGTTAAGGAAAACAAAGAATACGCTATACTCACAGCTGAAATTTCGAAAGCCACTTTCGGCTTGACACCTTCTGAATATAAAAAAGTAAAAAGACTGAAAAGCCAAAACCTGCGTGACCACATGACCGACCTTGAATTGATTTTTTCAATGCTTGGCGAAGCTTCAACAACCGCGATTGTCAAAACAAAAAATCCTAAAGGATTTCTTCAGAATTAAATTGCAGCGAAACAAGGAGGAACAATCGCTGGTGATGCAAGAAAAGCCTTAGAAATAAAGACACGGGAAGAAGTCGTATCAAAACATAACTATTTACCGGAAGCAAAAACGACTAAAAAATTATAAATAGGGATGATAAAATAGCCGACTTGAAAGCAGCATCGGCAATTCACCTAAACGGGCGGCAAATATTTGAAATTGCAAAAGCATTTGCTTCTTAAACAGCCCTCAGATAAAACGTATGTGAATCTTTGTAATAACCGAATAACCTGCGTTAAATAAACCCGATAGCAGTGGAAAGCCCTCTCGCCTGAGGCGAGACGGAGGCTTGGAACGGATAGCGGGGCTACCGTTAATAGTAGCACAAGCCCTGCTTTTCAAAAACTGAGATTATTTTCCCCGCTGATTTTCGCTGATAAACCAAGTTGATTTTCGCAAAAGCACCGTGTTAAATATTAGAACCGGTCTGCGTTCTTATCTGCGCACTATCTGGGAAAATCTGCGGAAACCCTTTTCTTATTCCCTCATATACACCTTGCAGAAATATTGAACCTGGCCTCACTATTCTATGGTATAGGTTCAGATGTAACAAAAACATCATTTGTTAAATCTAATCGCCATCTACATAAATTAGGATATATTTAAATATCAAACAACCAAAATCCTGTCAAACAACCAAACCCTTATCGAAAAACCAAATTCCAACAACCAAACCTAAATGAAAAGAAGAGATTTTATGTACTTGGCGGGCATGGGCGCAGCAGCAACCATGTTGCCGTCTATCCCGGTGTGGGGCAGAGACATTCCGCCCGGGGCTTTGCTGGATAATATTGACCCGGCGATGAAAAAACGCATGGCTGACGTGGCCTTGAATGCCGCACGATCTAAAGGCGCAACGTATACCGATGTGCGGATTGGACGCTACCTGAACCAGTTTGTGGTTACCCGGGAAGACAAAGTTCAGAATATTGTGAATACAGAATCGTACGGAATGGGCGTGCGGGTTATTGCCAATGGAAGCTGGGGTTTTGCCGCTACGGACAAAACGGATAACGACAGCATCGCCAAAGCGGCCGAACTCGCGGTAGCCATTGCCAAAGAAAATTCAAGGCTTTTAATGGAGCCGGTGCGTTTAGCGCCGCAAAAGGGTTTTGGAGAGGTAAGCTGGAAAGCGCCAATTGAGAAAAACGCTTTTGAAGTTCCGATAAAAGATAAAGTTGATCTGCTGCTTTCGGTAAACGATGCGGCCATAAAAGGCGGCGCCAATTACGCCAACTCCATTCTTTTCCTGGTAAACGAGCAAAAGTATTTTGCTTCTACCGATGGCTCGTACATTGACCAGGATGTACACCGGATCTGGCCAACTTTTTTCCTAACTAAAATTGATGCGAAAACCGGCAAGTTTGAAACCCGTAACGCGTTAAGTTCACCCATGGGGATGGGATATGAATATCTGGAAGCCCGTCCGCAAGATAAGATCAAAGGCGTGACCACCTTTTACAAAGGCCGGTACGATATGCTGGAAGATGCTAAATCGGCGGCCATTCAGTTAGGTCAAAAACAAACCGCCAAATCTGTTGAAGCGGGAAAATATGACCTGGTGTTAGATCCTTCGCATTTATGGCTCACCATTCACGAGTCGGTGGGGCACCCAACCGAGCTCGACCGGGTTTTGGGTTACGAAGCCAACTTCGCCGGTACCAGTTTTCTCACATTGGATAAATGGGAATCGAAGAATTTCAAATTCGGCAGTGACATGGTGAACCTTTACGGTGATAAAACGCAGACCGGTTCGTTAGGTGCTGTGGGTTATGATGACGAAGGCGTGAAAACCAAAAAGTGGGATATTATTAAAGACGGAACATTGGTGAGTTATCAGGCCATCCGCGACCAAGCGCATATAATTGGTTTGGACGAATCGCAGGGATGTTGCTACGCCGATAACTGGAGCAGCGTTCAGTTTCAGCGGATGCCGAACGTTTCGCTGCAGGCCGGTAAGCAAAAGAAAAGCATTGACGATCTGATCAAGAATGTAGAGAAAGGGATTTACATTATCGGCGACGGTTCGTTTTCCATTGACCAGCAACGGTACAACTTCCAGTTTGGCGGCCAGTTATTTTACGAGATCAAGAACGGAAAAATTGCCGGAATGCTGAAAGATGTGGCTTACCAGGCTAACACAAGGGAATTCTGGAATGCCTGCACCGATATTTGCGACGAAAGCGATTACCGTTTGGGCGGATCGTTCTTTGACGGCAAAGGTCAGCCATCGCAAAGCAGCGCCGTATCGCACGGATCGGCCACTTC
>JBGTBV010000301.1:0-2619 GCA_041749185.1 Daejeonella sp. | reverse complement strand
ATCCAACGCAATTTTAACCGATGCCGCCGAAAGTATTGTAAACGTGCTGGCCAGTGCTTTCGCTTTTTATAGCATTTATTTGGCGGCACAACCCAGAGATTTAAATCATCCCTACGGCCACGGCAAAGTTGAATTCTTTTCGGCATTTGTAGAAGGCTGCCTCATTCTGCTTGCCGGCATAATCATTATATTCAAATCTGCTTATAACCTGTTTATTCCGCAGCAACTTTTCTTGTTGCTAAGCGGAACTGTTATCGTTGGTATATCCGGCTTTATCAACTATTTGATGGGCTATTACCTCATCCGCCAGAGCAAAGTATTTAATTCTATAACGCTTTACGCGGATGGGAAACATCTGCAAAGTGATGCCTACACCAGCGCAGGGTTAGTTACTGGCTTGCTGCTGATCTATGCAACCGGAATCACGTATCTGGACAGCCTGCTATCCATTATTTTAGGATTATATATAATTTATAATGGTTATACTCTGGTACGTAAATCGGTGGGGGGCTTAATGGACGAATCAGACTTCGAGGTGGTTGAGGAGGTAATTTCTATTCTAAACAGCCGGCGGCGGGAATCCTGGATTGATGTGCACAACCTGCGAACCCAGCGTTACGGAAGTGATTTGCATATAGATTGTCATTTAACGTTGCCTTACTATTTTGATTTGAGCAGCGTACATGCAGAAGTTTCTCAATTGGATGATCTGGTTAATAACGGCGCCCGCATCCGGACCGAGTTTTTTATTCATGCAGATCCTTGCCTGCCGCAATGTTGCCATTACTGCCGCATGCCAGCCTGCCCCGTACGCGGCGAACCCAAACAAACCGATATTATTTGGAACAAAGAAAACGTAACCCGTAATAAAAAGCACTTTTCCTGATGTATCCGTTCAATGTTCGCGTTTACGGCTTGCTCATCAATCATTTAAACGAAGTTTTGTTAAGCGATGAGGAAGAACACGGTTTCCGGTTCAGCAAATTTCCCGGCGGAGGCCTGGAATATGGCGAAGGATTATTGGATGGCCTGAAAAGAGAATTTTTAGAGGAGTGCCAGGCGGAAATAACTATCCAAAAACATTTTTATACTACAGATTTCTTCATCAAATCTGTTTTTGATGATAGTCAGGTTTTAAGTGTCTATTACCTCGTGGAACCTGTATCAGAGCTGAAGTTAAATTTTAAAACGGCCGTTTTTGATTTCGATACCACCGGCAATCTTCTGCAGGCTTTCAGATGGAAGGCCATCAGCGAGCTCAGCACCGACGATGTTACCTTCCCTACAGACAAAAAAGTAATAACACTTTTAAAACAAAAATGGCAGCAAAAACCCTGACAGAACGCGACCAGGCAGTAATCTGGCATCCGTACACGCAAATGCTTCTGGCAGCTCCGCCAATTCCAATTGTGAAAGGCGAAGGTGCTTACCTGATTGATGAAAATGGCAACAAATATCTGGATGCTATCTCGTCCTGGTGGGTAAATATCCATGGCCATTCACATCCCTACATCGCCGAACAGGTGGCGGCGCAATTACTGGTTTTGGAACACTCCATTTTCGCCGGGTTTACGCATCCCACAGCCGTAGAACTTGCTGAAAGGCTTCTTGAAATCCTTCCCGAAAACCAATCGAGAGTTTTTTATTCAGACAATGGATCAACCGCGGTAGAGGTGGCTTTGAAAATGTGCCTTCAATATTGGAGCAACCTGGGGCAGCCACGCAAAAAAGTTTTGGCTTTTCATAATTCATACCATGGCGATACGTTTGGCGCAATGGCCGTAAGCGCCCGCAGCGCTTTTACAGGTCCTTTTGAAAAATTACTTTTTGATGTGGAATTTATTGATGTCCCCAACAAAAGTAATATAGGGATTCTCAAATCTCAAATCTCAGATCTCAAATCCAATTTAGCGGCTTTTATTTTTGAACCGTTGGTACAGGGTGCAGGCGGCATGCTGATGTACGAGGCTGAATATTTAGATGAACTGCTTTTTCACTGTCAGGCAGAAAATGTGCTTTGTATTGCTGATGAGGTGATGACAGGTTTTGGACGAACCGGAGAACTTTTTGCTTCCTTGCATTTGACCAGTCAACCGGATATTATGTGCCTTTCAAAAGGCCTGACCGGAGGTACGATGGCCTTGGGGGTTACCACCTGCAATGCCCGCATATTTGATGCGTTTTTATCATCAGATAAGTTGAAGACGCTTTTTCACGGCCACTCATTTACCGCCAATGCCGTGGCCTGCGCTTCGGCACTGGCAAGCATGGATTTGTTACTTCAACCGAAAACAATAGAGAACATCGGGCGAATTCAATTACAGCACCAAAATTTTGTTCAACAGATAGAAAGTCATAAACGCCTCAAGGCAATCCGGCAAACGGGAACCATTCTGGCTTTAGAATGGAATACCAACGAAAGATCCTCGTACTTTAACACCCTACGCGATCAGCTTTATAATTTTTTTCTGAAAGAAGGCATCATTCTCCGTCCCCTGGGAAATATCATTTACATTTTGCCGCCTTACTGCATCAGCAATGATCAACTGGACTATATTTATGAAAAGATAAAAGAGGCACTTAATAGATTTTAGGAGGCAGACTTGCCGGAACGAAGCT
>JBGTBV010000300.1:0-2279 GCA_041749185.1 Daejeonella sp. | reverse complement strand
GTCCCATAGGTTGCAAATTCATGAACGCAAAACATTATCCTTTGATCATTTAGAATATTTTTTATTTCTGGCCCGCGTTGCCTTTGTGGAATTGCGTGCAATCAAAGTTGAATTTAATACAGTCCTTTCCTGAAGGAAATGATGGCGTTTCTTCTCCACCAACTTGAAAAGAATGGTAGCAGCCTCCCTACCGATCTCATATGCAGGCTGAATGATCGTCGTTAATGATGGATTTAAAAGTGCTGCCGTTTTTGAGTTAGAGAAACAGATGACTTTTACATCCTGAGGAATTCGTAAATTCAGTTCTTCACAAACCTCGTAAGTTAGAATGGCCAGTTTCTCAACGGAAGCGAATATACCATCAGGTCTGTTTTTCCTTTTTAACAATCTTCGGATAATCGTTTTTTCGTCTTCACTGTTCAAATACAGGACTAAGTTTTCTTCATGTTCAATCTTATTCACTTTTAACGCTTCTCTGTATCCCCGCATTCTCATCCTACTGATGGAAAGGTCTGGTGATATTGACAAAAATGCAATCCGTTTGCATCCGTTTTGAATGAGGTGTTGGGTAGCATGAAAGCCACTATTGTAATCATCGGTCGTAATTTTAGGAACATCCATATGGTCGGCAACACGGTCAAAGAATACAAGAGGCATTTCACTCAATTCCTCCAAATGAGCTGTATCGGAAGTTTGTTCTGACAACGACATCATGATGCCATCAACCCTCCCGTTTTGTAGAAGTTTGATGATTGCTACTTCCTTTTTCATATCTTCATGAGTCAGGTATATCAATACATGGTATCCCTTCTCCTGGGCAACTGACTCGATTCCGTTAATGACCGGGCCGAAAAAATCGTTGGCTGCATCGGGAATGACTACAGCGATAGTTTTACTTTTTTGCTTTCGTAAGCTGCTGGCAAAGGGGTTTACCTGGTAATTCAGTTCTTTTGCTTTCGCCAATACGGTGCTTTTTGTAGCAATGCCAATTTCATGGCTGTCACGCAAAGCCTTTGAGACTGTTGATATGGATAAGTTTAACTCTTTGGCAAGTTGTTTAAGGTTCATAACCGTCAGTAAATTCCAAACCTATTATAAAAGAGGTGAGACAAATTTGGTCAATATTCTTTAACATTAATGAAAATCTACGAAAACGATGTAGTAGATAAATCCCATCAAAAGGGAGTAGTTGGATTTTCTTACAGCTAATTTTATCGCCATCGGAATTAACGGTTTGATCATGCTAATACCTTTAGTTTATGAATACTAACGAAATGAATGCACTCGTAAATAAGTTGTTCGATGGAATTGAAAAGATGATCCCGTTTTACATGGAGGATGAGTCAGATAAGAGTATTTCAAATGGGAATGTTGCAGCGTGTATTATTGACGACAATGGCGTTGTCTACGGTCGAATGTTTGGAACCAATAAGCCAAGACTCCGGCAATCCTATAGAGTAGCCTGGACAAAGGCCAGTCAGGTTTGGCTTACGGGAGTAAGAACAGGCGAGTATGAGAGAATGGTTTTCAACAAAGAAGTAGGAGAAAATGCAAACGGAATTGAAGCACCTGACCTGGTCGGATGGGAGGGGGGACAACCTTTAGCGATGGCAAATGGAACGAAGCTTTCGGTTGGATTTAGTGGTTTCAGGGGAATAACTGATTTGGAAATAATGAAAAAGGCATTAGCGGCAGCCGAAAGTTCTCTATAGCAAAACCTTAAACAGCATAAATAACTTAATAATGGAATACTTAGCAAATGAAGGCCGGTACAAAAAAATGGAATACCGGAGGTGCGGAAATAGCGGATTGAAACTACCTGCGATCTCATTAGGACTTTGGCACAACTTCGGTCACATTGATGTCATGGCAAACGCGAGCAACATTTTGCGGGTCGCTTTCGATAACGGCATTACACATTTCGACCTGGCCAATAACTACGGTCCCCCTGCGGGTTCCGCCGAGGAAAACTTCGGAAGAATATTTAAAGATGATTTTGCTCCTTACAGAGATGAATTGATTATTTCCACTAAAGCTGGTTGGGGCATGTGGCCGGGGCCCTATGGAGACTGGGGATCAAAAAAGTACCTCGTTGCCAGCCTTGACCAAAGTCTGAAAAGGATGGGACTTGAATACGTTGATATTTTTTATCATCACCGTCATGATCCCGAAACCCCTCTGGAGGAAACGATGAAAACCCTTGATCTGATGGTCCGTCAGGGAAAAGCTCTTTATGTCGGTATTTCCAGTTATCAGCCAGCAGAGGCGGCCAAGGCAAT
>JBGTBV010000299.1:0-5685 GCA_041749185.1 Daejeonella sp. | reverse complement strand
CCAGCAAAAAAGGACTTAGCCTCCGAAGCGGACTGGTGATCTTCCAGTTTTTTATTTCTACTACACTTATTATCGTGACAGTTGTGGTTTATCAGCAAATGAACTATATAAAAAATAAAAGTTTGGGTTACGATAAAGAGCAGGTATTGGTTCTCCGGGAAACCGGCATGCTGGGCGCAAAGCAGCAATTGTTCCGTGAGCAGCTTCTCCTTGACCCAAGGATATTGAACGTTTCAAATTCTGGTTATCTGCCGGCAGGGCCCACAAATAATAACAATTTCTTTGTGTATCCCGGCGGAACCGATGCTTTAGAACAGGTGAAAACCCTGAGGTATGATGTAGACGAACAATATATCCCAACACTGGGCATCCGTTTGATAGCAGGGCGAAATTTTTCAAGCAATTTTGCCAGCGATTCGGCAGCGGTGATCATTAACGAAGCGTCGGTTAGGGCCTTTGGGTGGGGGAAGGAGGCGGTCGGAAAAACAATTACTTCAGCAAACAACCAGGGATTGCAGGTTCAATACCGCGTAATAGGGGTGGTCGGGGATTTTCATTTTAAATCCCTGCATGAGCACATCTCGCCTCTGGTTATGGTGTTGGGTAAAAATGACGGGCTGATTGTAAAATTGAAAGCAACCGATGTGGCGGGCGTATTGACCACGGTAAAAAAGCGATGGTCGCAGATCAATACGGAAGAACCGCTTGATTACTCTTTTCTGGACGAAAGGTTTAACCAGAGTTATGAATTTGAAAGAAGGGTGGGGCAGATTCTTACCCTGTTTTCCGCACTCACCATTTTTGTAGCTTGTCTGGGTTTATTCGGCCTGGCAACCTTTACTACCGAACAACGGATAAAAGAAATCGGTATTCGTAAAGTGCTCGGCGCATCGGTAAGCAATATAGTCGCTTTGCTATCGAAAGATTTTTTGAAGTTAATTTTAATAGCCAATCTGTTTGCCTGGCCGCTCGCCTGGTGGGCTATGAACAAATGGCTGCAAGATTTTGCTTACCGAATAAACATCGGGTTGTGGATCTTTATTATCGCAGGAGTCTTGACCGTTCTGATTGCTTTGTTAACTGTAGGGATTAAAGCTTTAAAAGCGGCCACTGCCAATCCGGTAAAGAGTTTGAGGACGGAATGAAGGAGCTTTCAGCTATCAGTAGTCAGCGATCAGACAGGTTTGAGATATAGGAAAGTTTTCAGATACTTTGATTTTTAAAAGCCATACTAAGGAGCTGATCGCTGATTACTGAAAGCTGATTACTAATCCTTAAACTCATGTAATACAACCGTGCATCAGGTGTTCGGAAACGGGCAGTCAATTAATTTTAAAAAACGCAAAGTGCTAATTACCAGCATTTTGCATCGTTGGCATATTAAACGCTATTAGTTGAAAACCGAAAGTTGACAAGGCAGCTTAACAATGCACTCATTTTTATAAAGATTTAAAACATTGATGAAATATATAGCTGACTACTATTAAACCTCCTTGAAACATGTTAAGAAACTATTTCAAAATAGCCTGGCGGAATCTCTGGAAACATAAATTGTTTTCTTTCATTAACATTTTTGGATTAGCCTTAAGCCTGTCTGTTTGTATGATGGTTATGGTTCAGGTTAAAGACGATTTAAGCTATGATTTTTTTCATCCTAACGGGGAAAAAACGTACCGTATCCTTACCGATGTAATTGAAAATAAGAACAAGCACTATAAGCTTGCCAGTACCCCGCTACCGTTAAAGAATGAATTATCCCTGGCTACTGATATTGTAAAAGATGCAGTACAAATCTATCCTGCCCTGAAAGCAAAAGCCACCTACGAGGACAAAGAATTATACATTAATGGAGCTTTTACGGATCCGTCTTTTTTTGAAGTTTTTGGCTTTAAGCTATCCTCCGGAAATGAGAGAAATGCTCTTGAACTCACAAATGGAATTGTTTTGAGCAGTGAAACCGCATTAAAATTCTTTGGAAAAACTGACCCGATAGGAAAAATTTTAAGCTTCGAGAAGATGGGCGTATTCCAAGTGACCGGAATATTGGAAAAGCCTCCCGGTAAGTCACATATAGATTTTGACGCTTATGCTTCATCATTGGCAATAGCCGGTTTAGAAAAAGCAAATGTCCTGCCCGAACATCAAAAAAATTGGTATTCTATGAAAGAAGCCTATACATATATTTTGTTAAAGGACAAAGTTTCATCCAAGAGCTTAGTCCAGCTATTAAAACAAGTTTCGCTAAAACCAGAATTAAAATCCCGGGAGGGTAAAATAAGCTTTATCAGTGAACCTCTGTCTAAAATAACCCCCGGATCAGATGATATTTATAACCAGATTGGAAAAGGAACCGTTTGGGCCAAAGTATTAACTGTTTTAGGTGTAGGTTTTATGTTATTACTGGCAGCCTGTTTCAACTACACCAACTTAACTATTGCCCGGGCACTTACACGGGCAAAAGAGGTAGGTATACGGAAAGTTTTAGGGGCGTCACGATATCAGATTTTTTTGCAATATATAATTGAGTCGGTGCTGATAGCCCTTTTAGCGTTGGTTTTTTCCTGTTTGGCTCTATCACAATTTAAGCCCGATCTTCGCCTTAACTATCAGCTCTTAGTTTCAGCCACGCTTTTTACTATTCTTACCGGTGCGGTGGCAGGTGCTTTCCCAGCGTGGATATTGTCGGCTTTTAAACCTGCAATTGTACTTAAAAGTTTATCCACTCAAAAGCTGTTTGGCAACATTTCCTGGCAAAAAACATTGATGGTATTCCAGTTCAGTCTTTCCCTTTTGGTTATTATATTTCTGACCGTTTATTACCGCCAGTTTTCTTATTTAAAAACATTGGACCCCGGGTTTTATTCAAAAAATATTCTCACCATTCCTTTATCAGGAAAAGATAAGGTATTTTTTAATGAAGTTTCCCGCATTGGCGGAATCGCAAACGTCGGTAGATCATCCGATAATTTTGGTTTGAGAGGGAGCGGTTCAACACCGGTATTTCCAAACAAATCTGTTGCCGGGCAGGGTATTTTGACTGACTTTTATTTTACTGATGCCGCAACTATTCCCATCCATCGCTTGAAAATATTAGCTGGCTCAAATTTTCCGGACAATGAAGAATTCTTAAAAGAGAAGTATATACTTATCAATGAGAAAGCGGCAGAAGTATTTGGCTTTAAAAATATAGCCACCGCTATCGGAAAAACAGTTTGGCTAAATGATAGCACCGAAGTAGCAATCCAGGGTATCATTAAGGATTTTTATGATGAGGGGGCTGCGAGGCAGATAACTCCATTGATACTTAGAAATCGGTCTGATGCATTTAATTATTTTAATATCCAGGTCAATGCCACGGATGAGGAAAAAGTTGTAAAAGAGGTTTCAATGATATGGAAAAAACTAAATCCACATACTCCTTTTGCTTATGAGTGGCTCGATAAAAAGATAGCTCAGAGGGAAGATCAAAGCGATGCCTATTCTACGATGGGTTTCCTGGCTTTCATTACAATTTCCATCGCTTCCCTGGGTTTGCTTGGCCTCGTGATTTATACGGTAGAAACCCGTCAGAAAGAGATCAGTATCCGTAAAGTAATAGGTGCAAGTGTGAATCAGCTTATGTTTTTACTTTCAAAAGGGTTTTTAAAACTACTGTTGATTGCCGGCTTAATTGCCATGCCCATAGGATATACAGCGTCTTTTGTCTTTCTTCAAAACTTTGCTAACAAGGTACCTTTTGGGATTGACTCGTTGCTTGTTTGTTTTCTGTTTTTATTGCTTATTGGCCTGACAACTATTTTATCCCAAACATTTAAAGCTTCATCAGAAAACCCGGTTAAAAATTTAAGATCCGAATAAGGAGGCGTAAAAATAAAAGATAGAACATAAAAGCAAATCAAAAAATCATCATTCATGAATCCCCCCATGCTCCAACTAAAACACATATTCCACTGGGTAAACCAGGGCGGCAAAAGAGTCTTCATTTTGAAAGATATCAATCTGGAAATAGATAAAGGCGAATTTATCTCCATCATGGGAGCTTCCGGCTCGGGCAAATCTACCTTGCTCCATGTACTGGGAACAATTGAGCAACCCTGTGAAGGGGAATATTTGTTTAACGGCGAATCAGTTTACCAGTTAAAAGAAAAGCAGCGGTCGAAACTCATGAAACAGAATATCGGGATCGTTTTTCAGGCGTATCATCTGATTGATGAACTCACCGTATACGAAAACATCGAAACCCCGCTTTTATACCTTGATGTTCCATCTTCTGAGCGTAGAGCCAGGGTTGCCGAAATGCTGGACAAGTTTCAAATAGTCGGGAAGAAAGATCTTTTCCCAAGTCAGCTTTCGGGCGGGCAGCAGCAGGTGGTAGGCATCGCCCGGGCATTAATTATCGAACCCAAAATCATATTGGCAGATGAACCAACCGGCAACCTGCCATCTAAGCAGGGAGATGAAATAATGAACATTTTTAAAGGGCTGAATGATGAAGGTGTAACGATTGTGCAGGTAACGCATTCAGAAAAAAACGCGGCTTATGGTACCAGGATCATCAACCTTTCAGACGGACAAATAGAACATGTATAAAATGAAGCTTGACAAAATGATCTTGTTGGCCTGCACTTACCTGGCGAGCAATTGCGTTGCCCTTGCCCAGGAAAGTGTACCGGCCGGTTCGCTGTTAACGCTCGAAGAAAGTGTGAATATTGCACTGAAAAACAACCTGGAGGTACGGCAAAGCGAACTGCAATCGGAATCGGCTTCTATTCTATTTAAGCAGGCAAAGCGAGACCTTTTTCCTTCGGTTTCTGCAAATATAGGCCATGGATTAAACCAGGGAAGAAGCATTGACCCATTTACCAACGGCTATATTGACCAGAATGTAAATTTTGCCAATTATTCCCTAAGCGGCGGTCTGACACTATTTAACGGCCTCTTACTCCAGAACAGCATCAAACAAAACAGGTTGGCTTTTGAAGCTTCGAAAATGGAACAACAGCAGGCCAAAGATGCGCTGACAATCAATGTTATCTTAACCTATCTTCAAATTCTTTCAAATGAAGATCTGTTAAACCAATCTGTTTTACAGGCCGAATTAAGCAGTCGGCAGGTGAAAAGATTGCAGGTACTGAACGAAGAAGGTGCAATAGCGCCTGCAATTTTATTTGATCTGCAAGGCCAGCTGGCCAATGATGAACTGGCAATTGTCAATAACCGGAACGCTTTAAATGCTTCAGGCCTTGCTCTCGCTCAATTAATGAATATAGAACATGATCCGGAACTTAAAATTGCACGACTCACTACAGTGCAAAGTCAAATGACGGAACGGTATCCTTTCACGGCAGACCAGATCAGCAAAACTGCATTAAACCAACTTGCCATAATCAAGGGGGCGATGTTAAGGAAAGAAAGCGCTTTAAAAAGTGTGCAGGTTGCAAGAGGGCATAGATATCCCAATCTCACTTTAAATAGCAACCTTTTTAGCAACTATTCTTCATTGGCGTTTAGAAATCAGATGGCAGGAATTCAACAAATTACATCGGATAACTTTGTGAACATTAATGGAACTCAATACCCGGTTATTACGCCTGAACGAAGTTTTACATCTCAAAAAATACTTTACAATGATCAGATCAGGAACAACTTTAGTTCTTCGCTCAGTGTTAACCTGCGGATCCCCAT
>JBGTBV010000298.1:0-5358 GCA_041749185.1 Daejeonella sp. | reverse complement strand
ATGAGTATTGTAGGCGGAATTGACTAAGGCGATCAGTTAAGTATGGAGCGTAACAATTAATTTGGTCTGGGAAGAGAGAATATTATGCCTTCGCTGATGAGGTAACACCAAGCATACTTTACCAACCTTATTCTCTAACGGGTTAAAAGATTTTGGAGTTGGTTTTCTCAGCCTCAAAACCAATATCAATGCCTAAATCTTTCTGTTTAGCCGCTTGTACCGCCATTACGTCGCAGCGTTCGTTTTCTGCGTGACCCGCATGTCCTTTTACCCATGTAAAATTTACGGTGTGTAGTTTATAAACCGATAAAAATCGCAACCATAAATCCTTATTTTTTTTTCCTTCGAATGATTTTTTCACCCAGCCAAACACCCATTTTTTTTCAACGGAATCTATTACATACTTAGAATCTGAAAATACCATAACCGATTGGCCGGGTTTTTTGATAGCCTCCAACCCAGAAATTACAGCCAGCAGTTCCATACGGTTATTGGTGGTGAGCCGATAACCGCCGCTAATCTCTTTGTAGTGATTTCCGGCCCTTAAAATCGCCGCAAAACCACCCGGGCCGGGATTGCCGCTGGAAGCTCCGTCTGTAAAAAGTTCAATCATCTGTTTGGATAGGCCACACAATATTACGGATTTTGATTGCGCCTGCACAAATTTACGCCTGGAAAGCAAACCGGATTGTATCGGTCAAAACATTGAAAACTGCTAACTTTATATTTCAGGAGAATAATAAAGTTTTTAAGTGGATGTGCGATAAGGCAACGGACATTAAAAAAATTTGCAGAACCTCCCGAAATAATTACTTTTGCAGCAATCAATACGGTAGATGTAGCTCAGCTGGTTAGAGCATCGGTTTGTGGTACCGAGGGTCGTGGGTTCGAGCCCCATCATTTACCCGAAATATAGAAGGCTGTCTTTTGAAATCTCAATTTCAGGCAGCTTTTTTTATTTACAACACATTTAAAACCTCCCTTAGTTCCCGGCCGGTGTAAGTGGCATTATTTTGCAGATACATGCTCTCCGGATCAATTAAAAAGCTGGCAATACCGAGTTCATAAGCTGCATTTATTTCAGATTCGGGATCATCACCAATAACAATTAATTCTTTAGGGGTTAACTGATATTTTTCCATAATGTGCTCCATCACATCCTTCTTGCTCAAGTTGCTTCTGGAGGGGTCAATTACAAAAATCTCGGTGAAATCAGTGTGAATACCTAATGAACGAATTTTACTTTCCTGCAAATTGCGGAAACCTGTGGTGAGTAAGAACTTTTTCACATCCAGCGCTCTGATCTGCTCATATCCATCAAAATAAATCATGTCATCGTTATAGGTTAGCTTTTGTAGCAGATTTATGGCTTGGTGAGTTAAAGTCGCAGAAAAACCAAACTGGATTGCGACTTTTTGAAAAGGGATGCGCATAATCTGCTCCCCTGCATCGCGAATTATTTCGTTCGTCAAGCCGTGTTCGGGTTTTTGAAGCAAATTAAAAAGCGGAGCAAATAACTTCGCAGCGATAGATTTGACCGGATAAATTGTATTGTCGAGGTCGAGAATGATGTTTGGCATCAGATGCATGCAAAGAATTAATATTTAAGAAAGATGGCAATATAGAGAATAATATACCTCTACACTTTAATCTAGCCGCCTGTGCTCACGGTTTAAAAATTTTCGCTCAGCCCACAGGCAAATCAAAAGCAGATTGTGGATAAATAAGTTTAACACTGGATTGCCTGTTTAAATGCGGTTTAAGGCCATTTTAGCGTTTCCCAGAAGGAAAGGCTCCAACGACTTAATTAATTTTAACTTGAAAAATTTGCATCGGATTGCAATTTATATATATTTGTCATGCCCTCCCAAAGGGCATGTTTTTCATAGGTAGATGTAGGGTCGAATACTAGTTATTCGGCCCTTTTTTCATTAAATTTTTTCACCTTTAACAATCATGAAAAAACAGAAGATTGCCGTTGCGGTAACCGGCGCAAGCGGAGCTATTTACGCACGTATACTTTTTAAGAAACTTGCTTCGCTGGAACACCAGGTTGCCGAAGTTGCTATAGTGATGTCTGATAATGCCCGGGCAGTTTGGAAATTTGAACTCGGTAATGAGGATTATCAAAACTATGGGTTCCGGTTCTATGATAAAAATGATTTTACTTCGCCCATCGCCTCCGGGTCAGCCCGTTTTGATACCATGATTATCTGCCCATGCTCGGCAGGTACGCTCGGGCGGATCGCATCGGGAGTATCGAATGATCTGACAACCCGTGCCGCAGATGTAATGTTAAAGGAGCGCAGAAGATTGATATTAATGCTTCGGGAAACGCCCTTTAATCTAATTCAAATAAATAATATGAAAGCCGTTACCGAAGCGGGCGCTATTGTTTGTCCGGCCATCCCTTCGTTTTACAGTATGCCAAAAACTGTTGAGGAAGTTGCGGCAACGGTTGTTGATCGCATTATTGATCTGGTAGGCTTGGAAAACACCAGCTTTAGGTGGGGAGAAAATGCAGATCGGGGTTAATTAACAGGCAGGGACATATCAGCCGCTGAATGCAGCGATTAGGCGAATGAGTTCTGCACGTGGGCGAGCATGAGAAACAGAGAAGAAAGAACATTTTAGAACGGTTCGATGAGATCCTTCTGCCGAAAGTAATTAAAACCGCTATCCATTCCGCAAACAGAACCGCAACCTTTTGTAAACTAAACGGGATGTGAGTGGCAGTCTCGTCTCAGACGAGACTAAAACGTACAGCCAGGCGGGTTCAAGCAACAGCGGGTGGCTATTGCTTTTCTAAAAAATTCCTGATTGCAAATACTCACAAGATGCATATGCGGACGTCAATCCCTAATTTTAAGACGATATCCATATATTTGCAGCTTATATGAAAAAAAAGGTCGCATTTTATACGTTAGGCTGTAAGCTCAACTTTTCGGAGACATCCACCATCAGCCGTCAATTTTCCGTTGCCGGATTTGATACGGTGCGGTTTACCGACAGAGCCGACGTATATGTGATCAATACCTGTTCGGTCACCGAAAACGCCGACCGGAAATGCAGGAAGGTGGTTAAAGAAGCGCTTAAGCATTCCCCTAATGCATATATCGCTGTAGTAGGGTGCTATGCGCAACTAAAGCCCGCGGAAATTGCAACCATACCGGGGGTTGACGTAGTGCTGGGAGCGGCGGAGAAATTTACGCTCACGGAGCACATCACCGATCTGACCAAGCAAAGTAAGACGAAAATTTTCAACCAGGAGATTAACCATACCAATCAGTTTGTGCCTGCTTTCTCCATCGGAGATCGCACCCGCACCTTTTTAAAGGTTCAGGACGGATGCGATTATTCCTGCACTTTTTGTACTATTCCGCTGGCCAGAGGCAAAAGCCGTAGCGATAGTATTGAGAATGTTTTACGTGAGGCTACAGAAATTGCGGCCTCTGGCGTGAACGAAATTGTTTTAACCGGGGTAAACCTGGGCGATTTTGGAATTATTGATGGGAAGCGGCAATTTCGCTTTCTGGATCTGATTACCGCCCTGGACGGGATCGAAGGGATTAACCGGTTCCGCATTTCGTCTATCGAACCAAATTTACTCACCAATGAAGTGATTGATTTTGTGGCAGCATCCAAACGGTTTGTCCCCCATTTTCACATTCCGCTTCAATCTGGCTCTGATAAAATTTTGGGGATGATGCGGCGCCGGTATCGGTCTGAACTTTACGCTGAACGGGTGGCCCGGATTAAAACAGCGATGCCTGATTGCTGTATTGGCGTTGACGTTATAGTAGGCTTCCCGGGCGAAACGAGAGTAGATTTTATTGACACCTATAATTTTCTGAATGAACTGAATATCTCATACCTGCATGTTTTTACGTATTCTGAACGCGAAAACACGCCTGCGGCAGACATGCCGAACGCAGTTCCTGGTTCACAGCGTGCTGATCGAAGTAAAATGCTGCACATCCTTTCCGAAAAAAAACAACGGGCTTTTTATGAAAGTCAGATCGGTAAAGATGCCGAAGTACTTTTTGAGACCGACCATAAGGATGGATTTATGCATGGTTTCAGCAGGAACTACGTCAAAGTTAAAACGGCCTACGATCCGCTACTTGTTAATGAAATTAAGCCTGTTAAACTCGTCTCGGTGTCCGCTAATGGCGATATGGATGTTGAAGAATATCAGGAGGTTTTAAATCATTAGTAGCCAGTTTCGAACTTGCGGGATTTGGTTTTTTAGAACGCTACTCAATTTAGATTATCCTGGAACCGAAAAATTTATATGCCCTGCGACAGGGTAAATGCAACTTTTTGAAGGCTTGAATTTTTCTTTTGCTTTGGTATCAAAAGTCGCCCGGTTCGGCTATTGCCGTGCCCTCCAATTTTTCCTAATATTGTAACTCACTATCTTCACTCGCCATATTCTCTAAACCCGGTTGTTATGAAAATAAAACTACTCTTTTTGGCTTTTGCACTGTTTTTTGCAGGTTGTAAAGATTCGGCAAGCAGCCCCGACTGTTCGACGGTATTGTGCGCTTATTTTAGAATTTCCTTAAACGTTAGATATGTGGATAAGGACACAAATACCTCGCTGTTAAATGCGGGTAATTCTAATTACCAGCTTGCCGATTTAAAAATTGTAAGAGGGGCAGATTCAGATTTTAACATAGAAACTAAAATCAGCGAAAAAGATAACAGCGTGATCGTGCTTAACGGAGTTGTAAACGGGGACTTGATAACCTTAGGAAATTTGGCACCAGACAAATTTGCCGTCACTACTCAAGCTTCAAAAACGGAATGCTGCAGCGTGGATATCACCTCTTTAAAAATCAATGATATAACCATCTGTGCCCCTTGTACAGATTTGAACGAACGGGTGCTCGTAATCAAAAAATAACCTGAGTTGGGCTACAATCTGTATATCAGCAACCTGCGTTTCAGGTTTGCTGGAGCCAGAGAAGTGTCTGAAAACTTTCTAAACCCGCTTTCAGCGTTTAAGCTTTATTGTATATTTAGCCCATGTTTCCAACCATAACCTACCTTATTGAATACCTTTTCGGTATAAACATTCCGCTCCCTATTCAAACTTTCGGATTTTTTGTAGCCTTCGCGTTCATGGCCGGATACTGGGCGCTTACCCAGGAGTTTAAGCGGAAGGAAAGGCTGGGTCTTGTGCATCCGTTTACCAGGGATGTAACGGTTGGCGAACCGGCAAGCTTCGCTGAGATGGCTTTAAACGGCATTTTTGGTTTCTTAGTGGGCTTTAAGTTAATTGGAGGATTTATTAATTACAGCGAGTTTGTAGCCAACCCGCAGGGTTTCATTCTGTCTGGCCGCGGAAACTTT
>JBGTBV010000297.1:0-2027 GCA_041749185.1 Daejeonella sp. | reverse complement strand
GAAAGTACGGGGGGCTATGAATCAAATTGGTATAGCTATCTGGCCAGGTTGTCAAAGCAACAGTCCATTCATGTAGCTAAATTAAACCCCAAAGGCGTTAAAGGAGTAAACGATGCATCATTAAATAGGACAGTGACCGATGCGGTGAGTGCCGAAAATATTGCAAAATATTTGATTCATTTTCCTAAGAAAGTGAGGTATAATACGAGTTTCAGCACTGATGAAAACAGTCAATTTACAGAAGGTCGGCAACTCGTTACTTATCTGAAGATGTTATCTAAACAAAAAGTACAATTGACCAACCAATTGGAAAAGCTGTTATATCAACATTTGGCTGAAGTTATTGTGTATTGTCGTCATGGCATCCCTGGATGGCTCTTACGATTACTAGAAAAGTATCCCGGTGCAACGCAAATCCAAAAGGCGGGTATAGAAAAAATAAGTAAAATCAATGGAATAAGTCCTCTAAAAGCAAAGTCAATTCTGGCAAAAATTGGCATAAGCGACCATGTCTTAAGTCCTCAAATTCAACATGTTATTAGTGTCACCGCCAAAGAAATACTGCACAAAGAAAACCTACATGAGCAAGAAAAGCAATATTTGATTGAACAGTATAAAGATAATGAGCAGGTAAAATTATTGACAAGCTTTCCAGGCATTGGACTTCACAGCGCAGTAATCCTTTTGTTAGAAATAGAAGATACAGGTCGTTTTGAGAAATGTAAAAACCTGACTTCGTATTTTGGAGTACATCCCAAATATAAGAAGAGTGGTGATGGGATCTGGGGCAATCATATGAGCAAACAAGGTAGAAGCGAAATAAGATCTGCATTGTTTATGGTAGGATTAAGTGCCATTCGTCACAATCCTATCCTAAGGGCATTATACAAACGATTTAGAACCCAAGGGTTTAATCATTACCAGGCGATGGGGGTGGTCATGCATAAAACATTAAAAATCGTATATGGAATGTTAAAAAACAATACCGCATTCGATATCAAAGTAGATCAAGCTAATGTAGAAAAGTACAAAGCCAAACAGCTCCAATCAGAGCAAAGCAAACAATCCGATACTATTGAACAAAAACAGGTGAAATATAGATATTCTGCTCCTTCTCAAGATGCCCCAATTTCAAGAAGGAAGCATCAACAAAATAAGAAGGAGAATAACTATATGCCTTTGTCTAATATCGAAAAAGCTGGTTTCTTAGGAGGTAATTTGCCGGAATAGAATGTATTATAAAACTAAAAAGGCTGGCCCAATATTAACACTACGAAAAGATTAAACTAACGAGGAAATGAATTGGCTATTCCACCCCTCCATACAAAAAAAAGCATTTAGCGTCCCAATTCAAAAAAGTTTGAATCGTGCGGGCTTACTAAATGCTTGATCAAACATATAAAAATTGTTTGATTTTGCTTGGTTTTTAACGGTATAACTGTCCCCTCGAGCTGCGCTGTCCCCTCGAGCTGCGCTCTTAGGGGGACCGAAATGTTTGGAAGCAAGGCTAAACTTTAATGATTTATTCTTTTGTTTGGAAAATATTTTTCAAACTACTGCTTCAATTTACAAGTCAAGCGGTAAGATTAACAAGTGGGTTCCCCTAAGCGAGGGGACAGCGAGGAACGAAGCGGGGGGAAAAAATAACCAAGAAAATCAAACTATTTCTTTTTGGTCAGTCCTTATAAATATCTGCTATTTGAGCTTCAACCTGAATTGATATTTTTCTTTTGTAGTCATGATTTCTCAGCTAAATTATACTTGTGCGATTCGGCCTTTAGCCTGTGTCCAAGAATATCATTGCAGGATCGACAAATAAAACGGAAATTCAACTTCTTTAAGTAACCTTACCTCATGACGTCAATAGCTCAGGATTCTCTGTCTGATTCTTTTTTTAAATCAAAACCATTGGCTATTGCCCTGGCATTTTCGGGGATCTGCATGCTGGTTCATTTAATTTTTGCAACAAACTATGAACTGCACCGGGACGAATTTCTGTACCTCGCCCTTGGCGGTCATCTGGATTG
>JBGTBV010000296.1:0-5243 GCA_041749185.1 Daejeonella sp. | reverse complement strand
TTCATCATCGAAGAACAACGCTTTATTATTGAGAATCTGGAACATTATATTACCGGTACCTGATTGCCAATTTGCAAATAATATTTCTACCCGATAAAGTTTTTTGAGTTAAGATAGTTCCCTAAACAGGTAATCTATGGTCTCGTCAAATGCACTTATCCCACCCTATTGGACATTCTTTGTCTTTGCCGCCTTTGTGCTGGCGCTTTTAACCCTCATCCTTTCCCTCTCTTACTTTTTAGGCCAGCGGCACACTGCCGCCGCTACCGGCCAGCCTTATGAATCCGGCATCCTGGAAACAGGTTCGGCCCGGCTCCGCTTTTCTGCTCAATTTTATCTCATGGCCATGATGTTTGTTATTTTCGATATCGAAGTGGTTTTCATTGTACTCTGGGCAGTAGCCTTTGATGAATTAGGATGGCCGGGTTACCTGGCCATTTGTGTGTTTATCTTCTTGCTAATTGCTGTTTTAATTTACGAATGGAGCATTGGTGCACTGAACTTTGGCCCTGATGGAAAGAAAATATTGAAAGCATACAAAAAATTAAATGTTCAAAAACCCGGCGTATGAATTGGTGGCTAAGCAAATCCGATGATCCGACAGGCTCTGTAAAAGGAACAAGCTCTTTCGAAGAAAATGTACAACAAAGCATTATGCTTACCACCGTCCAGGATCTTTTGGCCTGGGGGCGCAAAAATTCTATGTGGCCATTCCATTTCGGGCTTTCCTGCTGTTTTGTGGAGATGGCCACCAGCCTGACCAGTAAATACGATGTGGCCCGTTTTGGTGCCGAGGTGATTCGCGGTACCCCCCGCGAAGCCGATGTGATGGTGATAGCCGGAACCGTTTTTGTAAAAATGGCACCAATCATCAAAAGGCTGCATGATCAGATGATGGAGCCCAAATGGGTCATTTCCATGGGTTCATGTGCCAACTCCGGCGGTATGTACGACATCTACAGCGTAGTTCAGGGTGTTGATAAATTTTTGCCGGTAGATGTTTACGTACCCGGATGCCCGCCCAGGCCCGATGCTTTTATGCATGGCCTTACCCTGCTGGCAGCATCGGTAGGAAAAGAACAGCGGCCTTTAAGCTGGAAATTTGGTCCACAGGGAATAATCCAGCCTGAAAAAATCTCCATGAAAGAAGCTATGAGGGAAGAGAGAAAAAACATGACCGAATTCAGAACACCCGATCAAGTATAAGCAAGTACACGTAAAGCGAACACCAACCCTCAAAACTCAAAATAGCATGGATACTTATTCAGGCTTGACAGATGAACTGACCGCCATTCCCGGCGGGGCAGAGCTAACCAGGCAACTTACTGTTGACGGGATTGAAACTTTTTGGGTTAGCCGAGAGCATCTGATATCTGTACTCCAGCATTATAAAACCATCGTTCAAAAACCCTTCGAATTACTTTATGACCTCTGCGGTATTGACGAAAGAAGCCGTCAAAAAAAGAACGGCAGCCCATCAGCAGATTTTACCATCGTTTATACCCTTCTCTCTTTCGAAAGAAATACATTTTTAAGGATCAAAGTAGCCCTTCGCGGGGATTATCCTTCCCTGCCTTCCATCTCTTCTTTATGGCCCAACGCCAATTGGTACGAACGCGAAGTTTATGACATGTTTGGTATCAAGTTCGACAGACACCCGCATTTGCGCCGCATCCTGATGCCATTAACATGGGAAGGCCACCCACTCCGTAAAGAGCATCCCGCAAGGGCAACAGAAATGGGTCCCTTTAAATTGTGGGATGACAAGCAGGAAAAAGAACAGGAAGCACTTCAATTCAACCCTGAAGACTGGGGCTTAAAAAGAAGTAGCGCTGATGCTGATTTTATGTTTTTAAACCTTGGGCCCCAGCATCCCGGTACCCACGGAGTTCTTCGTATCATTTTACAACTCGATGGTGAAGATATTATAGAGGCCATACCCGACATTGGTTTCCATCACCGCGGGGCCGAAAAAATGGGCGAACGCCAGTCATGGCATACTTATATTCCTTACACCGACCGTATAGATTATTTGGGCGGTGTGATGAATAATCTCGGCTATCTGTTAGCGGTAGAAAAACTGGCCGGTATACAGGTCCCCGAAAAGGTAAAATCCATGCGGGTTATGCTTTGCGAGTTTTTCCGCATTGCCAGTCACCTGGTTTGGTATGGCACATTTGCGCAGGATTTGGGCCAGCTTTCCCCTGTGTTTTACATGTTTACCGACCGGGAGAAAATATTCGATGTGATTGAAGCGATCACCGGCGGGCGTATGCACCCCAACTGGTTCAGGATTGGCGGAGTTGCTCAGGATTTACCAATAGGATGGGATAAACTGGTGGCAGACTTCGTGGCCTACTTCCCCAAACGGCTTAAAGAATATCACCAGATGGTGATGCGCAACAGCATTTTTAAAGCCCGTACGGTGGGAATTGGAGTCTATACCGTGCAGGAAGCGATTGATTGGGGAGTAACCGGCCCCGGCTTAAGGGCTTGTGGCTTCGGCTGGGATTTCCGCAAAAAGCAGCCTTATTCTGGCTACGAAAATTTTGAATTTGATATTCCGGTTGCCCAAAACGGCGACTGTTATGACCGGGCGGTGGTCCGTGTAGAAGAAATGTGGCAGAGCCTCCGCATTATTGATCAATGTCTGAAAAATATGCCCGAAGGTGCGTATAAAGCAGATCATCCGCTAACCACTCCTCCCATTAAAAAACATACGATGGAGGATATTGAAACCCTGATCACCCATTTTTTGAATGTGAGCTGGGGGCCCGTAATTCCACCGGGCGAGGCAATGAGTTGTATTGAAGCCACAAAAGGGGCTAACACTTATTATTTAACCAGCGATGGTAACACATCTGCGTACCGGGTCAGGATCCGAACGCCTTCCTTTCCGCACATGCAAATGCTGCCCTATATCAGTAAAGGGTATACGGTAGCCGACCTCTTATCCATTTTAGGAAGCATGGATTATGTGCTGGCGGATATTGATCGGTAAGGGTAGAGCAATCAGCAAAGAAAAAAGAGCAAAGAAAAAGGAACAAAGGTTAAGGATTAAGAACAGAGGATTTAAGGCCATGATAGAAACATATGATTAACCCACATTACTCTAAAAATGGAAGACTAAAAATACTCTTCGGAGTTTATCACAAAGTTCTTGGGCAAAGGGATGTACCCTATTACCCGCTATGGGTCCGTTGGTAAAAGCGAATGACAAAATTTAATAAACCCGATAGGAGCGGCAGCCCTCCCGATCCTTTATCGGGAGGCTAAAGCGGATAGCGGGACTACCGTTAATAGGAGCACAAAGCCTGCTTTCAAAAAAATAATTATTGCAAATGATAGAATAAACAAGGCACACTCCTCAAGACAGACCATCATCCAATTCCATTAAAATACAATTTGAATGCTAACCGAACACGAAATAGTAGAAATTGATAAAGAGATAGCACTGGTTCCGCTGCGCCGGGCGGCCTGTATTGAAGCTTTGAAAATTGTGCAGGAAGGCCGGGGCTGGATTTCGGACGAAAGTATCAGGGATATAGCAGAGCACATGGAAATGTCGGCAGAAGATCTGGATAGCGTGGCTACATTTTACAACCTCATTTTTCGCAAACCGGTAGGCCGGAACATCATTTTGTTGTGCGATAGTATTAGCTGTTATGTGATGGGCTACGAAAAATTGTATGGCTATTTGAAAGAACGTTTGCACATAAAATTCGGGGAAACCACCGCTGATGGCCGGTTTACCCTCTTACCCAATTGCTGCCTCGGGACTTGTGATCATGCTCCCGCCTTAATGATCAATAATGAAATGTACAGCGATCTGACGAAACATAAACTGGATGAAATTCTAAACGATTACAAGTAACGTTCCTCAGAGATTTATGGAAAAGCCTTTAACCCAGCACATCAGTTTTAACCGGCCACCGCTGAATTTAAAAGAATATTCGGCTGTGGGCGGTTATGAATCGGTACGCAAGGCTTTAAAATTAGATCCCTCAGCTATCACAAAAGAAGTTCAGGAAGCTGACCTGAAAGGACGCGGAGGCGGTGGTTTCAACACGGGAATGAAGTGGAGCTTTGTTCCTATGAAAGAACCCGGCCAGGTTAAATATCTGGTGGCCAATGCCGATGAAATGGAGCCCGGTACTTTTAAAGACCGCTTACTTTTGGAAGGTAACCCGCATCTGTTAATCGAAGGAATGATTGTCTCGGCTTATGCGATACAGGCCAGTATCTCTTATGTGTTTTTACGCTGGGCCTATAAAAAAGCGGCTCGGGCAATCAGGCACGCTATCTCCGAAGCCTATGAAGCGGGATATCTGGGCAAAAATATTTTGGGTTCTGAATTCAGCCTCGAAATGCACCTCCACACCGGCGTGGGGCGCTATATGTGCGGCGAAGAAACAGCTCTTTTGAATGCCCTGGAAGGAAAAAGAGCCACACCGCGAACCAAGCCGCCCTTCCCGCAAGTGAGTGGATTATTTGGAAAACCAACTATCGTCAACAATGTGGAAACGCTTTGTAATGTTCCCCATATTGTTAACCGCGGCGCCGAATGGTTCAAGCAGTTAAGTGTTGGCGATGATGCCGGAACAAAGCTATATGGCATCAGCGGCAAAGTAAAAAAGCCAGGAATCTGGGAACTGCCCATGGGAACCAGCATGCGTGAACTGATTGAGGTTCATGCTGGCGGGATGAAAAACGGCTATAAATTTAAAGGTGCGCGTCCGGGTGGAGCATCAACAGATTTTTTGGTTGAGGAACATCTGGATATCAAAATGGATTTTAGAACAGTAGCTGCCGCGGGAAGCCGGTTGGGAACGGGCACGATGATCCTTCTGGACGATCATACCTGCCCGGTTGGTTTTGTCCATAATCTGGAACATTTTTTCGCCCAGGAATCATGCGGCTGGTGTACCCCCTGTCGCGAAGGTTTGCCCTGGGTCGAAAAAATCCTGCTATCCATTGAAAATGGCGAAGGCAGGCCGGAGGATATCAACCTGTTAGAAATGCATACCCAGTTTCTTGGGCCAGGCAATACATTTTGCGCTTTAGCGCCAGGCGCTATGGAGCCTTTACAAAGCGCATTGAAATATTTTAGGGAAGATTTTGAAAAGCACATTCACGAAAAACGATGCTCGTATAAGCTCTTATAAATAAAATGAATATGTATCTAAATCACATTTTTAGCTCAACTGTTTTTATACCGGTATTTGCTGGGCAGGCTTTATGCT
>JBGTBV010000295.1:0-5797 GCA_041749185.1 Daejeonella sp. | reverse complement strand
TATTGTTTTGGAGAATGATCTCTATCGGACTGGGGAACAAAATGAGATTGATGAACTGTTTGATAGCTGTACAAACCTGATCGTTTTAGATCGCCTGCATAATCCTACAACTGGTAAAGCTGATGTGGTGATCCCGGTTGGAACTTTCGCGGAAGCAGATGGAACGATGGTCAACAATGAAGGTCGGGCGCAATGCTTCTTTCAGGTATATATGCCTAAAAATGAACATATCCGCGAAAGCTGGCGATGGCTGAGTGAATTAAACCAGTTAAAAAGCGGGGAAACGGATAAAGATCCGGCAACACCACATCAGTTGATGGAACAACTGGTGAATGAAATGCCGCAATTTAAAGGCGTGGAAAATGTGATGCCATCAGCCGGTTTGCGTATTAACGATCAAAAAATTCCGCGGGAACCGCATCGTTACAGCGGTCGCACGGCCATGCTGGCCAACCAGAATGTGAGCGAACCCAAACCTCCAACAGATACCGATACCCCGCTTTCTTTTACGATGGAAGGTTTTAAAGGAATCCCGCCTGCACCCTTAACCCCTTTCTTTTGGTCGGCGGGCTGGAATTCCGGGCAATCGGTTAATAAATTCCAAACTGAAATTGGAGGACCATTAATTGGCGGCGATCCCGGTGTCAGACTTTTCCACAACAGCAATCAAAATCAACCTGTTTATTTCAATAAAATCCCGGCACATTTTAAAAGGGTATCGGGTGAATGGCTGCTGATTCCATTACCCCACATTTTCGGATCCGAGGAACTGAGCATGTATACCAAAGGTGTTGCCGAACGTTCGCCAAGACCTTATATAGCCATCGGCAAAAAGGATGCGGCAAATTTAAATGTAGACGAAGGTGAAGTTCTGAATGTGAAAATTGGACCGAATGAATATCATTTGCCGGTACAGATTAAGGAAGAGTTAGGTCAGGGAACAGCGGGCTTGCCCTATAATCTGAAAGAATTAACCGGGATTTACTGGCCGGCAAAAGGAGTTTTAACAAAAAGCTAAATATGAACACAACGGTTTATTATATCCTGCTGATCGTGATCATGCTGTTTACTTTAACCAGCCTCGCCGCCTTGCTGATCTGGGTGGAGCGCCGGATGCTGGCGCTTTGGCAGGACCGCTACGGGCCGAACCGTGCCGGGCCGTTTGGTTTGCTCATTGTGGCGGCAGATACTATTAAGCTATTTTTCAAGGAAGACTGGATCCCGCCTTTCGCCGATAAATTCATCTTTGTGATCGCACCGGCAATTGTAGCTGCCACAGTGCTGATGAGTTTTGTGATTGTGCCTTTTGCCCCCGGTATCCTTATCTCCGACCTGAACATCGGCTTGCTATTCTTCCTGGCCATGTCGTCGTTAGGGGTTTACAGCATCGTGCTGGGCGGATGGGCATCAAACAATAAATATTCGTTATTAGGCGCCTTGCGGGGTGCTTCGCAGATGATCAGTTATGAGGTTTTTATGGGATTATCGCTCATGGGCGTGGTGATGCTTTCAGGGTCTTTCCGGCTGACGGATATTGTAATGGCCCAGCAGGATTACTGGTTTATTGTTACCCAGCCGGTGGCTTTCATGATTTTCCTGATTGCCGGAGTGGCCGAAACCCATCGTCTGCCTTTTGATATTCCGGAAGCGGAAAGCGAGCTGGTGGCCGGATTCCATTCTGAATATTCCGGGATGAAGTTCGGGATGTTTTTTATTGGCGAATACCTGGGTATTATCCTGATCTCCTCTATGCTGGTTACGCTGTTTTTCGGTGGCTGGCTGGGGCCGGATTTTTTGCCACCCATCGTTTGGTTTTTCCTGAAAACGTTTGTCTTCATCAGCCTCTTTATCCTTTTCAGGGCATCGTTGCCCAGGCCGCGGTATGATCAGTTGATGGAATATGGCTGGAAGGTTTTGCTGCCCGTTGCTTTGGTAAATTTACTGGTGACGGGAGCGGTTGTGTTGTGGATAGGTTGAATTAAGAATCAGGAATTAAGAATTACGAGGTCGGAAGTCTGGTGACAGATATAAACTCAAGTTTATTGCACTATCCAATGTAAAATAAACCCGATAGGCACTAGCGGAACCGAGAAGCACCAAAACTGTTTTTCAAAAAATTAAGAATTAGAATAAAAATTAAGAATTAGGTATCAAGAATAAGAGTTGTATCAATCCAACTTTTAAAAATATACACCGAATCTAAAACCGAAACACCATGTTCAGTTTGCTAAGAAGTATGGGACTTACGTTTATGCACGCTTTTCACAAAAGGGAGACGATTCAATATCCTGAAGAAAAGGTGCAATTACGTCCGCGTTACAGGGGCCGGATTGTGTTAACCCGCGACCCGGATATGGGCGAGCGTTGTGTGGGCTGCTATTTATGCGCCGCCGCCTGTCCGGTAGATTGTATTGCTTTGCAAGCAACAGAGGATGAAAACGGGCGCCGATACCCGGCCTTTTTCAGGATCAATTTTTCACGATGTATTTTTTGCGGGTATTGTGAGGAAGCCTGCCCCACGTATGCCATTCAGTTGATCCCTGATTTTGAAATGGCGGAATACGACCGCCAGAACCTGGTTTATGAGAAAGAAGACCTTTTGATTAACAGTCAAGGGAAATACCCGGGCTACAATTATTACAAAGTGGCCGGGCTGGCTGCCGGGGTTAAAGGCAAGGGCGAGGGGGATAACGAGGAGCCGCCGGTTGATGTACATAGTTTGCTGCCTTAATATATGGAGATCGCATTTTACATCACCGCTTTTATAACCATCGTTTCCACGCTGCTGGTTATCACCCGTCATAATCCGGTACATGCGCTTTTGTACCTGGTGGTTTCGCTCTTATCTCTGGCGCTTATTTTTTTTATGCTAGGCGCAGCCTTTGCCGCTTTGCTTGAAGTGATTATTTACGCCGGGGCCATTATGGTGCTTTTTATTTTTGTGATTATGCTATTAAACCTCGGCAAAGAAACAGCAGAGCAAGAGAAGAAATGGCTTAGGCCAAAAGTCTGGGTTGGCCCGGCGATCTTATCATTGGTACTATTTGCTGAGCTATGTTTCCTGATAAATACTGACGATCCTGCTTTTTATAAACCAGAAAATGCCGTGGAGCCGAAGGTAGTCGCCATCTCCTTATTCCAACCGTATGTAATTGCCGTTGAGCTGGCCGCCATGCTGCTGATGGCCGGCGTCGTCGGCGCCGCACATATCGGGCAGCATAAAAAAATGGTTCATCACCGTTTTTTAAAAGAGGAGGAATTATCATGAACGGGATATCAATTAACATGGTGATGTTGCTGGCAGCCATCCTTTTTGTGCTGGGGATTGTGGGTGTCATCATCCGCAAGAACATCATTTTTATGTTGCTTTCTGTGGAGATTATGCTGAATGCCGCTGGTCTGGCATTTATTGTTGCCGGGGCGAAATGGGCTCAACCCGATGGACAGATCATGTTCATATTTATACTGGCCATGGCCGCGGCCGAAGTTTCGGTTGGTCTCGCCTTGATATTGCAAGTGTACCATCAGCATAAATCATTGGATATTGATAAGTTGAGGGAGATGCGGGGGTAGGTGGGAGTTTTCAGTTGGCAGTTTGGAGTTGGAAGTTTAGCGTCGGGAGTTTAGAGTTGATAGTTTTTTAGAACGCAATACTATTCAGGATATGCAAAATCTCAATACGCAATACGCTTTACGCAATACTATATCCAACATGCAATACTCATTACTCAATACGAATTCCAATGGATAACCTGTTATGGCTCATACCGGCCTTGCCGCTTGCCGGATCACTACTCCTGATCCTGGCTGGCAGGCACTTGTCAAAGGTTACCATCGCCTTAATTGGGGCGGGTAGCATTTGCCTTTCGGCGATAATCACCCTAGTAATTGGTTACAGCTTTTTAAGTAGCCCTCCGGCAACGGGATATTTAACTCAAACCCTATGGACCTGGTTTGAGGTGGCAAATCTAAAGCCCGGCATCACGCTTTACCTGGATGCGCTTTCCCTGGTTTTTATTTTTGTGATCACTTTTATCGGGGCACTCATCCACGTCTATTCGGCAGGTTTTATGTCCGGGGATAAAGATTATTCCCGCTTTTTCGCCTGCATGAACCTCTTTGTATTTTCCATGCTGATGCTGGTTTTGGCTGATAACTTACTGTTATTGTACCTGGGCTGGGAAGGTGTGGGTTTATGCAGTTACCTGCTTATCGGTTTTTGGTACGAAAGCGCTGCCAACGGCTATGCCGCCCGTAAAGCGTTTATCATCACCCGGATCGGTGATACTGCTATGGCCATCGGACTTTTTATTCTCTTCTATCAGTTTGGTACGCTGGTGATTCCTGATATTCTGAACCGGGCCCCGGAACTGTGGACAACCGGTTCTTCTATGGCCACAATCGCCGCTCTGCTTTTATTAGCTGGCGGATTAGGAAAATCGGCCCAACTACCGTTACAAACCTGGCTGCCCGATGCCATGGCAGGCCCTTCGCCTGTCTCTGCTTTGATCCATGCCGCTACTATGGTTACCGCCGGGGTTTATCTCATCGCCCGCATGCATGTAATTTTTGAGCTTTCGCCGATAGCGCAATCAACGGTTGCGGTAATTGGGGCCGCCACCTTATTTATTGCGGGCTTTAGTGCGCTCACTCAATTCGATATAAAACGGGTTTTGGCTTATTCTACCATCAGCCAGATTGGTTATATGTTTCTGGCTTTGGGAGTTGGCGCATACAGCGCCGCCATTTTCCATTTTATGGTTCACGCTTTTTTCAAGGCGCTTTTATTCCTTGCCGCCGGAGCCGTGATCGAAGCCCTGCATCACGAACATAGCATGTTCAAAATGGGCGGACTAAAAAATAAACTGCCGGTCATATTCTGGACCTTCCTGATCGGCTCCGCCTCGTTGGCAGCGCTGCCGCTGATTAGCGCCGGCTTTTACAGTAAAGATCAGATCCTGTGGTATGCCTGGGCTGCCGAAGGCGGAAATCCCTGGTATTGGCTGACGGCGTTAACCGGCGCTTTTATCACTGCGGCATATACCACCCGTATGATGATTTTAACATTTTGGGGAGAAAGTAAAACGGAAATCGGCCATAAGCCCGGCAAACTGATGACTGTTCCATTAATTGTCCTTGCCTTTTTTGCACTCTTCGCAGGCTTTATTGAACTGCCTCATAATTTTGGTCATTTTACGCTTTTCTCTAATCTGCTTCATCCGGTTTTACCCGAAACTATATTCAAAGCCAATGAAAATCCCGAGTGGATCTTCCAGCTTATAGCAGCCGTCGCCACTATTTCCGGCATCGCGGTAGCTTATTATTGTTATTACCAACAGCCACAACGCATAGCCCGGTTAAAAACTTCCGGCAGTTTCAACGCTCTTTACAATTTCTGGTTTTCGGGATGGGGTTTTGATCAATTATACGATGCGGTTCTTGTAAAACCCATCGTGTACGTATCCCATATTAACAAAAATGATTTTATAGATAAATTTTACACCGGGATAACTGCGGCCACAGTTCAACTTTACCGGGCATTATCGTTTACCCAATCGGGATCATTGCGCTGGTATGTAATGGGCCTGATCGTTGGGGCGATTATTATTTTAACTATGCAAATTATGTTATGATAATGGTTTGGCTGATCGGCATTTTAATGGGCGGGGGGCTTGTTTCTCTCATACTCGGACAATGGAATAAAACCCTGTCCCGATGGATTTCGCTATTCGCACTTTTTGCCGGATTTCTGGGCGTGGTTTCCCTTTGGATAGAAAAATATCATCTTACTGAAACC
>JBGTBV010000294.1:0-15746 GCA_041749185.1 Daejeonella sp. | reverse complement strand
GGCTTCTACCCCATTTTCAATCCCGAAGCAAATGGACGACGAGGCCCTGAATATATCAATAACCACCACCACGCTTTCGCGGATATCGTACAGGTGAAGTAAGGCCGGCGTTAAGCAGACCTCGAGTTTGCGGATGGGCATATAATTCAAATGGGTTAAAGGGCGGACGGCTAAGTGGTAAAAGAAAGGAATTCCTTAGGTCTCCAACCCCTGGCTTCCTGACTTATCTTTACTTAAACGGAAACTTCACCACCCGTGCTTTGAGCCGGTTATTCCGAATGTTTATAAAAATTTCTGACCCCTCTTTGGCAAATTCGGTTTGAACGTATCCCATACCAATGGGTTTTTGCAGCGTAGGCGCCTGGGTGCCCGAAGTTACCCGGCCAATGTTGTTCCCTTCAGAGTCAACGATCTGATAGTCGTGGCGGGGTATACCGCGGTCTAACATCTCAAAACCAACCAACTTTTGTGTAAGGCCGTTCTGCTTTTGCGAAGCCAGGTTTTCTGAGTTCACAAAATCTTTAGAAAATTTGGTAATCCAGCCTAATCCCGCCTCAAGCGGCGAAGTTGAATCGTCTATATCGTTCCCATAAAGACAAAAACCCATTTCCAGGCGCAACGTATCGCGGGCGGCCAGGCCGATGGGTTTGATACCGAATGGTTCTCCGGCTTTAAACACCGCGTTCCAAACCTTTTCTGCGTGCGCATTATCAAAATAAAGCTCAAAGCCACCGGCACCGGTGTATCCGGTTGCCGAAATGACCACGTTATCAACCCCGGCGAAAATGCCTTTTTTAAAAGTATAATACTCCATAGACGAAAGATCAACTTTCGTTAGACTTTGTAAGGCCTCAGCAGCCTTTGGCCCCTGCACAGCCAGCAGCGATGTGCGCTCAGAGATATCTTTCATTTCTACGCCGTACGTGTTGTATTTTGATATCCAGTCCCAGTCTTTTTGTATGTTGGATGCGTTCACAACGAGCATGTACGTCTGCTCGTCCATGCGGTACACCAGCAAATCGTCAACAATTCCACCATCGGCATTGGGCAGGCAGGAATATTGGATTTTTCCATCGTATAGTTTAGAAGCATCGTTGGAGGTTACTTTCTGAATGAGACTAAGCGCATTTTTGCCTTTTAAAATAAACTCGCCCATGTGGCTTACATCAAAAACCCCAACTCCGCTGCGTACCGTTTGGTGTTCGGCATTTACGCCGGCATATTGCACCGGCATATTAAATCCGGCAAACTCAACCATTTTGGCACCTAAGGCAATGTGAGTATCGTTCAACGCTACTTTCTTCATAGTACAGTATAGAATTTGGGGCAAATTAATTAAAAAAAGCTAAAGGAATCTCAGTCGGCCAGCGTGTGGTAAAATTCCATCATTCGTTTGGTGCCCGTTTCTATGTGATGGTCTTTTTCAAAAAGCAGGCGGGCGTATTCGCCGATGCGTTCCACTAAACCCTGATCTGTGGTGCACTGTAGGATGTATCGGTAGAAATCATCTGCCGTATCGGCAATCAAAATATTTTTCCCATGTTCATACCGTATACCTTCTGCCCCCAGCGAAGTGGAGATGATACACTTTTTCATCGCCATGCCTTCAATAATTTTTACACGCATTCCGCTACCCGATTTTAGCGGAACAACCATAACCGCTTTTGAATTCATGAAGCCGGCCGCATCGTCTAAATCAGGGTATACCTGAAAAACGTCATCAGCCTGCTCCACAATCTCATCGGGCATGTTGGCACCCGCAATGTGAAAGGTAAGGCCAACGTTCAGCGTCTCCAGATCGTCCCAAACATTTTCAATAAACCACTCCAACCCTTCCTGATTGGGCGCCCAATCCATTGCGCCCAAATGAAATACAGATTTAGGATCTGCTCTACCGGAGGACGGAATATAATTTTTCGGGTCGAGCATAACCGAGAAATTTTCCATTGGCGAGTGGCAGCCCAGATATTTCATCTCCCGCAAATCAGCCTCATTTAGCGTAACCACGGCGTCGAACTTATTCAGGTTTTCAAACTCGAACCGACGGAGCTTGGAAGCGATTAAATTCAAATAGAGTTTGCGTGGAGGAGACTTTTCAAGCAGGGCCTGCTGCTCCCATATTTGGTATTCGATATTGTGAGCCCGGTAAACCATTTTGGCTGAGCTCATTTTCCGCACCAGCGATAGGTAGGGTACTACAAAAAGGCCTTCAAACTGCACGATATCAAACTTCTGGCGGGCCAGGATACTCTTCAACTGGCTTACAGCGGTTGCTTTGTAAAAGCGGTAAACCACAATGGATTTTTTAGAAAATACATTTTTGACCCACTCCCAATTGCTCACGTCAGTGTTTACGGCACAGGTTTTAAAAACGATCTGCTCTAAAAGGGGATCCTCAATATTTCTTACTCCCACCTGATGCTTGCCCGTATTTAAGCTAAACAAAGTAACCTCCGCTCCCTGCTGCACCGCCCCGGCAATGGTGTTGTACACTACAATGGGGTAACCGCCATGCGGCGGAAAGGGAACACGGTTGGTGATATATAGTATCTTCATCAGTTCTTTTGCTCTAATTCACAGCCAGGTTGACAGGCGACAATTTCGGCCCCGGAAACCAGACATCTGATAAATTAAACAAAAAGTTCGGGCTGCGGTTCTTTTATCCGAAAACTGCGGCGATGATAAGGCGACAGACCGTGCGTTAATACGGCAGTTCGATGCCCTGGCGTGGCGTAACCTTTGTTACTCACCCAACTATAATTTGGATATTCCAGATCTAACCGGCACATAAAATCATCCCGGTAGGTTTTCGCCAATACCGATGCCGCCGCGATAGAAAAATATTTACTGTCGCCTTCGATAATGCATTGGTGCGGTACGTCGCGATAATTTTTAAACCGGTTTCCATCTATCAATATAAACTGCGGAATGGTTTTCAATTGCTCCAAGGCCAGGTGGATCGCTAAAAGCGAAGCGTTTAGAATATTGATCCGGTCTATTTCGATATGATCTACTTGCGCAACTGCCCAGGCAATCGCATCCCGCTCAATTTCGATCCGTAATTCAAGCCGTTCTTTATGTGTTAACTGCTTAGAATCGGTTAATACCGGATGCCCGAAATTTTGCGGCAAAATAACTGCAGCGGCAAAAACCGGCCCCGCCAGGCAGCCACGACCAGCTTCATCGCAGCCGGCTTCGATCAGATTAGTTTGATAACAAGGGAGCAGCATATTCAATAATTTTCTGATGGGAAGGTCTAAAGGCGCAAACCATCCGCAAAGGTAATTGCAAGACCGGCTTTGAGCTCAAGCGAAAGTTTAAAAAATCTTACAGAATACGGATTGAAAGGATAGTGATATCGTCTGAATTCATTTCTGCTTTATAGCTTTGTTTTATGCTATTCAGGATGCTTTTGTTAAGATCGTCTACCGGGAGTTTGCACGCCTGCTTCAGATAGCCAACCAGTTCGTCATCGGTAATAAAAACGTCTTCCTTGTCGCTTTCCACCAGCCCGTCGGTATAGTTAAAAATAAGGCTCCCGGCAGGCAAAACTTCCTTCCCGGTTTCTATGAACGGCAGTTCATCAAATGCGCCGATGATAGTGGTTCCGGTTTCTAACATCTTAATAGTATTGTCATAAACCAAAATGGGTGCGTTATGGCCTGCGTTAATGTAATGCAGTTCGCGGGTTTGCTCGTTATATCTTCCTAAAAACAGGGTTATAAATCGTTCGCCGTTGGTATTGGAAACTACTATCTCATTGAGCTTACTTAGAATTTTGGCCATGTTTGTCTCAACCGATGCCCAGGCCCGTAAACTTGCCTGCAAATTTGCCATCAACAAAGCGGCAGAAACGCCTTTGCCAGACACATCAGCAATGCACCACATAAATTCATGCGGACTGATTTTAATGAAGTCAAAATAGTCGCCGCCAATGTTTTGATTGGGGAGATAGGTGGCGCCCACTTCAACAGAGCCTGATTTTGGCAGATGTTGCGGCACCAGCATGTACTGCACCTCGCTGGCGAGCTCCATATCCCGCTGCATTAATTGCCGCTGAACACTCTCTTTAAACAATTTTTTATTCTCCAGAGCAACAACAATTACATTGATAAGGGTTTGAACAAAGTTAAGATCGTTGCTGATGAGCTCTGGCCGGGTATGAAAATCGCCTAAAAGCACAAAAGCCTGCGAATCTTCTTTCTGGAAGATGGGCACGAAGTAATCGTAACTGTTAACTAATGGATTTGGATGCGTCCTGAGGGCTGTAATTCCGCTTGTGCCCTCTAATACCTGGCAAGTTTGCTGTAACACCAGTGCGTTTTCGGCCTTTCCCCCAAAGCGGTTTGCACAGTAAAAATGGCCTTCGTCTTTAACCAGTAAGCGCATGGTGCCAATTTTGAGATGCACGTTGAGAATTACCTGCAACATTTCAAACAGCACCGTAGCCGGACTATTCTTATTGATAGCCTGGGTAACCTCCAGAAGCGAATTTAACTCGGCCTGCCGCTTAAGCAGTAACTGAATTAATTCACTTTCGTCTGTCTGTGATGAAGTTTGAAAATGTACCAATACAACGCCTCTGTTAGATTAACGCTAAATTTATAAAATTAAACCACAATGTTACACATAAGTATTTTGTGATTTTACATCAAAGGCATCCTGCAAACCAATGGCTACCAAATTGAAGCTGTAAACCATTAGCATAATGGCAAGGCCTGGCAACATGGCCAGATAAGCAGCGTCCATGATAATGTAGCCGTAATGCTCCTTAATCATCCCGCCCCAGGTTGGCATGGGCGGCTGGGCGCCGAAACCTAAAAAACTCAGCCCGGCCTCCAATAATATCGCGGAGGCGAAATTTGCAGATGCAACCACCAATATCGGGCCTGCAAGGTTGGGCAGAATGTGCCGCAGAATAATCCGCCCGTTCGTAAAACCGAGCGCTTTTGCGGCCTCAACAAATTCTACCTGCTTCAACGCGATGATCTGCCCGCGTACCAAACGGGCAACTTCTACCCACATGGATAAACCCACAGCAATAAATATTTGCCAGAAACCTTTTCCCAGAGCAAAAGAAATTGCGATGACCAGCAACAGCGCCGGCAATGACCACACCACATTCATCAGCCAACTGATAACAGTATCGGTTTTCCCGCCGTAATATCCTGCTAAAGCGCCTAAACTAACCCCAATAAACAGTGAAATAAATACGGCCAAAACGCCGACAGAAAGCGAAATCCGAATACCCAATATCAGGCGGCTCAGCAAATCCCGGCCATAAATATCGGTTCCAAGCCAGAACGTTTTTTGAACAACCTGCTTTTGTTTTACAAGGTTGCGCTGTTGCGGGATGGAATTGTTATTATTTAAATTTTTTGCAGCTCCAAGCACTTCTGCCAAAGCGTATGCGTTTTCATCCCCTGTTTCTTCATCGCCAATGTATTCCCGCACCAAAATAGAATCGCCTTTAAACCGGTAGGCAGTTATCGGAACTTCGCGGTACAGCGGAGGCTGCCCAAAAAACATCTCTTCGATAAAGTTGAGCGTATCGGCTTTTAGATTGTTGTTAAGCCGTAGCATAGTAAAGCGGGCACCGGGCTTTTTGATGCTTAACTGCAACAGCATTGTATTGGCCAGCGGCGATTTATCTGGCATGATCTGATAACCGGTAATGCCCATTAAAATCATAAGGGCAATTACAATTACGCCACTAAATGCCAGTTTGTTGCGCTTAAACCTTCGCCAGGTTTGGCGGGCCGGAGATTGGTCCATATATATTGTTTGATTTGCGAGCCGATTAACCCGTAAACTGAGTTTCCAACATACAAATTAAAACTGATTCGGCGACAAACATAAAAACCAGGGGACAAACTATCAACCGTTATTTACCGCACCATTCTGCCTTTCCACCGGTATTTGCCAGAATTCCCTGCTAAACCAATGTACACGAAATAGAAAATATGCAAAACGGTTAATAGCGGCTGGTACCAGAGTAGCCGTTCGCGGCCTGCGAAACGGCACATCGGGATAAGAAAATAGAGCTCTGCCAGAAATTTACCCGACAGACTTAGCGCCGCTAACCAAAAATAAACGGGGTTAAAAAATCCGCAAACAGCGTTAATTAAAAAAAGGGCGTTAAAAAGCCAAAGGGAAACGCCGAGCGCAACGATGCCTTTGTTTTTATAACGCGTGCTTTTTGATGCCCAGCGCTTACGCTGCCGGATGAACGATTGAAGGTTAGGCTTGGCATGGGTATAAACCATGGCGTCTTTAGATTTACAGAAGCCAATGCCCTTGGGATAGGCCGCAGCGACTTTATGCAGTAAAAGCTCATCGTCTCCGGAGGCCAGATCATCAATTCCATAAAATCCGTTCACTTCATTAAAAACATCTTTGCGGTAGGCCAGGTTTGCGCCGTTGCAGGTAGAAGGTGCTTTCTGTCCGATTGTTGCCGCACCCAGACCAATCAGGTATAAAAACTCAAGCGTTTGCATTTCTTCAAACGCGTTTTTTTCTTCAAAAAAAGCCACGGGAGACGAAATCATTTTAAAACCGTATTGTTTGTAGAAGTTGGCAATGCTGTTCAACCAGAACGGGCCCATCCGGCAATCAGCATCCGTGGTAACAATCAGCTCTCCGGTTGCAATTTTAATAGCTTCGGCAATAGCTTTCTTTTTATAGGAGTTGAGCGGCCGGTCTTCATTTAGAGAAAGTAGCTGAACACCGTCATTTGCGAAAGTTCTGACAATTGCTGCAGTGCGGTCTGTAGAATGATCGTCAACAACAATAAGTTGCAAAAGAGATTTGGGATATCGCTGATTTAAAATATCAACAATGGTTTTTTCCAGTTTGCCCTCCTCATTACGGGCGGCGATAATAATACTTACGCTTACTGCCGGCTCCTCTAAAAAATTATTAAAGCCGGGTAGCTTACGCCATCCCTGCCGGAGGTATATAACGATGCCGATATACCAGAATGTAAGCAACAAGGTGAGGACACTAAGAGCGGTTGTTGCCAAAAAAATTAAGTTTTAAAACGAATACAGAGCCTAAAATAGCAGGAATAATCAGATTAATTAACCAGATACTGGCGGTGGCAGCCATAATAGCAACATCCTGATTGGTGATGAAACCGAAAAAATAAGTCGCCGTCATACTTCTTACGCCCACGTCTAACAGATCTAAGGAGGGCAGGGCAGACTGTATGAAAAACAAAATAAAGATCATCATCAACATTCCGAAAATCGGAATATTTGGCACCAGCAAATAGATAATAAGGCAATACTGGGTGCTAAAAACAATAAATCTGGAGGCGCAGTAAATAAATATCCTCAATAACTCTTTCTTTTTATACCGGCCCAGAATGCTGAAAAACCGGTGAAAAGGTTTTAAAAAGCGTATCCGCAATAGCAAGCCCTCCAGCCATCTGATGTTAAAATAAAAAAGAAGGAAAAATCCGCAAAAACCGAATACCAAAAATACCAGAGAATAATAGAGTAAAATGTTTGGGGCTGTAAAGCGGCCAACAAACCATAGCAGAGCAAGCGACCCAAAAATATTGGTAATTACCATTTGCCCGATAGCACCCACGGCCATCGCTACCATGCCAACAATGCGCCTTCGCGGCGATAGGAAGAAAACGCGGCCACCATATTCGCCTATGCGGTTAGGAGTAAATACTGCCCAGGTTAAACCACAAAAGACAGACTCAATGGCCCGCCATACCGAAATTGGCTCAATTTGCCGCACCAAAAACCTCCACTTCAAGGCCTCCAAAAACCAATTTAAGAACATGAGCAACACCACGGCGCTTATAACCAAGGCAACGTTTGTTGCCGATAGGGCATTTGCAAGCCTCTTAAAGTTTTCTATATTTTGATTGTTGCTGAGTTTATTAAAAATAAAACCGAATGCCAAAAGCAACACCGCAATCTTAATAAGGATGCTGAAGATTTTCTTGTTTTTGCGGTTCAAAAGATTGCAGATTTTTATGCAATGTTAACAAAAGCGTTATAGAAAATATATTTTACCACGCCGCCGCACACACATAGCCCTTTAACTGGTTCCCTTTAACCTTTTTTAACACAACTCTGCTTTAAGCCTCTTAAAAATTAGATAGATTTGCCTCATGAAGTTTGGCGTAGTTGTTTTTCCGGGTTCAAATTGCGATGAAGACGTTATTTACGTATTAGAAAAAATAATGGGCCAGCAGGTTGTACGGCTTTGGCATAAAGACCATAACTTGCAAGGCGCTGATTTTATCATTCTGCCCGGCGGCTTCTCTTTTGGAGATTATCTCCGGTCTGGCGCAATTGCCCGGTTCTCTCCGCTGATGCAGGAAGTAATTCAATTTGCCAATTCTGGCGGGTACGTTCTGGGAATTTGCAACGGTTTCCAGATACTCACCGAGGCTGGCTTGCTGCCCGGTGCCCTGCTGCACAACAGCAACCGAAAATTTATCTGCCATAATGTTTACCTCAAAACGGAAACGAACAATTCGCTGATTACTTCCGCAATAGATCTTCAAAAGATCCTAAAAATCCCGATCGCCCATGGCGAAGGAAACTACTTTGCAGATGATGCCACGCTAAAAAACCTTCAGGATAACGATCAGGTATTGTTTCGCTATTGCGATGAGGCCGGGAACATAACCCACGATTCAAACATCAACGGTTCGTTGGTTAATATAGCCGGAATTTGCAATGCCGGCCGTAACGTTTTCGGTATGATGCCGCACCCCGAACGGGCGGCAGATGCGGTACTGGCCAATCAGGACGGTTTGGCCCTGTTTGATTCCATTTTAAAAACCGTGAGTGCTTAATGGCCAATCTGGTTATTGATATTGGCAACAGCCGCAGTAAAGTTGCCGTTTTCGCTGATGGCCAAATCAGTTATTTCGAAACCTTTAGCCATGCTGATGAAATTCCGGTTGAGACGCTGGCGGCTCAGTATAAAATCAAGAAAAGTATTCTCTCCAGCGTTAGCCAGCAGGCAGATCTCTTAGAACAAAAATTGCAGGGAATAAGTAGTTACTTGCGGTTTTCCGCGAAAGCGCAAACCGTGATTAACATTAATTACCGCAATCCGCAAACTTTAGGGCTTGATCGCCTGGCGGCAATTATTGGTGCCCGCAGTATATACAGCAGGCAAAATTGTTTAATTATTGACGCCGGTACCTGTATAACCTACGACGCGGTTGACCAGGCCGGGAATTACAGCGGGGGCAGCATTTCGCCGGGAATAAATATGCGCTTTAAAGCAATGCACACCTTTACCGGGCGTTTGCCCCTTGTGAACGCTGATGAAGATTTTCAGGAAACGCTTGGCGATGACACCCAGTCGGCAATGGTATCGGGCGTGCAAAATGGGGTGTTTTTTGAAGTGCTGGGCTTTATTGAAAGTTACAAAAAACGGTACCCTGAGCTGCAAATGATCATCTGCGGTGGCGATGCTAATTTCTTTGATAGACGGCTTAAAAATACCATCTTTGCGCACACTTTTAAAACCGAGCAACATCTGGTGCTCATTGGTTTAAACGAAGTTATCAACCATTACAATGATAAAAATTTTTAAAAATATACTCTTATTAACCTGCCTGTTGACTTCGTTTTCTGCGGCGGCGCAAAATACTTCAAGTTCGCCGTACTCGCGGTTTGGCTTAGGCGATTTAAAGGCTGCCCTTCTCCCGCAAAATAAAGCGCTGGGAGGATTAAGCATGGGGCTACGCAAATTCGGCCCCTACAGCAACATCAACCTGTCGAATCCAGCGTCGTATTCTGCTATAACACTTACCACCTTTGACATTGGCGTAACCACAGATCTGCGCCAGCTGAGCAAAACTAACATTTCTGAGAATAGCTTTAACGCCCTTCTCAGCCACATTACTATCGGAATCCCGGTTAGCAGCAAATCTGCATTAAGTTTTGGAATACTGCCTTACAGCCAGCGGGGGTACCAGTTCAGAAATTCAGGCACTGTTGGCGGCAGCAAGGTAGACTACATCTATGGCGGCGACGGTGGGCTCTCTAAAGCCTATTTGGGTTATGGCTTTGGCATAGGGAAAAACTTAAACGCCGGGTTTAACGCTGCTTATGTTTTCGGAAATATTAAAGAGAACCGCTCTACCGAGTTTCCGGAAGATCTGGCTGCTCTTAACTCCCGCATACAAACAGGCGATAATATCAGCGGTTTAAATTTCGATCTGGCCCTGCAATATGAAGCTGAGCTGAGTAAAACCAACAAATTCATCATCGGGTACGCCGCCAATGCGGGCAATCAGCTTAATTCAAAATCCACAACCCTGGCCACGCGTTATCTCAAAGATTTCGCAACCGGCACCGAATCTGCTGCCATTGATACTACTTTTTTTGCCGAAGGACAGAGTAAAAAATTAAACCTGCCGGTGACGCACAGTTTGGGTTTTGCGTTTCAGAAAACAGATTACTGGCTGTTTGGCGCCGATGTTTCTTATGGCAAATGGTCTGATTTTCGCTCGGGCGATGAAAACCCTGGACTGAACGATACATACGGGGTTGCCGTTGGCGGACAATTTACCCCCGACCCTACCGCCGTTAGCAGTTATTTTAAACTGGTGGAGTACCGTTTCGGATTTAAGTACGATAGAACCTATGTAAACATCGGCAACTCCGATATCAATCAAACCGGGGTAACGCTTGGCCTGGGTTTGCCTTTGCCATCTAACCGTTCTACTTTTTACAAAATTAATTTTGCTGCCGAGCTGGGGCAACGGGGTACATTGGAGAACAGCCTGATCCGGGAGCGCTATGTGAACTTCTCCTTAGGGTTCACCATGAACGATAAATGGTTTATCAGGCCGAAGTTTGATTAAGGACAAATAATAGCAATTCCGCTAAGCCGCTCTGCTTAAGGTTTTCGGATTTTGTTTACCTGTTTAATAATAACCTCCTATGAAACCGAGGCTATATTTATATTACCTGTGTTTTACAGCGTTAAGTATGCTGGCTCTCTCCTGCGAAAATGATTTACGGGAGGTGGAAGAGGTTTCGGCAAAAAAATCGCCGATCCCTTTTGATAAGTCTACCGGCGTAGAAATTATCTACAGCGATTCTACCCAGGTAAAAGCCAAACTGATGGCACCAGAGCTCCTTCATTTTAAAACCCAAAATCCGTATTACGAGATGAATAAGGGGGTGGTCATTATTTTTTACGATGCAGCCCTTAAAGAAACCAGCCGGGTAACGGCAGATCAGGCTATCAGGCGTGAGAACGAAAAACAAGTGGAACTGCACCGTAACGTGGTAGCCATCAATGAAAAGGGAGAAACCTTTAAATCAGACGAGTTGATTTGGGACGAAAATAAAAAGCGGTTTACATCCGGGAAACTGGTAAGCGTAACTGCAAACGGCAACACCATTTATGGCACCAGTTTCTGGGCTAACGAAAACTTTACCTATTACGAAATCAATCAGTCTACCGGAGATCTAAGTTTAACCGATAAAGATGGATTTTAAGCGTTAGATAACCATTTTATAACTTGATGGTGGCGATAATTTGTCCTTAGCTATTATTAAAAATCCGCTGTTTTATATTTTTCTAAAAATTGTATCTTGCGCCTCTTTTGAAATAAAATAAGTTTACTATGGGAATAATGAATTTTTTGCGAAACCGTGCCGGGGCGATCATTGTGTTTGCTATCGGTTTTGCAATTGTAGCCTTTTTATTAGGCGATGCGATCCAGGCCGGAAGTCCGTTCTGGCAGGCAAGCCAAAATGAAGTGGGCGAAGTAGCAGGTGAAGCAGTGAGTATCGAAGAATTTAACGCAAAGGTGGAGGCAAATGCCAATAACTTTAAACAGCAGATGGGCCAGGCGAATTTAAACCCCCAGATGATGTCGTACGTGGTGGAGAATACCTGGAACCAGACCCTATCTCAAATCCTGATGGAAAAGGAAATAGCCCGGTTAGGTTTGCAGGTAAGTAAAAACGAGCTCAACGATATGATTACCGGCGCAAATCCAGACCCGCAGGTTGTGCAGAACTTCGGCGATCCGCAAACCGGAGAGCTTAACCGTACCCAGCTTAATTCTTTTCTGGACAATGTGAAAAATCAGGATCCGAATAGTGAGTTAGGCCAGCAATGGACCCAATTTTTAGTAAACATCCGGCAAAATAAGCTGGCCGAAAAATACAACAACCTGGTTAAAAGCAGTTTGTATGTAACTTCTTTAGAAGCCCGCGAAGATTATAATCAGCGGAACAAACTGGCCAGTTTCCGTTACGTGAATCTGGATTACGCGTCAATCCCCGATAGCGAAATAAAACTTACCGACCAGGATTACAAAACCTATTATGACGAGAACAAAACGAGGTTTACAAACCCTGAAGAAAACCGGACGTTTGAATATGTGGTTTTTGACGCAAATGCCTCTAAAACAGATTCGGCGGAAGCCAGAACGCAAATAGAAAAGCTGCTGACTGATCTTCGTACCGCAAAAAACGATTCGATGTTTGTTTCGCTTAACGCGGATACAAGAACACCGGTTTCGTATGTGCGCCCGGGCCAGTTAGATCCGGCTATTGATTCCCTCGTTTTCAGTTCATCGGCCGGAAGTGTTGTAGGTCCTGTATTTAACAACGGAAGTTATTATGTGGCCAAAGTTTTAGATTTTAAAACCGGCCCCGACTCGGTTAAGGCCAGCCATATTTTATTAAACCCGGCAGCAGAGGGCGGCATTGATAAAGCCCGGGCGAAAGCAGATTCTTTAAAAACGCTGATCAGCAACGGTGCTTCATTCGCCGAACTTGCAGCCCAATTCGGCACCGACGGGACGAAGGAGAAAGGCGGCGATTTAGGAACATTTGGTCGCGGAGCAATGGTTGGAGAATTTGAAGAAGCAGTATTTAACGGCAAGCCCGGCGAACTGAAAGTAATTTCTACCCAGTTTGGCGTTCACGTAATAAAAATCGTTTCGCAACAAGGTTCTTCGCGTTTAGCCAAGGTTGCGGTGGTTGATAAGGCTTTGACCAGCAGCAACCAAACACAGCAAACCGCTTACAGCAAAGCAAACGCATTTTTAAGCGCTGCAGATAATGCCAAAGCATTTGATGACCTTACAAAAAAGCAAGGCTACAGAAAAATGCTGGCCGAGAATGTAACTGCTACACAGGGTTCTATCCCGGGTTTGGAAAATCCCCGGGAGCTTGTCAGATGGGCGTATAAAGCAGACGAAGGCGACATATCTAATCAGGTATTTGAGACGGACAACAAGTTTATAGTGGCCAAGTTGGTCAACGTAAACGAGAAGGGTATTTTGCCTTTAGAGCAGGTAAAAGACCAGATAGAATCTGTGGTTTTAACGGATGTAAAAGCTAAACGGCTTACCGAAAAGTTAGAAAAGGCCTTAAACGGCTCTGCAAATATTGATCAGGTAGGTCAAAAAGCGGGCAAAACCCCGGTTTCAATTCAAAATATTGTATTCGCCAACCCTGTTTTACCGGGAGCCGGACAGGAAGATAAGGTAATTGGCGCAGTATTCGGCTCGCAGCCCGGAAAACTTTCGCCAGTGATTAAAGGCGAGCAGGGCGCTTTCGTTTTTGTGGTAGAAGGCTTTAATAATCCGGCACCGTTAACCAACGTCTACAAGCAAAAAACACAGCTAATGCAAGCACTTGTGCAGCGTGCATCTGCAGATTCCTTTAAAGTGTTAAGAGACAAGGCCGAAATTAAAGACAATCGCGTGAAATTCTTTTAACATCCTATTCTGTAAATTTGCATCCGGGAGAGAAATTAATTTCTCCCGGATTTTTTTTTTGTAAGAATTAGGCAACCTTGACAGTTTGATTAGGAGGTAAAAAGAAATAACGCCATGGAGATTCAGGACAACATTGTAAATAAAGTAGCGCAAAGCGGCCTCATCAGTTTTGACCTGGCAGATTTGTATCCAAAAGGCGAGAGATACCTATACGATATCACAGACAATCTGTTTCATGGGCTGATGCTCAGAGAGAAAGATTTCCGGGAATTTGTAAAGGAGCATAACTGGTCTGCTTACACTGAAAAACATGTCGGTATTATCTGCTCTGCCGATGCTATTGTGCCAACCTGGGCTTACATGCTGCTCGCGAGTAAATTATCGCCATTCGCTGCGTCAGTTGTGTTTGGAAACCTGGAGACGTTAGAAACCGTACTTTTTCAAAAGGAGATTGACAAAATAGACGTCGAAAGGTTCAGAGATCAGCGCATTGTGGTGAAAGGCTGCGGAGATATACACGTTCCTGTATCAGCGTTTGTGCTGTTAGCCGCCCGGTTAACAGGCATCGCCAAAAGCATAATGTACGGCGAGCCTTGCTCTACGGTGCCCATTTATAAACGGAAAGATTAAAAATTGTTATAGTTGATGCATGGCGGCAGGCAGCTGACATTAAACCTTCAGTCGGTTTAAGGCTCCTACTTCTGTATCAAAAGATAAAAAACTTAAAAGATGATCAACAAAATTATATTCACGCTGCTAATATTTACCGGTCTTGGCCTTAAAGCTCAGGAGCTTGCCAATAAAAAAGAACCTGTATTTAAAGCCGGGGAAGAATTGAATTATCGTTTCAAATACGGTTTTATCACAGCAGCCGAGGCCACCCTAAAAGTTACCGAGCCAAAGGTAAAGTTTGATAACCGTCCGGTTTATCAGCTTACGGCCGAAGGCCGCACAGCAGGCACTTTTAATGTGTTTTATAAAGTGAGAAACAGGTATGATTCTTATGTTGATCAATCTGGCCTGGTGCCGTATCTCTATACAGAAAATATTAAAGAAGCCACCTACCGCCGCAATGATAAGGCCCGATTTTATCAGAATAAGAAAAAAATTGTAACCAATAAGGGCGATTTTAAAGGAGATGGCCAAACATTTGATATTGTTTCTGCCTATTATTTTGCTCGTAGTATTGACCTGACCAACATTAAACCTGGCGATAAATTTACTATGGACTACTTTCTGGACGATGCTGTTACCGATCTGGAAGTAGAGTATGTGGGAAAAGAGATGGTAAAAACGGCACTTGGAAAATTCAGATGCCTGAAATTCAGTCCTTCGATACAACCGGGTCGTATCTTCCGCAAAGACAGCAAACTTCATTTATGGATAACCGACGACAATAACCGCATCCCGGTTAAGGCTCAGGTTGAAATACTGGTCGGAGCGGTAACAATGGAGCTCACATCGGCCACTGGCTTAAAATATCCGCTTACAGCGGCAAGGTAAATTAGTCGTCTTAATTCGGTTCCCCGGATAAAATCAGCAGATCAATGATTGAAATTCAAGGCACATTGGTGCATGAAGATGTAGCACGCGAAAATTTTGTTTGTAACCTAAACCGCTGCAAAGGCGCCTGTTGTATAGAAGGCGACTCGGGTGCACCGCTGGAACTGTCGGAACTTAATGTTTTGAACGAAATTTATCCTCATGTAAAACCTTACATGACCAAAAAAGGTATTCAAACCATTGAAGACGTTGGAACGTACGTTAAAGACTTTGAAGGTGATTTTACAACACCCTGTGTGGATACCCGAAAAGAATGCGCCTATGTTACATGGGAAAACGGCATTACCAAATGCGCCATAGAGAAAGCCTATGAAGACGGGAAAATAGCCTGGAAAAAGCCAATCTCCTGCCACCTCTACCCCATCCGCATTACCGCCTACCCCGAGTTTGAGGTTTTACATTACGACCGCTGGAACATTTGCAGTCCGGCTTGTGCGTTTGGAAATGA
>JBGTBV010000293.1:0-3652 GCA_041749185.1 Daejeonella sp. | reverse complement strand
CAATCCCAAACTCATCCTGGCCAACAGCATTATTAAAAATATGCAGGTTACCGGTTTGCTGATGTATAATGCGGATGTTAAAGCATTTAATAACCTCATTTTTAACTGCGGACAGTTTTTGGTTTACGGTGTGCTGGGCGGAAAGTATGATCTAAAGCAGAATACCCTGGCCGGTTTCAACTTTAATTTTTCGAGGCAAACCCCGGCCGTTTTTTTTGCCGATTACTTTTCTGCCGGCAGCGGTCTGCAAACAGAGCCTTTGAATGTGAATATGGTGAACAACATTATTTGGGGAAGCAACGCGGATGAATTTATTACTGATAGAAAGGGAACCGGAATTTTTAGTGCATTGATCGCAGGTAACCTGATCCGCACAAAAAATGCAAACCTTAGTGGTAATTTGCTAAACGCAGACCCGCTGTTTATAGATCCCGTAAAGGAAGATTATTCCCTCCAGCAAACCAGTCCGGCGATTAACACCGGGCTGGATTTAAGCAGCGACGCTTATTTTGATGAATTTTTAAAAAAAGATATGCTCGACCGCACAAGAATATTCCCCTCTGAGTTAGGTTGTTACGAAATAAACTGAACTTATTTGCAATTGGGCGAAACTTTTACGGCCTTTTGAAGTATAAATACCCGAGAGCGTTAATTTAGATGAAAGAGCTGGCAGTCCTTAGGACTCCAGCTTTTTCTTTTGCCCTGAGTTTTTTTATGGGTTAAAACTCCCTTCCTGCTGATAACCATCGGCCGACTTCTTTCAAAAGAAGCCGATTCTACTGTAAAACCTGCATCCGTAATATCAAATAGTTTATTTTAATTTTACCCGCAAACAAACGGCTTTGAAAGATTTGGTAGCAGGTGTAATTTGGCGGTTAAAGCAGACAAGAATCCTGTCCAACTTCGTAAACCTCAGCAGTATTCAGCTATCAAATGCTTTGCTGATGATTCTGCTTTATCCCATCATCACCCGTATTGTCGGGCTCGAAGCGTTCGGGCTCATTATGGTATCGAATGCGTTCGCCGGTCTGCTCGGCATCGTTGTAAACTTTGGCACCAGTCAGTCTGGTGTTAAAGATGTTGCTATCCAGAAAGATAACCGGCAAAATTTGTCGGCAGTTTTCTATAATACTTTCTTCATTCGCCTGCTCATATTTATTCCCTTTATCACCATATTTTTTTTTGTCGGGTATGGCGATTTTTTGAATTACCAGTATTACCTCTTTGCCATCCCGCTGATATTTTCTGAGGTGGTAAATCCTCTTTTTTTATACCTCGGAACCGAAAAACTGGCAATTTATAATCTGGCAAATTTGGTGGGTAAACTGCTCATTATTATCAGTATTTTGCTTCTGATACGTGGGGCGCAGCAGGCTATTTGGGTCAACTTTTTAATCGGTGGTGCTAATACGTTGGTTTATATTTTTTTGTTGGTACGCGGGGTAGTGAGCAACGGCCTGGTATTTCAAGTTCCCACCCGTGCAGATTTGCAGCAGATGGCCGGAAAGAATTTTTTTTTAGTTGGGAACAACATTTCTGTTCATCTGCAACAATCGTTAATGCTGTTTGCGCTGGCCCGATGGGGTAATCCGATGTGGCTTGGCGCTTACTCCCTCTGCGATAAAATCATGTGGTCGTCAAGACTCATGATCATGTCTGTATCCAATTCGGTTTTCCCTAAGGCCGCAGCACTTTTCAGCCAGGATCGGGCAGCGTTTGAGCATTTTAAAAAGCGGGTTAAGTGGCTCCTCACACTTGCTCTCGTAGTTTTTTCGGTTGCCTTAATGCTTTTTGCTGATCCAATTATAATGCTGATAACGGGCGAACATAATCCCACTGCCGAAACCATTTTGCGCATCATGTCATTAGTGGGAATTGCCGCTGCGTTCAATGCGCTAAATGTTCTCGAGTTGCTTATACGCGAAAATAACCGTTCTATTTTCGGCATAGCCCTGCTGTTGCTCGGGCTGGCTTTTGGGCTGGCTTTTGGAATCAGCAGCGTAAAAAATATTTATCTGCTGGGCGCTTACACGCTCTTCATCGAGGTTTCGGCTATTATCATGTATGAGTTAGTGATTAGTAGGGAACGGAATGCGCATCCTTGAAACTTCAATAGATTAATATGCTGATTCTTTTTCCGCTTATTTATATATCCTCCTTTATTTTCGCCCTCAAAGGGATAATCACCGGCAACCGGCAATCTGCGCTGTTATTTTTGCTTTTTGGTTTGCCCATCTATATCAGCACGCTTTCCATCACATTCAGCATGGGATTTGGCGGCGTTATCGGCTTTCTCCAGGTGTTTAAAGAATTGCTCATCTTTCTGTTACTCAGCAGCCAGCTGATAAACCTTAAAACTCGCTTTAAGTACCATTGGCTTGATTATCTGGTCATAGCTTATTTCCTGTATTTGTTTCTGTATGCGGTGCTGCCTGTCGGCGGACAGGCTTTTGCAAACCGGCTGGTTGCGTTTAAAAGCATTTCTTTCTTCCCACTCATTTATTTCAGCGGGCGCTTACTTAGCCTCAAAGAAGTTTATCTGGCTAAATATTTCCAATACATTTTGTATTTAACATTGGCGGCCGCAGCGGTTGCGCTGGCTGAATTTTCTTTCTATCAGCATTTTCAAACGATAACAGGCTATGCAGACTACCATTATTATTTCTACAATTTTAACGCTACCGGCAGTTACGGCTTAACATACACATTTGAAGCCGAAGCGGGCATTAAACGGTTCGCCAGTTTTTTTGCCAATCCGCTTGAGCATGCCGCCGCTACCTTGCTGGCCCTTTCGGTAATAGCGGCCATATACACCTCAGACAATTATCGGTTTAAACCGGATGCATTTGGCTGGATAGTATTGGTCGCAACCCAGATCAGTATATTTCTCGCCTTATCTCGATCATCTCTGTTGAGTTATTTTTTGATCATCTACGTTTATGCGCTGATAACCCGTAAACGGTTGCTGTTAAATTTTATTCATGCCCTGATGATTTTAGCAGTTTTATACTTCCTGTTTCTGCTTAATGATGAGGATGTTCAGGATTTTGTGATCAGTACACTAAATTTCACAAATCCATCCAGTGCCGGTCATGTGCTTGAATGGGTTGAAGGAATTAACGCGATGATTCAAAATCCTTTGGGTTTAGGGTTGGGTGCATCTGGTCGGGTGGCAGGTTCGCTCGGCGATAACACGGGTGGAGAAAACCAGTTTATCATCATCGGCGTTCAGGCCGGCATTGTTGCTATGGGGCTTTATATGCTGATGTACGCTGCACTGGTTAAACTCAGTTACAAATGGTTTTACCACCTTAAAGGGAAAGAAAAACAGCTTTGCCTGGTGCTGCTGCTGATAAAAATTGGGTTTTTGGTACCTTTTTTAACATCCGAACTTGAAACCTCTCCTTATATTTCCTACATCAGCTGGTTTTTTTCAGGCCTCTTTATCACCGTAATTTCTGCACGGTATCTTCCGGCAAAGCTTACTGCTTCTGCAAACAATACACCCTGATAATTCCGCCGCGTTTAAAAAGAGATGCCGTAAATTCAAGCAGGAAACCAAGAGGCAGGACCAGCAATAGTGCCAGCAAGACACTTTTTTTATAATGCTTCAGGTCTCGGATGATCTTTCCCTTGTACCCAAAAATGGATA
>JBGTBV010000292.1:0-53616 GCA_041749185.1 Daejeonella sp. | reverse complement strand
TAAAAAAACCAATTACAAGTTTATTATTGATGGAGAAATGAATGATTTTATCAAACATAATGATGCATAGCTGAATGTCAGGAACGAGAAAACTAAACTAGTTCCAGGAATGGAAATAGCTTTATAGATTCAATCAATTTATTGAACTATGACAGGGGGCGAGTAGCTACCGGAAGAAAATCTTAGATTAGAAATGAGCAGTTCAAAATAAACCTTTTACAGGATACTTGATCGGGCGGAGCTGCTGTACGACAAGCCGGTAAATAACCGGTTAACGTTAACTCTGGTGCAGATATTGAACCATGCAGTGTAAAATTAACAGGAACAAGATCCTGAATTATTTTTATAGCGGCGTGATAAGAGGAATTATCCGATTGTACATAGCTATCATACTCGTCACCAAAGGTATTGCTGATATGTTCTGTATTGACCTCCAAGACGGACATTACGAAACATATTATAATAGAAGCAATAATTAAAACAGAATGCTTTGGTCTCATTAAAAAGTAACTATACAATTTAAACTCACCTAATAATAGCAATATATAAAAATTGTTTGCTTAGCTCACTTACAAAAGGTTCAGCGTAACAATTAACAGGATTTCTACTAAAAGCAGAAATCTTTTTTGGTAAGTCTGTCAACAAATTTCTTAACCACCCAACTACTTATGATAAATAAATATTGGTCGAACAATAAAAGCGGCTTTTTGGGCCGCTTTCGTATTTTATATGAGTGGTTTTTTTATTCGCTAACGGCTACTTGTTGCCCTTCTGACAACGCAAAACCTTCATCAACCAAAATTCTGCCGCAATGCTCGCAAACAATAATTTTCTTCCGTTGGCGGATGTCTAATTGTCTTTGAGGCGGAATCTGGTTAAAACACCCGGAACAGGAATCACGTTGGATGGTTACCACTGCCAAACCATTTTTAGAGTTGTTTCGCAACCTGTTGTAAGCCACTAGCAAACGCTCATCTGCCTGTTTTTCTGCTTCTTTGGCTTTGCTCAAAAAAACGGCTTCTTCTTTTTCTGTTTCTGCGGTAATTAACCCCAACTCATCCTTTTTATTTTGAAGATCGTTTTTGCGCTGCTCAAGTTCGGCAAGAGTTTTTTCATAACCCTCTGTCCTGTTGCTAATCTCAAAACTATGTTCTTTGATCTTTTTCTCAGAAACCTGCACCTCTAAACCCTGAATTTCGATTTCTTTAGTGATAGCATCGTACTCACGATTGTTCTTTACTTCGTTGAGCTGGGTTTCGTATTTTTTTGACGCCGCCAAGGCTTCTTTAATCATATTTTTGCGGTTCACAATAGAATCTTCCAATTCATCAAGCTCCGCTTTAATTTTCTGGATCCGGGTTTCCAGGCCTGCAACTTCATCCTCCAGATCAGAAACCTCCATGGGAAGATCACCGCGGATCTGACGGATTTTATCAATTTGAGTATGGATTGTCTGAAGCTCGTATAGAGCCCTTAGTTTATTTTCTACTGTTTGTTCCATTAAATCAAGTAATTTATTGGGTTTGTATTTTCTTCTGTTAAACGGAGGGCAAAGTTAGGAAATTTTTCCCTAATTAAATCCGCCAATAACTGTTGCGTAAACTGCTCACTTTCATAGTGTCCCACATCGGCGACCAGAATTTTTCTATCGGCATCAAAAAAATCATGGTATTTAAAATCAGAGCTAACAAATATATCGGCCCCGGCAGCAATTGCGTTCGGGAGTAAAAATTTGCCCGCACCGCCGCAAACGGCAACCCGGTGTATTTTCTTGCCGAGCAAATCGGTGTGCCGGATCAGATTTGTGTTTAACTTTCCTTTTAGCAGGTTCAAAAACTCTAATTCATCTATGGGCTGCGGCAGCAAACCAATCATTCCAGAACCGGCATTGTAATATTTATTAGAGAGACTATAAACATCGTAAGCAACCTCTTCATACGGATGCGCAAGGTGCAATGCCTGCAACACCTGCCGCTCGATGTTAGCCGGGAAAACCACCTCCAATCGTTTCTCGGGTTCCCGATGCCGTACTCCTTTTTCGCCAACATAGGCGTTCGTATCAGCTCCGGCTTTAAAGCTGCCGATGCCGTTGGTACTAAAACTGCATTCTGAATATTTTCCTATTTTGCCGGCACCAGCCAAAAATAGCGCCTCCAAAACATTCTCAGAATGCTCTAACGGAACATAGGTTATCAATTTTTTAAGCACATTCTCCTTAGGAGCCAGAATTGTACAGCCCGATAACCCAATCACTTCGCAAATTCGGGAATTGACGCCATTAATTACATTATCCAGATTTGTATGAATCGCGTAGAGCGCCACATCATTTTTAATAGCCTTTATAACTGCCCGCTCGACATAGGTTTTACCGGTGAGCTTTTTTAAACCGCTAAAAATAATTGGGTGATGCGAAATAACCAGATTGCAACCTTTTTTAATTGCTTCTTCAATTACACTTTCGGTACAATCAAGTGCCACCAGCGCCCCTGAAACTTCCATATCGCCGTTGCCTACGAGTAAGCCGCTATTATCATATTCTTCCTGAAAATACAGAGGAGCTACGGTTTCCAGAAAACTAACAAGGTTCTTTAACTGCATGGGCTGGCTGATGGAGATAAGATGGGGCGGTGAACCGAAAAAGGTGATGGAATTGGGGGAAAACTCACTCTGTGCCGGGCCGGTTCATTGAGTGGATCATCCGGGCGCATTCGTAAGCCATTTTTTGATTGTGTTCTGCCGTCAAAGATTTATAATTGATTAAATCAACGATCGTCCCGATCAGGCACAGGCCTCCCGTTAGCAGATAAAGAATTCCCATACCAATTTGCCCTAAAACAAAGCGCTGCACGCCAGCGATGATAACAAAGCCCAACAGGGTAAAGAGCAGGATATCCTGGGGATCTTTTCTCTTGCCGGTGTAATACATCACAAAATTTTTGGCTTGCTCCGGCTCCATATTTTTCATCACCTGTTCTAAATACATGAGTTCCTCGGGGCTAACTCCTTTCAAGTTCATTAATAAATTTTGATACATCATTTTAGGGTTTGATTGCCCTAATTTAAATTGAATTTTTGTATTAATTGCCAGATACGATGAAGGAGTATTGTGAAGGCCGGGATTCCAAACCAATGATATTTGATAGATTCAGAGATATTAAGGTGCATAAGCGACCTGAGCGACCGCCCCAGCCCGCAACCCGGGCACCAGGAAAGCCCCAAATTATTTAACGGGCACAGCGTAAAATGATGGTGGGCCGGATGGCTACAGGCCAGCAGCACTAAGGCAGTAATCCAGACAGCGAGTTCTATCGGGAATTTAACGTTCATTACAGATGTTTCTGTTTGTTCATCAGGCTTATTGAAACTACAAGATTAAAAAGAATTCCAACTATACCGGCACCGCCAATGCGTCCCATGTAATCAGTATTTAAAACCGATGGCGAATATTGAACATATACCACAGCAAAAAACGCGGCGATCACTCCGCCCACAATCATAATTTTGAAACCCTCAAATAAGCCCTCAATAAACTCCATGCGACCCACATTTATATGATCCCTAAAATTTTTAATCCCAAGATAAAGCCCAAGTAAAGGGATAATAATTGACGCATATTCAAGCCAGGAATAATTTCCTGATTGAGATTGATCTGTATGATAAACTCCAGCGAAGTGTAAAATGAGTATCCAGATACCACTGGCGATACCGATAAAAAGGCCGTATTTGATTGCGTTTCCCATTAGTTGTATTAAGATTTTTGGTTTAATTGATGGTTTGAAGTGGATTAAAGTTAAATAATTTCAACAGATAAAGAGCCCTCCGGTTTTTCAAATAAACCAACAAACTGCATTCCTTGCCGTTACTTGTATATTTGCGTCGAAATTTAAAGTAAGTGAACATCAGGCAAATATTAGAACTATACGGCACCGATGAGCGGGTTGAAAATCTCGCAACCGCGTTGAACACCAAAAAAAATCCCCGCATACATTTAAAAGGGTTGGTTGGGTCGAGCGTTGGGATAATCGCGGCAACACTGCATTCCCTGCTTAAAAGAACGATGCTTTTTGTCCTTCCCGATCGGGAAGAAGCGGCTTATTTTGTGAGCGATCTGGAAAATCTGCTCGAGCGGGAAGTTCTCTTTTTCCCCTCGTCTTTCCGTAAATCCTTTGACTTTACATTAACAGATAGCGGCAATGTTTTGCAGCGGGCCGAAGTTTTAAATGAATTAAACCACACCAGCGAACAAAATCGCCTTATTGTTACGTATCCGGAGGCTTTGGCCGAAAAGGTTATTGACCGCAAAGCCCTTGAAAAAAATACCCTTGAAATTGCCACCGGCAACAAGTTAAATATTGATTTCATCAATGAATTTTTAATCGCGTACGATTTTGAACGGGTAGAATTTGTTTATGAACCCGGCCAATTTTCGGTTCGGGGCGGCATTGTAGATATTTTTTCCTTCTCGCATGATCTGCCTTACCGCATTGAGTTTTTTGCCGACTTCATCGAAAGTATCCGCACTTTTCAACCCGAAGACCAGCTATCCGTTCATCAGGTAAAAAGCATAACTATTGTTCCCAACGTGCAGGCTAAGTTTTTAACTGAAAATAATATTTCATTGCTTGAATATATTGATGCGGATACCATTCTATGGTTTGCCGATGTTCAGTTTTCTCTGGATGTCATCCGCGATGGATATAAAAAATCGGTGGAATTCTGGAAAGCATTACCAGCCGAAGACAAAAAACAAAATCAGCACTGGGTTGATCCAAAATTTAATTTTTCCGGTCATAATTTGTTAGCCGATCAGCTTGGAGATTTTGCGATGATTGAATTTGGCAAACAATATTTTTACACCCCCGATGAAGTTGTTGGCTTCGACATCAAGCCGCAACCGTCTTTTAACAAAGATTTTAACCTGCTCATTCACAACTTTAAGCAAAACGAAGAACAGCAGGTGCAGAACTACATTTTTACCGATTCTACAAAACAGATAGAACGGCTGTACAGCATTTTTGACGATATTGATAAAACCGTAAAATTTACCCCGGTGCATTTATCCTTACGGGAAGGTTTTATTGATTTCGGTCAAAAGCTTGCGTTCTACACAGATCATCAAATTTTTGACCGCTATTACAAGTACAAACTAAAAAAAGGATATGTGCGCTCGCAGGCGATCACCCTGAAAGAACTTCGTGATTTAAAACCGGGTGATTTTATTACCCACATTGATCACGGCATTGGTAAATACGCGGGGCTGGAAAAGATAGATGTAAACGGAAAATCACAGGAGATGATCAGGCTGGTTTATGCCGATAACGATTTGCTGTACGTTAATATCAATTCGCTAAACAGGATTTCCAAGTATTCGGGTAAAGACGGCACTGTTCCGAAAATGAACAAGCTCGGAACCGACGTTTGGGATAAGCTCAAAAAAAGTACAAAAAAAAAAGTTAAAGACATTGCCCGCGATCTGATAAAACTTTATGCGAAACGTAAATCGCAAACCGGAAATGCGTTTTATCCTGATACCTATTTGCAAACCGAGTTGGAAGCTTCTTTCATTTATGAAGATACCCCCGATCAGGAAAAAGCTACAGCAGATGTGAAGAGAGACATGGAATCTCCGCACCCAATGGACCGTTTGGTTTGCGGCGATGTAGGCTTCGGAAAAACAGAAATAGCTATCAGAGCGGCATTTAAGGCGGTTGCGGATAGTAAACAGGTTGCTATTCTGGTTCCCACAACTATTCTGGCGCTACAACATTTTAAAACCTTTTCTTCGCGGTTAGCCGATTTTCCATGCACAATTGATTACATAAACCGGTTTAAATCAAGTAAACAGATCAAAGAAACGTTGCAGAAACTTGCCGATGGAAAAGTAGATATCATTATTGGCACACACCGCATTGTTAGTAAGGACGTTAAGTTTAAAGATCTGGGTTTGCTGATAATAGATGAGGAGCAAAAATTCGGCGTAAGCGTAAAAGAAAAGTTAAAACAATTTAGAGTGAATGTAGATACGCTTACATTAACAGCAACACCAATACCGCGTACCCTGCATTTTTCGTTAATGGGCGCACGCGATCTGAGTATTATTAGTACGCCACCCCCCAACCGGCAGCCCGTGCTTACCGAGCTTCATGTGTTTAATGAGAAACTAATTAAAGAGTCTGTTGAATTTGAAATTGACCGCGGCGGTCAGGTATTTTTTATCCACAACAGGGTTCAGGATTTGATGCAACTCGGCGGGTTGATACAAAAGTTAGTTCCAAAAGCACGCATCGGCATAGCACACGGGCAGTTAGAGGGCGATGCCCTGGAAGACGTAATGATGAAATTTGTTAGCGGAGACTACGACGTACTTGTGGCCACTACCATCATAGAAGCCGGTTTAGACATCGCCAACGCCAACACCATTCTCATCAATCATGCGCATATGTTCGGCTTAAGCGATTTGCACCAGATGCGTGGACGGGTTGGGCGGTCTAACAAAAAAGCTTTTTGCTATTTACTGAGCCCTCCGTTATCAACCCTCACCAGCGAAGCCCGAAAGCGCCTCAGTGCGATAGAAGAATTTTCTGACCTTGGAAGCGGCTTTAACGTGGCCATGCGAGATCTGGATATCCGCGGAAGCGGAAATTTGTTAGGCGCTGAACAAAGCGGTTTTATTGCCGAAATCGGCTTTGAGATGTATCATAAAATACTTGACGAGGCTATTCAGGAGCTTAAAGAAGACGAATTCAAGGAGCTTTTCAGCGAAGAAAAGCCACGGCCGTTTATTTCTTTTACTCAGGTAGATACTGATTTAGAAGTTCTGATTCCCGATGAATATGTTACCAACATAACAGAGCGTTACAATTTGTACACCGAATTATCTAAACTTGAAAACGAAGCAGAACTTGCGCAGTTTGAGCAGCAACTAATAGACCGTTTCGGCCCAATTCCGCCTGCCGTGCGGGAATTGTTGAATACCTGGCGATTACAGTGGATTGGTAAAATGATCGGGTTTGAGAAAATATCTCTGAAGAGAAACACGCTGAAGGGCTATTTCATCACCAATAAACAATCTGCATATTTTGAAACAGAACAGTTTGACCGCGTTCTTCAATTTTTGCAGGCGCATCCCCGTATTTGCAACCTCCGCGAAGTTAAAAATTCATTAAGGCTGGCGGTTGAACATGTAAGTTCTGTTGAAACTGCAATTGAGATACTACGGGAAATAGCCCTTCCGGTAGCAGAAACATCTGCCTGATTATTGGTTTGCCAACTGAAAAGTTACCGGAAAGATATAAGAAGTACGAACGGGCTTGCCCTCTGCCAAGCCGGGTTTCCAGGGCGGACTATTCTTTAAAACCCGCAAAGCTTCTTCATCACAACCACTGCCAATTCCTTTTATAATTTTTACATCGCTAAGCTTACCGTCTTTTTCAATAACAAAACCTAAATAAACCTTCCCCTGCACATTGTTTTCGCGGGCAGCGGTCGGGTAGCGGATGTTAGATCCTAGAAACAAACCGAACGCTTTTTGACCTCCCGGAAATTCCGGAGCTTGTTCTACCGAACCAAGATCGTAGAGTTTACCTTCATATAAAGCCTCTGTATTCAAGGCAGGCCGGGCATCGTCTTCAGAACCAGGACCGGTATATCCGGTTTCTTCACCCAAACTGTCGGCCGCAACCAGCACTACATACGAACTGAAGTTTTTGATCTCCAATTCTCTCAACGAGATAATTTTACCTTCAGGGTTTATAATCATTTCGTTTTTAATATCCGCTGATTCTTGCTTTCCCCAGTCCTTTTTAAAATAACTCACACTATTCCAATAGGTGGCAACCAAATTTTCACCTTGCCTGTCGAACTTTAACGATGATACGATCCAGTTCTGATCGAGATTTTCCAATTCGCGTAAGCGAAGATGATGAATATCGCGAAGGCGTTTATAGGTAAGATTATGGTAATTGTAGTAGGTTTCTGTAATGGGGGCGAAATAGCTTGGCGGATCAAAATATCCTTTACGCTGGTCGTAATAAAATGCTTCGATAAATTTTACAAGCGATGTTTTCACCTGATCATCGTTCATTCCTAAATTCTTGTTCAGTATCCCTGATTCATCGTCAATAACTGCAACAACTTCTGCCGGCTTAGAAAACAACGTGCTTAAGTCTTCAACAAAAAGGGTAAGATAGCCCATAACCAACACGATAATTCCGAGTATTACACTCATGTAAAGCAAAGAGCGATCTTGCTGTACATGTGTATTTTCTGTTGATTTATGATGTTCGGGATATATCGGTTCTTCCATTAAAAAATGCTAATTGCTGCGTTAGCTATACTATAATTGTTCCAAAAGGTAAAGACTGCGAATTGAACCTGTGTGCCGGGGTTTATACCAGCCGGATGAGCTGCAAATATACAAATACTAAAGGCGCCGCTAAAAGAAAGCCGTCAAAACGGTCGAGCAAGCCGCCGTGGCCGGGTAAAAAATTGCCCGAGTCTTTTACCTCCACGCTTCGTTTAAGCATGGATTCTGTGAGATCGCCAAGGGTACCTGCAATTACAACAATGACCGAAACCGCGAGCCAGTGATAAAGCGAAAGTTCTTTAAAGTACAAACTTAAAATCCAGCCGGTTGCCAGACTGGTTAGCAGTCCGCCGGCAAAACCCTCCCAGGTTTTTTTTGGCGAATGCCGCTCAAAAAGCTTTGTTTTACCCAGGCTGATGCCGAAAAGATAAGCCCCTGTATCGCTGGCCCAAAGCAGTAATAGAAAACCAAGCGGATAGTGTGCATTGTACAATTCGTCGCGAAAAGCCAATGCGAAAAAAAAGCAAAAAGGAACCGATGCAAACAGAACCCCAAATAGGGTGTAAGCGATGTTATGGAAAGGATTTTGCGCCCTGCGATATAATTCTGTGACAATAGCGGCCAACGAAACTGGTATGGTAATAAACAGATATTCTATGGGCTTGTGGCTGATATAATAAAATGCCAGTGGAATGTATGCAGAAGCAGCCAAAAGCATTCCCAAAAATTTTTGCGGCTTGATTTGAGCCGAGCTTGTCAGTTTGTAAAATTCTGCAAGACTAAAAATAATAAGGAAAAAAAAGAAACAGGCAAAGGCATATTGGCTAAAAAGCACGGACGCCAGCATCACGGCAACAAAAAAAAATCCGGTTATTGCTCTTGTTTTCATTTTCTTAGATTTCTTTTACCAATATTTATAGTTCGTTTTTAACAATAATTTCGAGGGCGGTTTGGAAATGATCCGGGTGTATGTAAACCTCAACCTCGCCAATACGATACGGAAAACCTTGCTTATCAATTATTATGGCGCCCATATCATGGTCTGTAAGCACCTGCCTCACCAGCTCAGATTTAAAAAAGTCGGCAGATGTATAAATCTTAATCCAGCCCTGCTCCATTGTAGGTCAAAGGATTGTGGGTATTCTGGAGCGCTATTTTGCGAAAATACCAAATCAGCGATGCAGTGGCTAAAAAACTTAACAGATAAATAGGCCAGCCTGATGGTTCTGCCACGGTTATCTCGTCAAATGATTTTCCCTGTTGCTGGAAAATATAAGCAGTTATAACGGCAGTGGCATTATTAATAAAATGAGCAATGATGGGTAACCATAGGTTATTACTCCAGACCAGCAGATAGCCAAACAGAGCTCCAAGCAACATTCGTGGCAGGAAGCCGAAAAATTGGACATGAATTGCACTAAAGACAATTGCCGTAAGCCATATAGCTAAATGATTTTTATTAGTCATCCGCAAAAAAATCCGTTGCAGACAACCTCTAAAAATAAATTCTTCGCCTATTGCGGGAATTACCGCCAGCATAAGCAGGTTTAATAGCAGTGCGTTAACCGAGTTCATAACCAATAATTGCCGGGTAAGTTCGGCCATCTGATCTTCCTTCGATTTCATCCAGGACTCTAAGCCGTTCATAAAATCAGGCAGGTTCATCTGCTCATTTAGCACCGCAAACAGTTCTATCAACGGAAGTGAACTAAACATGAGCACCACGGTGAGCAGTGCCAACACCGGCTGTATTGACTCCAGCTTCAAATAGTCTAACCAGCCGCCGGGCTGCTGAACCCGGGCAAAAACGATAGCCGGCACTACAAACATCCCAATACTTGAGAAAATTTGGATAAGCTTTACCAATTCAATATTTGCGGCCATATCGCCGCCAAAAAACCGCATGAGATCCGGCAATCCGAAAATAACTCCTCCTGCTATTGCACCGATTAGTGTAAATATAATAGCCCCGACAAAAACGAACGCAAGCAGCAGAATTAAAGAAACAAAAGGATGACGTTGATCTGACCGCCCTGACACCATGATGGGTATTTATTTGTAATTTTGCGATTTGAAAAACCGTTAAAATTGCGTTGAAGATAACTAATGTCTGTTAAGATCGGAAATATAGATTTGGGCGAGTTCCCGCTGCTACTGGCTCCAATGGAAGATGTGAGTGATCCGCCGTTCCGTTATGTGTGCAAACAGAGCGGAGTGGATATGATGTACACCGAATTTATTTCATCCGAAGGTCTGATCCGCGATGCCGCGAAAAGCAGACAGAAACTTGATATTTTTGAATCCGAGCGCCCCATCGGTATACAGATTTTCGGTAGCGAAATAGAAAGTATGCGTGAAGCCACCCGCATTGCAACCGTAGTTAATCCCGATCTGATAGACATTAACTACGGCTGCCCGGTAAAAAACGTGGCCTGCCGCGGGGCTGGGGCAAGTTTACTACAGGATATTGAAAAAATGGTAAAAATGACCAAAGCGGTTGTTGATTCTACTCATTTGCCGGTAACCGTGAAAACCAGGTTGGGATGGGATGATAATACCAGGAACGTGTGCGAAGTAGCCGAGCGTTTACAGGACATCGGCATCAAGGCTTTGACTATTCACGGCCGTACGCGAGCCCAAATGTATAAAGGTAGCGCCGACTGGACGTTAATCAGGCAGATTAAGCGAAACCCCAGAATAGAAATTCCCATTTTTGGTAACGGCGATATTGACAGTGTAGCCAAGGCTGCAGACTGGCGGCTTGAGTTTGAGGTAGACGGTATTATGATTGGCCGTGCCGCAATTGGTTACCCCTGGATTTTTAGGGAAATTAAGCATTTCTTTGAAACCGGCGAACAGCTTCCCGGCCCGAGCCTGAGCGAACGTGTTTCAGTTTGCAGAACTCACCTTGAAAAATCCATCGCCTGGAAAGGCCCTAAAACTGGCATATTTGAAATGAGGAGGCATTATGCAAATTATTTTAAGGGAATACCAGATTTTAAAAATTATCGGATGAAACTAGTCTCACTGGAAAACATTGATGATATTAACGCTGTTCTTGATGATATTGAAGTAAAATTTGAGCCTGATTTCGCCTGAGGTTTTTGTTTACAAATTATATTATTACCTTGATTAAAATTTATTTTTATGGTGACTGAAATTACGGAGGGCGTAAAGGTATCAGTAGAAACTATTTATCAGCCAGAGTATTCCAATCCGGCCAACGAGCATTTCATGTTTGCCTACAAGGTTAATATTGAAAATTTAACAGAATACAGTGTTCAACTTTTAACCCGCCACTGGAAAATCTTTGACTCAAACGGAGCTAATCGCGAAGTAAATGGCGAAGGGGTTGTGGGTCAACAGCCGGTAATTGAGCCGGGTGATAATCACGAATACGTGTCTGGGTGCAACCTCAAAACTGATATGGGCAGCATGAAAGGGAGTTATGAAATGAAGCGCATTGTAGATAACGGACTGTTCAACGTTAATATTCCTAAATTTTACCTTATCGCTCCTTACAAGTTAAACTAACAATAAGGAAACTTTATAACAAACAAGCCCGGCATCAGATGATTTCTGAAGCCGGGCTTGTTGTTTAAAAGAAGTTTAATCTCTTCGGTTCATAAGCATACTGGCGTAATAAACCAACGTAGCTAATGATCCGAGGGCTGCCACAACATACGTCATTGCTGCCCACCACAAAGCATCCTTTGCTTGCTCGTTCTCGGTTTCAACCTGCATAATCCCGCGGTTGGTTTGCAGCCAGGCCAGTGCACGGTTGCTGGCATCGAATTCTACCGGCAACGTAATAAAAGCAAAAATGGTGACCAACGCCAGGGCAGCAACTCCAACTGCCAAAACCATCGGATTTCCAGAGAACATCAGCAGTATAACACCGATCATTAACGTCCACTGAACAATTTTAGAGGCCACGGTTACAGCCGGCACAACTGCCGAGCGAAACTTAAGCCAGCCGTAAGCCTTTGCGTGCTGTACCGCATGACCACACTCATGAGCAGCAACCGCCGCGGCTGCTACACTGCGTCCGTTGTAAACTTCCGGGCTTAAATTTACAGTGCGGTTGGCCGGATTGTAATGATCAGACAATTGCCCTTCAACAGATACCACGTTCACGCCGGCAATTCCGTTGTCGGCGAGCATTCGCTCGGCAATGTCTTTTCCGTTCATCCCGGATGAAAGCGGCATCTCTGAGTATTTTTTAAACCTATTTTTAAACCGCCATTGCACCAGAAAACTTACCAGTGCAATTACTATCATCAATATCAGTCCTATATTCATTTCCGTTTGTTTAATTTTTAGTGAATATTCAAAAAGTATTCCCAACGGAGTTTAAAAATCCGCTCCGCAAAAATATTACAAAAACCTGAAGCAATTATTTATTGCGACATTTAATTTATGTATCAAAATACCTCGTATTGGGAACAGACCGCATTTTTTAAAGACTATGACGTAATTATTATCGGCTCGGGCATAGTGGGACTCAGTGCGGCTCTCCATCTCAAAGTTAAGCAGCCTAAATTGAGGGTTGCTTTGCTAGAGGCTGGTTTCTTACCCGCTGGTGCCAGTACTAAAAACGCCGGTTTCGCATGCTTCGGAAGTGTTTCTGAACTTCTTGATGAATTGCAGAAATCAAGCGAAGACCAGGTACTTCAAGTGATTGAGATGCGATGGAACGGCCTGCAAAAACTCCGCAAAACATTAGGAGATCGGGCTATTGACTATCAGGAATTTGGTGGTTTTGAAATCTTTAAATCCGGCGACAGCCAAACATTTGAAAGCTGTAGCGAACAGATTCCCTATCTAAATAACTTACTTAAAGGAGTGATTGGCTCTTCTGCCATTTATGCAGATGCTACTGAAAAAATTTCCGACTTTGGGTTTAATAGCATTGAGGGGATGATTGTAAATCGCTGGGAAGGGCAGATCAATACCGGAAAAATGATGCGTGCGCTTTTGGCGAAAGTACTCAGCACTGGGGTATACATTTTTAACAATTGCACGCTGCATCAATTTTATAAAAATCATTCGATGGTTTACTTAAACACCGATCATGGTGTGTTTGAAACGCGAAAGCTTTTGATGGCCAATAATGCATTTGTAAACACGATTTTTCCAAAAATGGACGTTGTTTCTGGCAGGGGTCAGGTTTTAATTACCGGGCCCATTGCCGGTCTTAAGATTAAGGGAGCATTTCATTACGACTGCGGGTATTATTATTTCAGAAACATTCACAACCGTATTTTGCTCGGCGGCGGCAGAAATATAAATTTTAAGGCCGAAGAAACTATTGAGCCCGGCGTAACCCAGCCGGTTCAGGCTGCCCTTGAAAATCTTCTGCACGAGCATATTTTAGCCGGGCAAAACTTTAAAATAACCCATCGATGGAGCGGGGTAATGGGGTTCGGAGAGGAGCTAAAACCAATTGTAAAGCAAGTGGAGCCTCATGTATTTTGCGCTGTGAGATGTAACGGAATGGGCGTTGCAATTGGTAGTTTAATGGGCGAACAGATAGCCAATCTGGTACTGGCCGATATTTGACTAAATTATCTCTTCAGCCCTATTGAGTTGCTGATTGCTTATTTGCAGATACAGCCTTATCAACTACTTTCGTGATAAAAATATTAGCAAATGGAAATTCCGGTACTCATTCTGTCTCTCGCAATTTTAGTATATTCCGCATTTATTTACTATAAAAACGGCGGTAGTTTCCGTAAACAGGTTTTCGCTGAGGCAGAAAAACTAAGGGATGAAAGCCTGCAACTGAAGGTTGATTTTGCTAAAAGCGAGGAACGTTGCATCATTTTCCAACATGAAAAAACGGTTTTAAGTGCAGAATTAAAAGAAACCCGCGAATACTTATCTAGTGCAAACCAGCAGTTGGAACGTTTGCGCTCATTTTATGAGGCACAGCAGGAAAAATTAGCCGAATTGAATCAGGAACGAGATAAAAACCAGGATAAGCTCAATAAAGATTTTGAATTGATTGCTACCCGCATATTAGATGAAAAATCAAAAAAGTTTACAGAGGTTAACCGCAGCAATCTGGATATTCTCCTAAATCCGCTAAAGGAAAATATCAAAGCTTTTGAAGAAAAAGTTGACCGCGTTTATAGGGCGGAAGCTGATGAACGAAATATTTTGAAGGGGGTGATCAGTCAGCTAATGGATCTAAATAAAATGATGAGCCTGGAAACGCAAAATCTTACCAAAGCTTTAAAAGGCGACAATAAAAAACAGGGTAATTGGGGAGAGATGATATTGGAAAGAGTGCTTGAGCGCTCCGGTTTAGTAAAAGATCAGGAATACCGCATCCAGGCCAGCATGGTATCCTCTGAGGGGATCCGGCAGCAGCCCGATGTAATTATTGACCTTCCGGATAACAAGCAGTTGATTATTGATGCTAAAGTATCGCTATTGGCCTATACCCGGCTGGTTGATTGCGAGTTGGATGATGATCGCGAAAGCTACCTCAGGCAGCACCTCAGTTCTCTCAAAAATCATATAACAGAATTGTCTGCCAAGAACTACGCAGATCTTTATAAAATCAACTCGCCGGATTTTGTGATGCTATTCATTCCCATTGAATCCTGTTTTAGCATTGCGGTGCAGAAAGACGCCGGATTGTTTAATTACGCCTGGGATAAACGTGTGGTGATCGTTAGCCCATCCACATTGCTGGCTACTTTGCGCACCATTGCAAGCATCTGGAAACAGGAGCGCCAAAACCGTAACGTTTTGGAGATTGCCCGCTTAAGCGGCGAGATGTATGATAAGTTTGCAGGCTTTGCGGCCGACATGGAGTTGATTGGTAAAAACATCCGATCAAGTCACGATGCTTATGAACGGGCGTTAAACAAATTGTCTACCGGCAGGGGCAACCTTTCGGTTACGGCTGAAAAGATAAAAAAGTTGGGAGCCCGGACCACTAAACAGCTTGATCAGAAACTGCTTAATAATTTAGAAGATTAATCTTGGTTTTCTTGTTATTTCTTAAAGGCGTTCCAGCCCTGCGCCTTAATTTCATGTACAATATCAGATTTTGAAATTAAATTACAGCCGGCGGCTTTCTCTGTTATATGGCCAATAATGGATATGTCGACACTATTTTTTATTTTATCAAAATCACTTTGCTTTACAGTAAATAGCAATTCATAATCTTCGCCGCCGTTTAAGGCGCAAACAGTAGGATCAATGCCAAATTCCCGTGCGGTATCATAGGTCATCGGATCAATTGGAATTTTGTTTTCGTAAATTTTGCAGCCGGCGCCAGACTGTTTGCAAATGTGCAGAATTTCTGAGGCCAAACCGTCAGATACATCAATCATAGAAGTGGGCTTTACGTTCATATCAGCTAAAACTTCGATGATGTCCTTTCTTGATTCTGGTTTCAACTGCCGTTCAACGATATAATCCTTCCCCTCTAAATCCGGCTGAATGTTGGGATTATCTAAAAATATAGCCTTTTCCCGCTCAAGAAGTTGCAAACCAATGTAGGCGCCTCCGAGATCGCCAGAAACACATATCAAATCACCTTCCCGGGCCCCGTTTCTGTAGCATATTTTTTCTTCATCAGCATAACCGATACTGGTGACACTTATTACCAGGCCTTGTTTTGATGAGCTGGTATCGCCGCCAATCAGGTCAATTCCGTATTTCACGCAGGCAATTGAAATGCCTAAATACAACTCTTCAATCGCTTCTAATGTAAATTTGCTCGAAATTCCTATTGATACAGTTATGTGACTGGCCGTGCCGTTCATCGCATAAATGTCGCTCAAATTAACCTGAACCGCTTTGTAGCCCAGATGTTTTAACGGCGTATATGCCAGGTCAAAATGTATACCTTCTAACAATAGATCGGTAGACACCAATGTTTTTTTTCCTTCAAAACTAAGTACCGCTGCATCATCTCCAACTCCTTTTACGGTGCTTTTTTGGTTAATTTTTAGGTTGCTGGTAAGGTGCTCAATCAACCCAAATTCGCCTAAGTTTTCTATATCGGTTGTTCCCTTGTTTTCAAACATATTACTTTAAATTCCAGCTTACGCTGATTTTAGTTTATAACCCGAAACGAGCAGAAATTTCCAGCATGCGCTCTATTGGTTTTTGGGCTTTCAGAATTATATCCATGGGCACATCAACTTCCGGAAGACCATTTTTTAAACACAGATATAACTTTTCTAACGTGTTTCTTTTCATATGCGGACAATCGTTACACGCACAAGCGTTATTTGGCGGAGCCGGTATAAACACCTTATCTGGGTTTGCTTTCTCCATTTGGTGAATTATGCCGCTTTCTGTAGCAACAATAAATTCCTTCGCCGTACTGCTTATCGTGTATTTCAACAATCCGGTGGTTGAACCAATGTAATCTGCCATCTGCAACACCACCTCTTCGCACTCCGGGTGGGCAATAAATTTTGCCTCGGGGTGGCGTTGCTTTAATTTTGCTATCCGCTGCTGCGAAAAAATTTCATGAACCATACAGGCACCGTTCCACAATACCAGATCACGCCCTGTTTTTTTAGCAACCCAGGCACCAAGGTTTCTATCTGGCCCGAATATTATTTTCTGATCTTTAGACAGGCTTTCTACAATATGAACAGCATTTGTTGAAGTACAAACAATATCACTAAGTGCCTTGAGTTCTGCAGTGCAATTCACATAGGTAATGACCAAATGATCTGGATATTTTTCTTTGAATCTGGCAAACAATTTTGGTGGGCAACTATCTGATAAAGAACATCCTGCCTTTAAATCCGGTAATAAAACTTTTTTACCTGGCGATAAAATTTTTGCTGTTTCTGCCATAAAATGCACACCTGCAAATACAATTACATCAGCTTGTGTTTTCGCTGCTTCCTGCGATAATCCCAAACTATCGCCTATGTAATCGGCAATATCCTGTATATCGGGCTCCTGGTAGTAATGTGCTAATATGACGGCATTCTTCTCCTTTTTAAGTTTGTTTATCTCCTCAAACAAGTCAAGTGTGGGATCAATTGGCTCATCAATAAATCCTTTAATATTTAATTCTTCTAAGGTATCCATTCTCAACGTCATCAATAAATACAATTAATACTTTAAGTAAATTTCTTATTGTTTATTAGTGTGTTAGTTATGTTAGAAAATTGCTTTACATTTTTTTGATAATTTTGTTTTAATGTATTTACTAACATAATTCTAACATTCAGTTAATACTATATAGCTGATTTACAGTAGTCTTTATTTAACCATATATATTTTTGAAAGTTATATGTTGATTTTTATCAGGTTTGAAAAAGTGCAATACCCTGATATTTTATCTCATAAGTTTATCAAAAATAAGCTAAAATTGACGGCCGCTAAGTGTTAACCTTTAACTTTTACTATTTATGAACTTTTAGCAACAATATTTAAACACTTTTGGTACGGTTGTTAACACCCTGAGTGGGCAACATTGTTTTTTGAGGAGGCTTTTGTCTTTTAACATAAATTGAAATTTCAAATTTTAATTTTCTTTCGGATATTTTACGATGAAGAATGTTGATTTTCTGGTGGTTGGTTCTGGTATTGCCGGCTTGAGTTTCGCGTTGAAGGCAGCAAAACATGGTCGGGTGTTGATTATCACCAAGGCGAACGAAGATGAGTCTAATACCAAATATGCTCAGGGAGGAGTGGCGGTGGTGGTAGATAAACAAGATTCATTTGAAAAGCATATAGAAGATACGCTTATCGCCGGAGACGGGTTATGCGACCCGGAAATAGTTCGGATAGTGGTGGAAGAGGGGCCTGAACGGATAGATGAAATAATCAACTATGGAACCCATTTTGACAGAGATACAGATGGAATTTTTGATCTTGCCAAAGAAGGGGGGCACTCAGAACATCGGGTTCTTCATTATAAGGATATCACTGGCTTTGAGATTGAACGGGCATTATTGGAGAAAATCCATCAGAATGAAAATATTGAAATCCTTACGCACTATTTTGCCATTGAGTTAATTACCCAGCACCATCTGGGTGATTTTGTAGATAAGAGTTCTGATGATATTACCTGCTACGGTGTTTATGCGTTAAATACACGAAATAACGCAGTTGAAAAGATTCTTTCAAGAACTACGGTGATGGCCTCGGGAGGGGCCGGACACATTTATTCCAATACTACCAATCCGGTTATAGCCACCGGAGATGGCATTGCGATGGTTTATCGTGCCAAGGGAAAGGTGCGCAACATGGAGTTTATCCAGTTTCATCCCACGGCACTTTACAATCCGGGCGAGTACCCTTCATTCTTAATATCAGAAGCGGTAAGGGGATATGGCGGAGTATTGAAAACCAAAGACGGGCTGGAGTTTATGCAGCATTATGATGAGCGTGGATCTTTGGCATCCAGAGATATTGTTGCCCGTGCAATAGATGCAGAAATGAAGAAAAGTGGAGATGATTTTGTTTACTTAGACGTGCGGCATCGCCTTAAAGCGGATATTTTGACCCATTTCCCTAACATTTATGCTAAATGCCTGAGCATTGGTATTGATATGACCAGGGATATGGTTCCGGTAACGCCGGCTGCCCATTACATGTGCGGTGGAATTAAGGTTGATGAATTTGGGAGATCTTCTATCCAGCGGCTTTACGCGTGTGGCGAATGTGCTTCAACGGGACTACATGGAGCTAACAGGCTTGCCTCTAACTCTTTGCTGGAAGCTGCGGTATTTGCCCATCGCATTTACCTGGACGCTTCGAAAGTTTTTATGCAATTCGAAGTACCCGCGAATATCCCAGAGTGGGATGAAACCAATACGCAGCTATCAGACCAGGATATATTGGTAACCCACAATCTGCGGGAAGCCCAAAAGGTGATGAGCGATTATGTAGGAATAGTACGGTCTGATTTTAGATTAGACCGGGCTATGCGACGGTTAGGCCTTCTATACGAGGAAACGGAAAGCTTTTACAAAATGACTAAACTATCGCTGAAGCTCTGCGAGTTGCGCAACATCATCCAAAACTCTTACATCGTGATAAAATCAGCAATGATGCGTAAAGAAAGCCGGGGGCTGCATTTTACAACAGATTATCCAAACCATATGCCGGAGCCGGAAGACACCGTATTTTAAAGAACATGGCGCTTATTCTACCCGTTTTAGATAGAAGCCCCGCATGGGGTAATAATTGTTTTCTGGCCCCGAACGCTACAATTGTGGGCGACGTAATTTTAGGCAATAAATGTTCTGTCTGGTTTAATGCGGTTATCCGCGGCGACGTCAACTTTATAAGAATTGGTGACAATACCAATATTCAGGATGGGGTGGTTATTCATTGTACTTATAAAACCGCGTCTACTCATATTGGTAACAATGTTTCGGTAGGCCATAATGCGCTGGTACACGGATGTGTTGTACATGATCATGTTTTAATCGGGATGGGTGCAATTATAATGGATCATGCCATAATTAATGAATTTGTGATCATCGGCGCAGGCTCTGTTGTTCTGGAGAACACGGTCTGCGAATCTGGATTTCTCTATGCCGGCACTCCGGCTAAGAAGATTAAGCAGCTTACTTCTCAGCAATTGGACATGCTTAAGGAATTGCCAGAGCGATATATTTTTTACTCTGAATGGTTTATTAAATAGGCGGAATTACCAGCTGTTCTTCCAGATCCCAGTTTGGGCGCAGTGTTAATTCGCTGCCAAACATCCAGGTTTTTTCGGGCTGACGTCGCTCTTTCACGTTACCCGTATCCCAGCGCCCATTTTTATTTTCGTCATATACAACCCGGATTTTGTACTTGGCTGTGGGGTAACGTGTGTAATTTAAAACTGTATTATTCTTTACAGAATCGGTTCTCAATACCATATTTTCCTGATTCATCCATTCTACCAGATAATTTTTTGTCGTATCAGGGACGGTAACAGCCAGGGCTATACTTCCATAGTTTTCTTCTGAATCTAAAGAAAACGTTGTAGTATAAGGATTGGACTTATTTCCGAAGAGATCTGTAAAAGCCTGTTCTGCAACTTGCAAAATGTATTGTCTGTTGGCTTTCCAGGGATATTTAAAGAAATATTTTCTGGCGTTAACCGTATCCTGAGCAATTTGGAAGCCGGAAACCAATATTGAATCTTCCAACAGAGTTACTTTTGCTAACTCCAAAGAAGAACCCGGTGCTGATAAAATCAATTGCAAATCAGTCCCTGGTTTAAGTTTATCAGCAGACAGGTTGTTGCTAAAGGTGATGGACCTGCTGTAAGTATCGCGTTTGTTCCTTGTAAGTTTTACGGTGTCCAGAAACTGGTTCCCTGCAGCAACGGCTACTGCCAAAGAATCAAAGCTTAATTCAGGTATCCACAGTAAAAGTGAATCTTGCGATGGTGTAAGTTCTACATATTTTTTACTATCTGACGAGGCCGGATCAAGTACTCTCAGTGCTGCATTCGCCGCCCGTTTATTTAATTCGATAGTTATACGCCCGTTTTGTTCGATTTTTTTTGATTTGACAGATAGCTGATCGGGCACCTGCCTGAATACCCGCAGGTTAATATTTTCGATGTTTTCGCTAAGGTTAATCGTATCGGTGTAAAATGCCACATCTTCAGTCGGCGAATTATAGATGCGATCCTGGGAATCTTCTTTCAACGCATATAGAAAATAGTTGTCTTCGCGGAGGTTATTCAACTTAAAGTTACCGGCCGAATCGGTGGTGGTAAAGATATTGGCTCTTTTCTTCGCGAAAAGCGAATCTTGTTTTACCGGCAAAATAAATACGGTAGCATCCTTCAAAAGTTCGCCGGTATTTGAATTTTTAACATTCCCCGATATGGAAAGCGAATCAATTTTATTTCCGGTAGAAAAAACGTAGGTGTAGTTTGTCAGCACATTGCTTTCGTTCACGTCAACAATTGCCTTTCCAAAATTAATGGTGTAAGTGGTGTTGCTGTCAAGCTGCTTATCAAAGTTTATTTCCAGCACTTGTTTCCTTGCCTTAAAAATGGGCATTTCGTCCAGGGCGGGAGATATGCTGACCTCTGTGAACTCGTTGTTCAATTTCACAAACTCATTAAACTGTATTTCAATTTTTTCGGCTAAAAAGTTTTTTGTGAGATTTGAGGGAATTTCCTTAACAACTTTAGGAGGTTGTGTATCTTTTGGTCCGCCCGATGGTTGCTGGATGCTGGCACATCCCGAGAGGTATAAAACCATTAGTAATAGGTAAAGAGATTTTCGGATTGTGTTACAATTCTTAAAATTTGGCATTTAGAGCTCTTTAAATCAAATTATAGACGCTTTGGAGAACTTTATATAACGGCACTCAAATTAATGGATTACACGGCTTGCCTTTCTGTTTATTTTTTTGTTTGTAAATCATTGACCGTCAGTGTTTTACAGCTATCTTGTCAAATGAACCATAATTACAGAAATATCCGAGGGAGACACGCCCGAAATTCGCGAAGCTTGTCCCAGGGTTTGGGGCTTTACGCGGGTTAATTTTTCGCGAGCTTCTTTTGAAAGTGAAACCAGGCTTTTATAATTAAATTCTGGATTGATCTCATAATTTTCCATGCGCTTCATCCGGGCAACAATTTCGAGTTCTTTCTCGAAATAGCTTTCGTACTTAATTTTAATCTCCGCCTGCTCAATGGTTTCCCGATCGAAATTGTTTAGGAGACTATCAAGGTTTTGGTCAACACTTCTTAGTTCTGTGAGTCCAATCTGGGGCCGGCTCGCCAATTGAAATAATTTCGCATTTTGGATTATTGATGAGGTACTACTGGATATCAATAATTCGTTTACCGCTCCGGGGGAAATGGAATTAGTCTTCATATAGGAAACGATGGCGTCTGCATTCGCAACCTTTTCTTCAACCTTTTTTAGACGCTCGTCTGAAATTAATCCGATGCGATGAGCTAAAGGACTGAGGCGAATGTCTGCATTATCCTGCCTCAACAGCAGCCGGTGCTCAGCCCTCGAGGTAAACATTCTATAAGGTTCCTCTGTGCCCTTGGTAACCAGGTCATCTATAAGAACGCCGATGTAAGATTCGGATCTTTTTAAAATAAGAGGTGCTGCGTCATTAATTTTAAGGTGAGCGTTAATTCCGGCCATAAAACCCTGGCATGCCGCTTCTTCGTACCCGGTAGTACCGTTTATCTGGCCAGCGAAGTATAAGTTTTCAATCTGTTTCGTTTCAAGTGTAAGCTTTAACTGAGTAGGCGGGAAGTAATCGTATTCAATTGCGTAACCCGGCCTGAACATTTTTGCTCTTTCAAAACCGGGGATTTGAATGAGCGCTTTGTATTGAATATCCTCTGGAAGGGATGTTGAGAATCCGTTGACATACATTTCAACGGTGTTAAAACCTTCAGGTTCCACAAAAATTTGATGCCTGTCCCGTTCTGCAAAACGGTTTATCTTGTCTTCAATAGACGGGCAATAGCGAGGACCTAATCCCTTAATTCTTCCGGTGAACATCGGGGATTTCTCGAATCCTTGCCGTAGGGTTTCATGAACAGCATCATTTGTGTAAGTGATCCAACAACATCTGGCGTCTTTAGGCAGCGTAACGTTAGTATAAGAGAAACGCCCACCGTGCTCATCGCCCGATTGCTCCTCCATCTTTGAGTAGTCCAGACTGCGGCCATCAACCCGGGGAGGTGTACCAGTCTTCATTCTACCGGCGTCAAACCCCAATTCGACTAATTGTTCGGTTATGCCTGTAGCTGCTTTCTCCCCGGTTCTACCTCCACCAAATTTTTTCTCGCCTACATGGATAATACCATTTAGAAAAGTGCCGTTTGTTAATATTACCGACCGGGCAAATATCTCCAATCCCATTGCAGTTTTAACCCCGCCTAATATCCCGTTTTCAATTACCAGGGATACTACCGTATCCTGACAAAAGTCCACATTCGGAGTTCGTTCCAGCATTAGTCGCCACTCTTCGGCGAATTTCATCCGGTCAATTTGAGCCCTGGGACTCCACATAGCGGGTCCTTTTGATCTGTTCAGCATTCGGAATTGAATGGTTGTTCTGTCTGAAACTATACCAGAGTAGCCCCCCATCGCATCAATCTCCCGTACAATCTGACCCTTTGCAACACCACCCATTGCCGGATTGCAACTCATCTGCGCAATGGTGTTCATGTTCATTGTGATCAGTAATACTGAAGAGCCTAAATTAGCAGCGGCAGCGGCGGCTTCACAACCAGCGTGGCCACCTCCAACTACAACAACATCGTATTTTTTAAACATAATTTTTAGGGTTCCACGTGGAACTGAGTGTTAATTACCTGTTGGTGTTTCACGTGAAACACCAGTGAAAAGACCGAATGCGGCAACTCCCGCCCAGGCACCTTCGAGGACAACGAAGGGGTAAAAGCCGATAAGATATGAAGAATATCCACAAAGGAGCGCTCCAATGATATTTAAAATGTGATAAGTTTTGCTTTTAGATGAGATTAAGTTCCGTGTATTCAGTGCAAATGCAATTAGCAAAATAGTTACTCCTATGGTTGCGATAATGTCTGCTAAGGTCATGCGGTTTCTTTAAGTTCTAATAACTCCATCCAACGACTTACTGCCACCTCAAGGCTGTTTTGTAAAAATTCAATTTCTTTGGAAACGGCTGCAAGTTCGGAGTGAATAAGCATTTCGGAGTTGAGATCAGCTGATAGTACCGCAATTTTCTGTTCGATAACTTGAATGTTGGCTTCCAAAGACGCCAACTCTATTTCTTCTTTGTAGCTTAATTTCTGATATCTTTCCGTCGCAACTTTGTTGCTCTCTTTTACCTTAGAGTTTGATTTGGGTGCTTGCAGCATCTCGTCACGGTCTAATCTATAATCTGTGTAGTTCCCGTTATAAATAGATAGGCTTCCCGTCCCTTCAAAAATAAAGAGTTGATCGGTTAACCTGTCAATCAAATATCGGTCGTGAGACACGAGTAACAACACGCCGGGAAAATTTAGCAGGAAATCTTCCAGCACATTTAAGGTATCTATATCCAGGTCATTTGTAGGTTCGTCCAATATCATAAAGTTTGGGTTTTTCATTAAAACCCTCATAAGTTGGAGACGTTTCTTTTCACCTCCGCTGAGTTTGCTGACAAATCCATACTGGCGATCTGGCGGAAATAGAAAATGAGTGAGTACCTGGCTGGCTGTCAAGGTTTTGCCATCGGCCATGGTAATATATTCTGCAACATTTTTCACAACATCTATTACCCGATCATCATCATTAAATGCAAGTCCAGTTTGCTGGTAGTATCCGAAGGACGTTGTTTCACCTACTTGAACCGAACCGAGGTCTGGGTTTAAATCACCAGTGATAATGTTTAACAGAGTCGATTTACCTGTCCCGTTTTTACCGGCTAAACCAATTCGGTCTCCCTTTTTAAACGTATAGCTGAAATTTTTTATCACTTCTGCTCCGTTAAATGACTTGCTTACACCATTTAGTTCAACAATCTTATTTCCCTGCCTGGAGATATTAACAGACAGGCCAAGTTTTGCTCCGGCACCTCTATTTTTTGTTTTTTCTTCGAGCTCGTAAAAAGAATCAATGCGTGATTTAGACTTGGTTGTGCGAGCTTTAGGCTGTCTGCGCATCCATTCCAATTCTTTTCGTAAAAGGTTTGAGTTCTTTTCGAAGGAAGCCTCATCAGCAGTCAGTTGTTCAGATTTTTTTTCAAGATAATAGCTATAATTTCCTTTAAACGATTGAATTTTCCCTTTGTCTAGCTCAACTATCTCATTCGAAACATTATCTAAAAAGTAACGATCGTGCGTAACTAACAGCAGCGTTTTTTGGCCGGTAGTCAGAAAATTTTCAAGCCACTCGATCGTTTCTATATCTAAATGGTTGGTGGGCTCATCAATTATGTAAACGTCCGGTTCTTCAATTAAGAGTTTAGCAAGTGCAAGTCGTTTTCGCTGCCCGCCAGAGAGAGTGGTGATGATCTGATCAAGGTTGGTAATGCCAAGCCTTCCTAAAATTGTTTTTATCTGATGCTCATATTCCCAGGCATTTTCTTCACTTAACTTATCAATCAGTTTGCTAAGCTTACTATCATCCTGAGGATCCTGCTGTAAAGCCTCCTCATATTCTCTGATAAGTTGCTGCTGCTTATTGTCGCTTGAGTAGATAAAGTCACTAATGGAGGTTAGCGACGCAAATTGCGGATCCTGTTCTAAATATCCGATTTTAAGTCCGCGTTCCGTTACAACTCTTCCTTCTGCCGGGGTTAATATCCCCGATAGGATTCGGAGCAGCGTTGATTTGCCCGTGCCGTTAATCCCAACAAGCGCCAACCGCTCGCCTTTAGCAATTCCCAATGTAAGATTTCTAAACAACCACCGGTCGTTAAAAGAATGGCCTAATTTTTCTGTAGATAAAATACTCACTTAATTCTTGTCTAAATATTCCCCTGATTGTCCTGTCAATTGGTCTCAAACATGACAGATAATCGCTAAAAATACCGTCAAAGGTACGGAATAGCAGACTGGAATACATATTGACTGTTTAAACATCTAAATTATATTAGATTTAAATGAAGAAAATAATTCACCGAGCGGCCGATCGTGGTAAGCAAAACCATGGTTGGTTGCAAGCAGCTCATTCATTTAGCTTTGGCAACTTTCACGATCCCTCCAGGGTAAATTTTGGCGCACTCAGAGTTTTAAATGATGACATTATTGCCGGAGGAATGGGCTTTGGACTGCATGGGCATGAAAACATGGAGATTGTAACCATACCCTTACGCGGTACTCTTGCTCATAAAGATAGTTTGGGTTCTAAGGGCACAATCAGTTACGGCGAAGTGCAAATTATGTCTGCCGGTACCGGCATTAGGCATTCGGAATTCAACGGGTCTGAAACTGAAGAAGTGAACCTGCTTCAAATCTGGATTTTCCCTAAAAAGCAAGACATCACGCCGAAATATGACCAGAAACCGTTTGCACAACCCGAAAATAATTTTGTGACAGTCGTATCGCCAAACGCAGAAGATCATGCGTTGTGGATTAATCAGGATGCAGTTTTCTCTACTGGCAATTTTAAAGCCGGACAAACGGGAAATTACAGCATGAAGTATCCGGAAAACGGCGTTTACATTTTTGTAATTGAGGGCAGTGCGGAAGTTGCCGGAATTACGTTAACGCAAAGGGATGCAATCGGGATATCAGAAGCCGATACCGTTCAGTTAAATTTTCCGGAAGATTGCAAAGTGTTGTTGATCGAAGTTCCCATGGAATTTTAAAGAATTAAGTAATCAAAATTCGAGTAAAGCGAGGTAATGATCTTCCTTTAAAGTCATTTTTTTTTTGTTCCCGCTTCCTTTATCGGCGTAGCCAATCAGATGCAAAATGCCATGGATCATCACCCGGTGAAGCTCTGCTGTTTCTGTAACGTTAAACTTTAAAGCATTCTCCCGAGTTCGTTCTACACTGATATAAATATCCCCAGAAGCAACCCCGGCAACTTCGCTGTTGTCAAAGGTGATAATATCTGTAAGGGTATCGTGATTGAGGAATTGTTGATTTATTCCGAGCAGGTATGCGTCTGTACAGAAGATGAAATTTAGTTCTCCAACGCTGAAACCCTCAGCATGAACAGAGTTGCTTATCCATTTACGAACCAGCAGTTTCTTTTTCAGCGTATAAGCAATATCTTCCGCAAAAAAATGGATAGACAATCGCGGCATTAAATTTTAAAGTGCAGTTCCACTTCGTTTCCAAGGGTGTTGAAAATGCATTGGTCTGCTAATCTTTTCACGATAAAAACCCCGCGACCAGTGTAGTTTTCCAGATTCTCAGGTGAAGTTGGATCGGGAATATTGTTATAATCAAAGCCTTCACCTTCATCAGAAACGGTAAAGATCAGCCTTTTGCCCTCTACTACTTCCAGGTTTAGATAAACTTTTTTATGTTCGCTAAGCTTATTGCCGTGCACAATTGCATTAATCACCGTTTCGCTGAGACAGGTTAGCACATTTGCATAGGTTTCTTCGCTGAAATTGTATTTTTCGCTCAGGTTGTCAATAAAATTCTCAACCGTTGTGATGCTTTCCATTTTGGAAGGCAATTGCAGCGTGTAAAGGCCGGTGTTGTCAGAAAAATCTATCGGGCTACTTTCCATCATTTCCCGAATTTAAGAATTTAAAATAATCTCCCACTTTTATTTTATAAAATGAATTGAGTGAAGGCGGAACGGTTTTAAGTAATTCGGTTTCTTGTTGCTTAATTCTTTGAAATTCTTTCATAAATTCGGTACGGGCAGCAGGCCCATCTGTTCCTTGTTTACTTTCCCGCTCATTATCTTGCTCGCGTTCGCGTTCGGCTTTCTCGGCTTCCAGTAACCTGGTCATTATCTCCTGCTGTCTGGTTATCGTTTGCTGATAAATTTTTTTGTTTACGAGATCGGTCTCAGATTGTTCCATCTCTTTCATTAACTCATCAAGATTACCTAACCCATTTTTGCCATCTTTGTTTAGCTCACGGTTAATTTCCTGCATGCCCTGCCTGATCAACTGTTGTTCCCGGGCCATTTTCGCTAATTGTTCACTCATTTGACCCTTTCCTTGCTTAGACTGTCCCTGCGGCCCTTCTTTCTGCATTTGTTCACGGGCTTTTTGCATATTTTTATTCAATTGTTCCTGCATTTTGCTCAACTGAGAAACACTTTGCTTTTTCTTGCCTTTACCTCCTGATTGAGCTTTTTGCATCTGGTCTAAGGCTTCACTCAGCATTAATGCCAAATTGTTCATTGATGTCATGGCAAACTGTTGATTGCTGGTTGCTTCCGGCGTATTCCTGTCGGCCAATTTTTGCAGCGCATTGTTGATATTGTTATTGATGGATTGGATCTCTTTATTCACAACCGACTGGATTTGAGGTACTTTTTTGCTCAGGGAGTACAAACTGTCTTCGATCAACTTTAAGTTGTCTTTTAAAGCTTTTTGCTTTTGTGTATCTGAAATGTAATTGGGGTCGGCCGTGTTGGTTGATTTGAAGTTTTGCATCAGTTTTTCCTGTTCAAAAGACGTTCTGATCAGATTATCAAGTATTTCCCGAAGATTCTGGATGTTCACCGTATTCTCCGCCTCCTCCCCGTTTTGCTGCATCGCATCCATCTTTTCAGCTAACTGCTTCATTTTTTCTGATGCTTGCCGCTGATTTTCCGAAGCATTCTTCATCTTTTTTTGGCCCAGATCTTTACTGCTTTGCTCTTGCTTCTGATCAATTTCCTGCTCGGCTTTATCGGTGTTTTCCAGATCGTTTTTTTCATCAAGCTCTTCGTTTTTTTGCTGAAGCTGATCCAATTCTTTCTTCACTGACTCAAAATCTTCATTCAGTTTTAATTGCTCCTTTTTCAAGCTTTCAGCATCTGCTGCTTTTTGGAGTGCACTGTCGCTCAACTTTTGCTGTTCTTCTGCCAATTCCTTTAGCTTCTGCGTTGTTTCGGTAAGCTTCTGATCAAACTCCAATTGTTTATAAAGCTCTAATATGCGGTCTAGCTCTTTTTTAAGAGATTTGTTGTCTACCTGCATTTTCGACAGTTCGGTCTGAGTTAAATCTTTGTTGTTCTGCTGTAGAAGCTTTTCAAGGTTTTTTAACAACTCACGGGTTTTTTCATCCAGAACATTGTTAAATAAATCTTCAATCTGTTTTTGCTTTTCCAGAATATCTTTTTTTATCTCTTTGTTCTCCTGCTGTTCCCGCAAATCCTGCTTATTCTCATCCTGAATTTGCTTCACCAAATCGTCAAGTTCCTTTTGATCTTCCAGCAATTTTTCAAGTTGTTTTTTGTCATCGAAATTGAGCGACTTCTTATTCAGCAAATCCTGATTTAGCCTTTTCGCCTCTCGTTCTACCTCGCCAGCCTGCTTAACTGCCTGGGCAATTTTACTTTTTATAGAACTTGAATTTGCCTGTAATTTTTCTTCTACCTGTTTTTCTGTGCGGATGTTCAACAGCTTGAGGGCCGAGCGGGTGACCTTCGATCCGTTAACGCCGTCATTGTCAAAAACCTCAAAATAATATTCTATTTGCGAACCAGGAGAAGCTGCTATGGCGTTAACATCCCAGAAATGGGCGAATGAACTTTGAAGGGAATTTTTGCTGATGGCTATAGGCTTAACAAACGAATTTGCAGAATTTTCGCTTTTAGCGTTTAAAATGCGGTAATGAAATAGAAGTTTGTTAAAACCATGGTCGTCATTCACCTGCCCCACAAAATAAACCAACCCCGAATTTACAGAGTCCTTACTTTCAGACACCATGATTGCCGGATGAAGATCAGGTACCACGCTGAGCTGGAAAGCAACAGGCTCCGTTTGTCTAATTTCCCCGTTAACCGGCTGTATAGAATAATTGATGTTTTTTAATACCCGGTATTCAAAACCGAAACTGTTGGCATTGGCAGCTCCTACTTCTTTTTTCTTATCGCCAATTGTCAACAACAGCCCAGTTGTATTTTCAGTATTTACCCGCCACTTAATCAGCGTTCCAATCGGAACGGTTAAATCGCCAGTATTCATAATCGTTTCGTTTTGCCGTTTTAAATACGATGGGTACACAAGCCCCACGTCAAATTTTAAAAGTGACGGCTTTTTTTTCACCTTCACTTCATAATCCGCAGAGCTAAATTCGCCCGCTGTAAGACGGATCAGTTTAGATTGCTGCAGATTTTTTAAGGTGTAAGAGAATCTTACAACTGATTCTTTATCCAGCTTGAATGTATTTACCCCGTCTTGCAGATAAACTTCTTGTGGAATTTGATTGCCCTCCAGCTTCACCCTCAACTGCAAGTCGTTCCCCTGAACTGTACTCAAGTCTTGATTTAAGACTACAAAGCTGAACGGGGCTTTTTTTATGAATTGTGTTTTATATTTCAGAAGACGTTCGGTGCTTTCGCTGAAAATAGACGGGGCCGTAAAAAATATCAACAGTATGGCTATCAGCGGCATAGCCGCATATTTTATATACCGGCGGTTCTCGTTTATATTTACTGCACTTGTAAACGGAACGGGACTTAAGTCGGCAATTTTTTGATCAATACTTGCTTCAATCAGCGTTTTTTGGCCGGGAAGGTCGTCAGATAATTGTTTAAGCTGAAGGGTGTTGAGCAGCTTATCTTTGACCGGTTTAAAATGATTGCCAATAATAGTAGCCGCCTGTTGATGATTGATCGTTTTGCCGAGTTTGAAATAAGAAGAAAGCGGAATGGCGATGTAAAAAAGAAAGATCGAGAAGTTTAATAACAGAAATCCGAAAAATAGGATTGTCCTGAACGAAGGGTCAAAATTGCCGTAGTATTCTGCCAGTGTTACAAAGAGATAAGCGATCGAAAACGAGGCGGCTAAATAGATACCGCCTTTAACAACCTTGTTTAGATAGTATTTGCGAATAAACTCATCAATTTTGCTGATAAGCAACGCATAATTACTGCTCAACTTGTTCATATCAGGCAATTTGAGTTAAATATTTATCGCCAGATACGAATTTACAAATCATTGGACTTAAACCCAGCAGATGTGTGTAAAACATACGATATATAGAATTTTTGCAAATCAGTATTAACCGGCACTTCACACATCCGTAATTCCGCCAACTATTTTAAGCGGGAAACAATCTCTGCGAATGAGAGCTGCTCCTGCGATCCGGTTTTCATATTTTTAAGCGAGGGTTTGCCGGTTTCCATCTCGCTGCTGCCGATGAGGACTACAAACGGTATTTTTCTTTCATCCGCATAGGATAATTGCTTTTTGAGTTTGGCCGCCTCGGGATATAGCTCTGCGGCAATGCCTGCAGTCCTTAGTTGTTGCAGCAACGGTAAAGCGAACCATTCAGCCTCGTTGTCAAAATTACTGATGAGTACCCCGGTGGTGGTTCCGGCTGTTTCGGGAAACAAATTCAACTCGGCCAGCAAGTCATAAATCCGGTCAGCGCCGAAAGAAATGCCAACGCCGGTTACATTGTTCAGGCCAAACATTCCTGTAAGGTCATCGTAGCGGCCTCCACCACCTATGCTGCCCATTATTGCCTGGTTGGTTTTCACTTCAAAAATGGCACCGGTATAATAGTTTAAACCACGGGCCAGGGTAATGTCCAGCTCAATGTCCGCATTTATAAGTGTAAACGCTTCCAGATAGGCAAATATGGCTTCCAATTCAGCAATTCCGCTCATTCCGGTTTCTGAATTCGCTAAAATCTTCTTTAATTCAGAGAGCTTTTTGGAATTAGTCCCGCCAAGTAAAATTAGAGGTTGAAGCTGCTCAATATCAACAGTGCTAAAGCCGCGTTCTAACAGTTCCCTGCATACGCCGTCTAACCCAATTTTGTCAAGCTTATCAATAGCAACCGTCATATCAATTAGAAGTTCGGGTTTTCCAATTACCTCGGCTATGCCTGAAAGTATTTTCCGGTTATTAATCTTTATCGTAAAATCTGTTAAACTCAGCTTAGTCAGAGCTTCATCATATATTAAAACAAGTTCCGCCTCATTAAGCAAACTTTCCGATCCCACAACGTCCGCATCGCATTGGTAAAATTCGCGATACCTGCCTTTTTGCGGCCTGTCGGCCCGCCAAACCGGTTGAACCTGAAATCGCTTAAACGGAAAAACAATGTCGTTTTTATGCATCACCACATAGCGGGCAAACGGAACTGTCAAATCATATCGTAAAGCTTTTTCAGAGATAAGCGAAAGTAACTTTTTACTTCCCTCTGGCCCATTGTATTCAAATAGATGTTCCCGCGAGGGTTTCAAATAATCGCCCGAATTAAGGATTTTGAAAATTAACTGATCCCCTTCATCGCCATATTTGCCGGTTAGGGTAGAGAGATTTTCCATAGCCGGAGTTTGGATTTCCTGATATCCAAACTTTTTAAAAACCGACTTAATAGTTTCAAAAATAAAATTTCGCCTAACCATTTCCGACGGCGAGAAATCACGGCTTCCCTTTGGCAAAGATGGTTTAAGTGCAGACATATCGGCAAAGGTAAAAAAAGTCTCATCACATTAGAATGAACTGAAATTGCTGAGTGTCGGAATAGTTTTTCATTGATTGGTCGTAAAATTTGTGCTAACTTTAATATCATATTAATTAAAAAAAACATGAAAACAGCGGCAAAACTAATAGTTTACCCCTTTTTTCTTTTCGCCGTAGCGCCTGCTCAAAGCCAGGGATTGATAAAAAAGCTAAAACAGAAGGCGGAGCAAGCCGCCGATAAAATGGTGGACAAGAAAATTGATAAGGCGGTGGAAGAAAAAACCGGTGTGGAAATGGGAAACTCCGGCGACAGCAAAAATACCTCCGGCACCGGCGGCTCAGGCAGGTCTGGAAATAAGGGTGGTGCCGGACTTGTAACCACGCCGCCAGATGTGAACCAAAATTTAACCGATGCAGAAGCAAGTTTTAAAACGGGCAAATTTGCCGAAGCCCGTTATGCTGTTCAGCAGGCCATGCTTGGGGTAGAAATGGAAATTGGAAAAAAAATTTTGAAAGGCTTGCCCGAAACTGTTTTAGGATTAAGTTATACCGCAGGAGATGATCAGGTCACCAGCACCGGCTGGGGTTGGGTTGGCTTAACCATACAGCGTAAATATGAGCAGGGCGAAAAGGAGCTGCGCACCACTATAGCCAACAATTCGGTCTGGATGTCGGCAGTAAATCTTTACCTGGCCAACGGTGGTTATGCGCAAACAACCGGAGATAATCAGAAATGGAAGCAAACAAAAGTGAAAGGAAACAGGGCAATTATTGAATTTGATGAGAGCTCCGGCTATAAGCTTACGGTTCCCATTGGGCAAACATCGTTAATTGTTTGGGAGGGGATCAACTTTGCTACCGAACAGGAAGTGATGGACGCAGCGAATGCGTTTGATATAGAGAGCATTAAAAAAACCCTGGGTGAAAAGTAATTGAGAAGATCATGAAAAGAATATTTACCGTAGCGATGATTTTTGTTCTGCCTTTGTTTGCGGTTGCGCAGAACTTTACAAGCTATATAGCGACAGCCAAAACAGCCTACGCCGGCGGCAAACTGGAAGAAAGTCGGTTTGCGATGGAACAAATGATGCAGGAGCTTGACATTACAATGGGAAAGGAGGTTTTAAAATTACTTCCTTCTAAACTGGAAGTGTTAGAAGCAAATTTGAGCGCCGATAACGTAACCGGGATGAGCGGTTTCCTGGGTGTTTTAATTCATCGGGAATATGGCAAACCGGGCAATTTTGCAGAACTTGATCTGATCACCAATTCGCCGCTTGCGGCTTCTATAAATACAATATTGTCCATTCCAATTTTGGGAGGCTCGGGCGACGGAAACCAAAAACGAATAAAAATTGACGGTTATAAGGGTTTGCTACAGAAAAACGTCAATTCAGAAACTCAAAAGACAAGTTATGAGCTTCAAATGCCCTTCAACTCGACGCTGCTCACGTTCAAGATGGAAAGTAACGACGAAGCCAAGTTTTTGAAAATGGCTGCGGAGATTCCGATAGCGGAAATTTCAAAAATGCTGCAATAAACTCATTCCCCACAGCAACCCGCCAGCACAGAAAATTGCGGAATGGGTTGGTTCCAGGAGTTACCCGTGCTGGAGGACATCAATTGAGCGGCTGCGGATTGCATACCAATAGCTCTTTCAAAATTAGCTTAATAGGGAAATGGCTTTTCAAACTTTCTAATTGCAGATAGCTATCGGCTTTTTCCTTTACAACGAATGTTTCCAGGTACTGCCCGTTTCTGTAGCATCCGCTTATCTTTTGCTTAAAGTTAGATTTTGTAAACGTTCCGGATAAAAATACCGAATCGCCTTTAACGGCGTAATTTCCTTTGGCGTATTCTATCCAGCGGCCATTGTTAAAACAACTGTCGGGGTTATAGTTGGCCCTTGCATACGTGTTTAACGTAACGTAAAACGAATCGCAACTAAACCTAAAGCTATGGGTGGTGTATTGCAATAATTCATCGCGATAGCCTACCTCTTGTTCAACCCAAATTCCCTGTACAAACCCGGCGCCCGCTCCCTGCAGGTTGGGGTTCAATTTACAAGAAGCCAATAGCGCCAGCGTTATACATGTTAATAAAAAAAATCGCTTCATAAAGCCTTTTCTGCCATTGCCGGCGCTTATTTTAAACCTCCGGTCATATCTTCGGGCTTCACCCACTCATCAAACTCATCGTTTGTTACCAGATTCAGTTTTATGGCTGCTTCGCGGAGGGACGTATTGTCCTTTAAGGCCGCTTTCGCGATTTTGGCCGCATTTTCATATCCAATGTGCGGGTTGAGGGCCGTTACCAGCATGAGCGAATTTTCCAGATGTTTTTTTATGCCGGTATAATTAGGCTCAATTCCGTTAACGCAATTTTCTGTAAACGATACGCAGGCATCACCAATTAGTCTGGCCGACTGAATAAAGTTAGCAGCCATTACTGGTTTAAACACATTCAGTTCATAATGTCCGTTGGAGCCGGCTATAGAAATTGTTACATCGTTACCCATAACCTGGGCGGCAACCATAGTTAAGGCTTCATTTTGTGTAGGATTTACCTTTCCGGGCATAATGGAAGAACCGGGTTCGTTATCCGGGATATGAATTTCGCCGATACCCGAGCGGGGCCCTGATGCAAGCATCCGGATATCATTCGCAATTTTCATTAAAGAAACGGCTAATTGTTTTAAGGCTCCATGCGTTTCAACAATTGCATCGTGAGCGGCCAATGCCTCGAACTTATTATCGGCTGTACGTAACGGCAGTCCGGTAAAATCAGAAATGTAAGCCGCCACTTTCACATCATAGCCTTTTGGCGTATTTATGCCGGTGCCAACGGCAGTTCCGCCCAAAGCAAGTTCAGATAAATGGTCGAGCGTGTTTTGCAGAGCCCGTAGGCCGTGCGTTAATTGCGAAACATAACCAGAAAATTCCTGACCTAATGTTAGCGGCGTGGCATCCATCAAATGGGTTCGGCCAATTTTTACAACATCTTTAAACGCCTCAACCTTATTTTGCAAAGCGTTTCGCAGCTTCTCAATACCGGGAATAGTATTTTGCACAACAATTTGATAAGCTGCGATGTGCATGGCGGTAGGATAGGTGTCGTTTGAAGACTGCGACTTGTTTACATCGTCATTCGGATGAATAAACGTTTGACCTTCTCCTAACTTATTTCCGTTTAAAACATGGGCCCGGTTGGCGATAACTTCATTCAGGTTCATGTTCGATTGCGTGCCCGAGCCAGTTTGCCAAATGACCAGCGGAAATTCCTGAATATGTTTGCCGGCTAATATTTCATCACAAACCCGGGCAATCAGATCGCGTTTTTCAATGGATAGCACTCCGCAGTCGGCGTTGGTGTATGCAGCAGCTTTTTTAAGGTATGCAAACGCCATAATTATTTCTTGCGGCATAGAGGCCTCGGGCCCTATTTTGAAATTATTGCGTGACCGTTCGGTTTGCGCACCCCAATATTTATCGGCGGGTACCCGCACTTCTCCCATTGTATCGTGTTCGGTTCTAAATTCCATTGCGAGCTAAAAATTTGTGCCCAAATTTAGAGTTTTTGACGAACATTGCATTTTCTGAAAAGGGAATTTCCAGCTTCAGCGAAAGCGTAACACAAACACTGTAATATTTATTTTAAATCAGATTGCGAAGTTGGATGCAATATTTTCTAATTTTCGGCATTGTAAATAAAGATTTAATCCACAAAAAAATATAATGATCTATTGCTTTCGCAAACTCTCCTCCATCCTGTTAATTGCCTCAGTTTTACAATCCTGTTCTTCTTCAACCCCTAAAGATAAATCAGTTGCCACCGTTGATAAATTAAAAAAAGACAGCGTTAGTTTGCTTTATAACCCAGCTAAAGCAGATCAGCGTATAGATGCCTTTATGAAACAACTTCATAGAAAGTACGCGTTTAACGGAAATGTTTTAGTGGCAAAAAAGGGAAAAATAATCTACCAGAATGCAATTGGTTGGGCAGATTATCTGCATCGCGACAGCTTGAAGATCAATTCTGTTTTTGAGCTGGCCTCGGTTTCTAAACCCTTTACGGCAACCGCCGTGCTGATGCTTGCCGATGAAGGCAAGCTTCGTTTAGATCAGGATGTGAAGGAATTTTTCCCCAATTTCCCATATACCGGTATTACTGTTAAGATGTTGCTCAGTCACCGTTCGGGGATGATGAACTACGTTTACTTTACAGATAATATCTGGAAGTCTGAAAAGCGGGACGAGCGAAAAGGAATGACTAATGCGCAGGTGATGGATTTAATTGCCGAGTACAAACCTGCTCCGTACAATAAGCCGGATAAGCGCTTTCATTATAATAATTCCAATTTTATGGTTCTGGCTGCTATTGTAGAAAAAGTAACGGGCAAGCCCTTCGCAGATGTAATGCAGGAGCGAATTTTTAAGCCTTTGGGCATGAAGAATACTGCCGTATATTCTAAAGCGGTTTACGATAAGATACCCGTGGATGTTGTGGGGCACGATAAAATCTGGAGACGTTCTGTAGCCCAAAATTTCCTGGACGGTCCGGTTGGCGATAAGGGAATTTACAGTACGGTGCATGATCTGTTTTTGTTTGACCGGGCCATGCGCAGTAACACCTTGCTTAAGAAACAAACCGCAGATTCGGCGTATGCGCCTCACAATGCCATGGAACGCGGTCATTTCAACTATGGCTATGGATGGAGAACTTTTAGCGGAGATCACAAGGTGGTTTACCATACCGGCTGGTGGCATGGTTTCAGGCATATTTATGTGCGTGATTTAACGGCAGACATTACTATCATTTTATTAAGTAACTTAACCAACGGCAGTTTGCTCAGATTAGATGAATTATATAATATAATGGGAATGCCGGTAATTAGAAGGGGAGCTTACAGCGGCAGTGCAGGAACCTTCACGGCAGCCGACGAAGATTAATTAAACCTTATTTGCAGTTAAGGGTTTACTGCTTTAGGCGAAGGAAATATTTCTGGTGTAAAGAACTTGTATTTCTGTAACCTGTTAACCATATTCGGCGTATTTAAGAAACGCCATACGAGATTGGGTTATAAAACCAACATTTACCCTAATCTTAACGCCTAAGATTACGGAATGCTTAATTAAAAAATATTTAGGGCGTTAAAAAGATGAGCAAAGTTTTTATAATTGACGACGACTCAATACACCAGCGCATTGCACAAATAATGATCGAAAAGCATCAGCTTTTTGAGCAGTATGTTAGTTTTAAAGAGGCAGAAAAGGCCATTGAATTTTTAATTCAAAACACCAATTCTGCGACTGAATTACCAGACGTAATTTTACTGGACTTGAATATGCCGGTTATGGATGGTTGGGATTTTTTAGATGCATACGAAGGTTTTAAAGCAGGACTGGCCAAGTCAATCCGCATTTTTATTGTCACCTCTTCCGTTGATGAAAAGGATATTTTAAAGGCCAAATCGTACTCTTCTGTCATTGGCTTTATTTCAAAACCACTGTCTCCGGATATTATCATGAGCACACGTTGAGAACGTGTAAGCAACCCATCTAAATAGTAAAGCCATGTTCGACAAATTATTGGAAGCACAAAAAAAGGCCGAAGAAATAAAAACCCGCTTAGATACCATCTCCGTAAGCGCCGAAGTTGAATCGGGTAGAATAAAAGTTACGGCTACCGCCAATAAAACTCTTACGTCCGTCTATATTGACCCGGATTTTTTAGCAAATACAGATGCAGAGCAATTGGAAGATTTGCTGTTAACCGCCGTAAACAAAGTATTGCAGCAGGCAGAGCAAGTTAGTCAAAAAGAAATGCAAGCTGCTACCCGCGATATGATGGGCGGTTTAGAAAATATGTTCGGCAAGGGCTGACGGTTTAAGTGTCCACTTTCATTTTTTCGGAATGCCTTCCACGTGTTTCAAATTACCGTCCCGTTGGGGATTACCGCCAATTTTTTCACAACTACAATTCCATCTTTAATGGTATGCGTGTTGTAATCTCCATCGGGCAGCGTATCCTTGCCGTGAATCCGAACGTCATTTCCAATAAAACAATTTTTGTCAAGAATGGCATTTTTAATGTAGCATCGCTCGCCAATTCCCATAACCGGTTTGTGATTGTTACTTGCTTCGGTCAGCTCATCAAGGGTTTGATAATAATCATTTCCCATTACATAGGCATTTACAATGGTTGTGCCGGTGCCAATCCGGGTACGGATACCAATTACCGATCGCTCAATACGACTGGCATTGATGATACAACCATCGGATATGACGGTCTTTTCTAACGTAGTGCCCGATATTTTAGAGGGAGGCAACATCCTGGCTCTTGAATAAATTGGCTTTTTATCGAACAGGTTAAAATCCGGAATGTCTTCGGTTAAGCCGATGTTGGCTTCAAAAAAAGAACTGATGTTTCCAATGTCGGTCCAATAACCTTCATATTGATAACTAATAACTTTATGCGTTTCAAGGGATTGCGGAATAATTTCCTTGCCAAAATCTGTACGGCTATTGCCCTCCAGCAAGTCAATAAGTACATCTCTGTTAAAAACATAAATGCCCATTGATGCCAGATATTCGCGGCCTTGCGAACGCATTTTCTCGCCCACGTCTGACAGCCAGTCGGGGAGCAGATCGGCGGTTGGTTTTTCTGTAAACGACGTAATCACTTGGTTTTCATCGGCCTTTAAAATTCCGAAAGCGATCGTTTCCCGGGCCGTTACCGGGATGGTGGCTATAGAAATATCGGCACCGCTTTTCTCATGATTTTCAATCATTTCATTAAAATCCATCTGATAAAGCTGATCGCCCGAAAGAATCAGCACATATTCAAACGAATGCTGTACAAAATGATGCAGACATTGTCGCACTGCATCAGCCGTTCCCTGAAACCAGGTAACATTATGGGGCGTTTGTTCGGCCGCAAGAATATCCACAAAAGAATCGCTGAAAATGCTGAAGTGATAGGTGTTTTTTATATGCTTGTTTAATGATGCCGAGTTAAACTGGGTAACCACAAAAATGCGCTCAATTCCCGAGTTCAGACAGTTAGAAATCGGGATATCAACTAACCGGTATTTGCCCGCGATAGGAACCGCAGGTTTAGATCGGGTTGACGTTAGGGGAGCTAAACGGGAGCCTTGCCCGCCGCCTAACACTACACACATTACTTTAGATTCCATATGATCACTTTTTTAAACTTCTGTACAATTTAATATATTCTGCAGCCGACTTATTCCATGAATAATCCAAAGACATCATTTTTTTTTGATAGTCGGTCAGTTTTTCTCCGTCTTTATAAAGCTCAATTGCTCTTTTAACGGCTTCGATAGCCCCGTCAACGCTGGGCAGATTAAATTTAATGCCATAACCGTTTTCAAGTGCGATGTCGATAACAGTATCTTTCAAACCTCCCGTAGAACTTACAACCGGCATTGTTCCGTAACGGAGTGCGTAAAGTTGGTTCAGACCACAGGGCTCAACTCTGGATGGCATGATAATAAAATCTGCTCCGGCATAGAACCGGTGTGCAAGCGCTTCATCATAACCAATAAATAACCCGTATTGCTTCTTATGCTTAATTATTAAAGAACGGAGTTTATCCTCAATTGCAGGTTCGCCAGAACCCAAAATCAAAATATTGATTTTATTTTTGTATTCCAGGCAAAGCTGATCTGCAATTTCGGGCAACAGATCAGCGCCTTTTTCGCCAACTAAACGCCCGATAAAAACCAAAAGCGGGTGCTTACTATTCAAACCAAATTCTTTGCACAAAAGTTTTTTATTTGCCTTTTTACCCGCAGATATAGTTTGTTGCGTATAGTTAGAGGCAACGAGTGTATCGGTTTCTGAGTTCCATACATCATGGTCAATGCCGTTAATAATTCCGTAGCCTTTCTGGTTTTCCATTCTGAACAGATTTTCCAGCCCGTTGGATTTTTGAGAAAGTTCCTGCAGATAACTTGGCGAAACGGTAGTAAAAGCCCAGCAGCACTTGATGGCCGTTGCCAGCGGATTAATACAGCCGCCCCAGTCAAGCAGCCCCGCTTTAGAAAGGTCTATTTCCGGCAGATAGTTCACCTGATCCCATCCAAACCAACCCTGGTATTCTCCGTTGTGAACGGTGCTTACTGTTGGAACTTTTTTTAATGTGCTGTAACGAGCCGAGTGAGAGGTTAAAAAAGGAACCAGACCGGTATGATGATCATGACAATGAATGACATCTGTCTTTATGCCTGATTGAACCATCCACTCTAAAAAAGCAAGCTGAAATGCAATAAATTGTTCGCGTTCATCCGGATAGCCGTAAACCTCCTGACGGTCTAATAAGCCCGGAATGCGGATAAGGTATAGTTCAAAACCAAGGGAATTATCAACCTCTTTTAATATTTGGAATGAAAATTTGCGATGCCCCAAATTTCCCTTTCCATCAAAAACACTTTCGAATTTATTTTCTCTGACAAATTTTCGGTCGTAATAAGGAATTACCACGCAAGCTTTGATGCCGGCCCGGCATAAATATTTGGGAAGTGCGCCAACCACATCACCAAGCCCGCCAGCCTTTGCGACAGGGTAACATTCGGCGCTGAGATGAAAAACTTTCATTTCTTAAAAATTTCTTTCAAGATAGCGAATGTTAGTTTAAACAGGGTGTGAAAAAACAATTTAAACGATGTGATGCGTGCAGGAATTTCGTAAACCCGATCAGGTTTTTTCAAAGTAGGCGGTGGTATTTCCTGAAATTCAAAATCATTTGCGCCGTCTTTCTGTTAGCATCAAAAACAGAATTGATGGCACAATTTAAAGTATAAAAGGCCCGGGACGAAAAGCGCATCTGGGAAGCAAAAGAAATTAATTCTGTCACAAACAGGAAGAACGCTTTAAAAAGCGGCGAAAAAGTTAAAAAAGTGGGGTCTAAAAACAAGGAAGAAGAAAAAGCCTTTGACGCCCGGCATACTGCGAAGGGCGATATGACACCTAAAAATCTATCGATAAGCTTCGCTGGGATGACAAGGCAGAACTGGGAACCATTGTAGAGATGCCAGACGAGCTCTTTAATAAGAAACGCTGAAAATCGTCCTGAGCATATCAGATAGCCATTTCCTCCGATCAAATTGTTTAAGTTGCAGTATGAAAGCCGTTTCACTTAGCAGCAATACCGGCCGATGGATAATGGCCTCCTCTATCCTGGCATCTTCAATGGCTTTTATTGACAGCACTGCGCTGAACGTAGTTCTGCCATCCCTTCAAAGCAGTTTAAATTCCTCCGCTTCAGATATTTTCTGGGTATTAAACGCATACTTGCTGATGCTGGCCGCATTTATTCTGTTAGGCGGTTCGCTTGGAGACAAGTTGGGTCGTAAAAAAGTATTTCTCACCGGAATTTTTATTTTTATGGCCGGTTCTGTCGCCTGTGGTATTGCTCCTGATGTAAACCTGTTAATTATTTTCAGGGCGTTACAGGGTTTAGGAGGGGCGATGATGATTCCGGGCAGTCTTTCGCTGATTTCAGCTTCATTTGTATCTAAAGAACGGGGTACGGCCATCGGCACCTGGTCGGCTGTAACCACAATGGTTACCATCGGCGGGCCCATATTAGGCGGCATTTTGGGCGATGCCGGATTATGGCGGTATATATTTTTTATTAATGTGCCGATTGGTATCGTTGCTGCGCTCATACTCTGGTTTAAAGTGGGCGAAAGTAAAGATGAACAAATAGATCACCGGCTTGATTATCCCGGCGCAATAACGGCGGTGCTCGGTCTCGCCTTGCTCACCTTCGGATTTCTACGAATTCCCGAAACGGGAGTAAACAATTCTCAAGTGCTGATTTCTCTTGCCGGCGGCCTGGTTTTTTTCGGACTTTTTATTTATTTGGAAAAGAAGAGCAAATACCCCATGATGCCATTATCACTTTTTTCCAACAAAACCTTTAGCGGCGTTAATCTCCTCACCTTTTTCTTATACGCGGGGCTTAGTGCCGGTTTGCTTTTTCTAAGTCTCAATATGGTACAAGTTCAAGGCTACAGCCAGCTCCAAGCCGGATTAACGCTTCTGCCATTTAGTTTGCTTATGGTTTTGGTAGCCCGTTTTGCCGGAAAGCTGGCCGATAAGTATGGCCCCAGAGTGCTGTTGATAGCCGGGCCCGCCGCTGCCGGTGCCGGGCTGTTGCTGCTTTCGCTGGTGAGGCAAACCGCTGGTCCCTCCGAGTACTGGACAAGCTTTTTCCCCGGTATCGTTATTTTTGGTTTGGGGATGGCTTTTACAGTAGCCCCTTTAACCAGCACAGTAATGGCTGCCGTTGCCGATCATTTTTCGGGAACCGCTTCCGGAGTAAATAATGCGATAACCCGTATCGCAAGTGTATTTGCCAATGCCATACTGGGGGCATTAGCGATACTGATTTTCACAGCTTATCTGGCAGAGGAAACTGATAAAATCAAATTGCAACCTGCGTCCAGGCAAATAATCTTAGCCGAATCTTCTGATTTTGGTAACGCAGAATTGCCGGAAGAACTCAATGATAAGCAGCGCATACAAATCGAAAAAGTTTATCATCAGGGATTTATACGGGCATATTCCACGGTCTTGATGATCTGTTCGGGTCTGGCATTTTTAGGAGCGGCAATGTCTGCATTGTTCGTAAAGAATCCGGATTAAGGGAATAGAGTCTTCATTCGGGTTAAAACTTAAGCTCTAACAAGTTTTACATGATGTGCTTTTACAGAACACAGCGCCTTTTAATGTTTCGTTTCGAGGAACGGAAAATTTAAATTTTTCGAGAAGCCCAACACAATAAGGAGATAACTTGTTTGCACTTGAGGAAATATTAAATAAAGCAAAATGAAAACAGTAAAAGCGTACGCCGCACAAAAGGCAGATCAAGCACTGGCACCCTACAATTTAGAACGCCGGGACCCAGGCGCTAACGATGTTGAAATAGAGATTTTGTACTGTGGGGTTTGTCATTCTGATATACACACAGCTCGTGGCGAATGGCCGGGAACCATGTACCCGGTTGTGCCGGGGCACGAGATTGTTGGAAAAGTCAGTCGTGTAGGCAATAAAGTGCAAAACCATCAGGTTGGGGATACTGTAGGAGTCGGCTGTTTTGTTGATTCATGCGGGCATTGTGGAAACTGCAGCGAAGACCTTGAACAATATTGCGAAAATGGCTTTTCCGGAACGTATAATTCCTATCTTCAGGATAAAAAAACCATCACCTACGGCGGTTATTCTACCCACATAGTGGTCACCGAAAAATTTGTGCTTAAAATATCAGACAAGCTGCCTTTAGAAGCGGTCGCTCCCTTATTATGTGCCGGGATCACAACCTATTCGCCTTTAAGACATTGGAACGTTAAGAAAGGTGATAAAGTTGGAGTTGTGGGATTGGGCGGATTAGGGCACATGGCTGTTAAACTGGCATCTTCAATGGGAGCAGAAGTAACCATGTTAAGCCGCTCTCCAGAAAAGGAAAAGGATGCCAAGAAATTGGGCGCTCATCACTTTGAACTAACCACCGAAAGTGAGAATATGAAAAAAATGGCTGGAACCTTTAATGTCATTATTGACACCGTTTCGGCCAAACACAATTACAATGAATACCTCGCCTTGTTAAAAACAAATGGTGTAATGGTTATTTTGGGAGTTCCGCCGGAGCCCGAGCAGGTGCATGCGACGTCATTGATTTTCGGCCGGAGAAGCCTTGTTGGCTCGCTGGTGGGTGGTATCAAAGAAACCCAGGAAATGTTGGATTACTGTGCCGAGCACAACATCGTATCAGATGTGGAAGTGATCAACATTGACCACATCAACGAGGCGTACGATCGAACCATCAGCGGCGATGTTCATTACCGGTTTGTGATTGATATGGCATCGCTAAAAAATTAAGCCAGGGCTGGCGCTATTAATACATTCGACTTAAGGCTGACTTACAACGCTTAAAACACTTTGCTGCTTGCCAAGGCTTTTGAAGGCTATTTCAAACGGTGAAGATAGGGCAATAGGAACTTTAATATTAAATTCTGGTATCGCAGATTCGATAGTAAATTGATTGGAGTTAAGCCGGCAACGGCTTAACTTTTTTAGCCGTGGATGGTTTCACTTTTGCCGTAATTGGCAATCACTTTTGCTTCGTAAGACAAAAATTCGTTCCAGCGTTTTTCAACGTCAATATCTCCGGCGTACTTTCTGGCTAAAGAAATAAACATGGTATAATGTCCCGCCTCGCTAACCATTAGTTCGTAGTAAAATTCGGAGAGTTCAGGGTCGTTTATATTCTCAGACATCACTTTAAAGCGTTCGCAACTGCGGGCTTCAATCATCGCCGAAAGAAGTAAACGGTCAATCAGGTTTTGCTGCCGACTTCCGCCCTTCACCATAAACTGCATCAGCTCATTAACGTAATTATCTTTTCGTTCTCTGCCGAGGGTAAAACCTCTTTTCAGAATAATATCGTGCACGCGTTTAAAATGATCCATCTCTTCCTGGACCAGCAGCGCCATCTGTTGAACCAAATCAGAAAGATTTGGATTTTGAACAATGAGTGTAATGGCGTTGCTGGCAGCCTTCTGTTCGCAAAAGGCGTGGTCGGTCAAGATCTCTTCGATGTTGCTTTCCACTATATTTTTAACCCAGTTAGGGTCTGTTGGTAACTGGAGTTTGAGGATGGTTTTTTCTTTTTGCATAATTGGATATCAAAAGTTACCTCGCAGAGCGATGATCAGATTGCGTCCCGGAGCGCTAATTCCCGAAGCAAAAACCCGGTAATTACGGTCCAGAATATTTTCAAGACTTGCTTTTAACCTTAAAGAACGGTTAACCTGGAAGCCTGTGCGTACATTTATTGTATACCAGGAAGGCATCCCAAATGGAGTTGCCTGGCCGATATTATCTTCACCATTTACATTATAGTTGGAGAGTTTTTTATCACCATTGTATTGAACAAAAAATTCTGCCTCGTACCTTTTAGCCCGATAGCGTAAACTGCTGATGCCGAAAAGCGGCGGAATGTGATCTAACGGTTGAACCGGATTAACTGATGTGATACGACCATACGTGTACGTAACATTGCTTTTAAGCCATAAATCGGTCAGAAGCAACGTGGAAACTTCGGCCGAAAGGCCGGTAACAAAAGCTTTCCCGGCGTTTACATTTGCGGTGACATCACTTTGCTGCCCGTTATAGATTATTTGCGCATCACCATTAAACAGGAAAGGCTGGGTAGTGATGGCATTGCGATACCATGTGTAAAAGCCGGCCAAACTAATTGAAGCACGCTTGCTAAACCCCCTCGCTATTCCTAATTCGGCGTTGTAAGTAGTTTCAGGTTTAAGATTTGGATTGGGCACCACCACTTTACCGGGCACGCTCTCAAAAACCTTAGACAGATCGTCAACATTCGGTGCCCTAAAGCCGGTTGAAGTTAATGCAGAAAATTTCCAGTTCTCATCAGGCCTGAAAACTAAACCCAGGTTCCCGCTAAGGGCAGTATTGTTCTGCTTAACTGTATTAAACGGAAACGGGAAAAATGTCTGGTCATTAAACCTGGATCGCAAATTTACAGCGGTTAGGCGCAGGCCCTGGTTCAGAGAGATTTTATCACTGATGTTTAATCGGTTAGAGACAAAAACCGCCCCCGAAATTACATCAGATCCTCCATCTGGGTAGCGTGTATCAAGCCTGCTACGGGTTTGGGTGTTCAGATTTTCGCGGTATGCCGATGAGCCTACCTGATTAAGGCTCAACTCCAATCCGTAGCTGAGCTCGGTTTTTAACCACCGTTTATTAAAGTCGGCATTGAGAGAAAAAATATCCAGATTTTCTGAGCGATTGTTCAGGTTTGGATTGTTCAGCCGGCGATCATGCCTGCTCTCCTGTATATTTTGATACGCCGCGGTAATATTTGCCTGATTAAAAATGCCGCTAAAGCTTTGAAGTTGTAACTGATAAGCTGCTAAAAGGCGGTTTTGGGGACCGTAATACCATTCGGCGTAGGTTGGATTGCCACTGCTTAATTGCGCCAAACGATCATACCTGGGAACGTTTGAAGATGTAGAATATTGAAGATTGATCATCTGCGACACCTTGCTGCTGTTGCTAATTAGAAGCTTTTGCAGAATATCCAGCTGCTGATATCCAGATTGTTTTTGAACATTTTCATCGTTATTTCTAATAACCTGATCAACTTCATTTAAGCGCTCCACATAGAAGTTGCGTTTCCAGAAGCCCGTTCCGGGCTGGTAATTTTGCGCCCCCTGGCGCAGATCGCCAAAATCAGAATAGGTAACGTTGCTGAAAGAAGCCCATTTGTTTTTTCCGAAATTGGCCGAAAAGCCCGCGGTGCGCTCATTTGCCGCGGTAGAATAACGGGTAAAAGCCGATAAATCAGTTGAGTTGAATTTTGGTTTCTTAGTATAAAAATGCACCACTCCGCCCAATGCGTCGCTGCCGTACGAAACCGATGAAGGACCGAATGCAACCTCAACTCGTTCTAAAGCATTATTATCAAGGGTAATTACATTTTGCAAATGGCCGCCCCGGTAAATGGCGTTGTTTAGCCGTACGCCATCTACAACCAGCAATACCCGGTTGGCCTCAAACCCACGGATGACCGGGCTGCCGCCGCCCAACTGGCTTTTCTGAACCAGTATGCCCGGAGTTTGCTGTAAAACATCGGCGGTAGTTGGCGCATTAAATTGTTGAATACGGTCGGCCGTAACTATCTGAACCTGCTGGGCCACAAGCGCTTTTTTTTCGCGAAAGCGAGAACTGACCACTACCACTTCTTCCAGAACGGTGGTATCGCTATCGGCATGTTGCGCTTTCGCGGAATTGGAGGCCAATAGAAACATAAAAAAGATCGCCGAAATCAGATAGTATTTATTAAGGATCATGTGGGGTTTAATGATACAGATTTTTACTTTCGATAAATTTAAGGACCGGCTCGGGCACAAAATATTGCACGTTTTTCCGGGCTTTTACGGCCTTCCTGATAAATGTTGAAGAAATTTCCATTAACGGCGTTTGGGTAAGTGTAACCGCGGTATGCGACAAGAGCTCCGCGTTTTCGCTCCCGGGCCGGGGGTATACATAGATATGGTAATCTCTCAGGATGACCTCATAATTTTTCCATTTTCTCAACGAGGCGAGGTTATCAGAACCCATAATCAGACTAAATTGATGTTCTGGATATTTTTCGTTCAGAAATATTAAGGTATCAACCGTGTAGGATGGTTGCGGAAGTTTTAATTCAACATCGCTTACGCGAATATTTGATGCGTTTTCTACAGACAGTTTGGCCATCTCAAGCCGATCATACATATTTATGAGATCGGCTTTTTCTTTAAGCGGATTATGCGGCGACACCACCAGCCAAACCTGATTAAGGTTGGTATGATTAGCCATGTAATTCACAATGATCAGATGGCCGGTGTGGATTGGGTTAAACGACCCGAAGAAAAGACCGACTTTCATAGTTGCTGAATTTAAAGTTGAGAGCGTTTGCGGATAACTTTTTACTGGTGGCTTAGAAAATCAGTAACCAATCCCTCTGCTTCGGCGCAAGCCTCATTCAAGTCATTGTTCTTCAAAATCACGTCAAAGCGATCGGCGTATTTTAATTCCTTTTCAGCTTTACTGAAACGCTCAGCCAATTTCTCGGCACTATCTGTACCGCGGCTGGTCAGGCGCTCAATCAACACCTCTAAGGAGGGTGGCTGAACGAAGATACTTAAAGCCCGTTCTCCAAACTTCTTTTTCAAATGAAGTCCGCCTTCCACATCTATATCAAAAATTACATGCTTGCCTGTTGCCCAGATGCGTTCAATTTCAGAACGCAACGTACCGTAAAATGTGCCGCTGTACACTTCCTCAAACTCCACAAACTCTTTTTGGGCTATTTTGTGCAGGAACTCCTCTTTGGTTATAAAATAGTAGTCTTTCCCTTTAACTTCAATCCCCCGCTTTTGCCGCGTAGTGGCCGATATCGAAAAAGAAAGTTCTGGAAATTTCCCAAGCAAATGTTGCACAATGGTAGTTTTGCCCGCCCCTGATGGTGCTGAAAATATGATTAGTTTGCCTTCTTGCATGCTGGGATTTGATTGCAGATGAACTAGAACCTGATTATAATTATAAAACGTTTAACAATTGCTCTTTAATTTTCTCAAGCTCTTCTTTCATGCCCACTACGGTTTGCTGTATTTTGGCATCGTTGGCTTTTGAGCCGATGGTGTTTATCTCCCGGCCAATCTCCTGCGATATAAAACCCAGCTTTTTACCGTTGGCATCTTTATCTTTCAAAGCCTCCAGAAAGTAATCGCAATGGCTGGTTAACCTGATCTTTTCTTCTGTTATATCCAGTTTATCAATATAATAAATAAGCTCCTGCTCAAAACGGTTGTGATCTATATGGTCTGCACCCACGCTGTCGTCAAGAAATGATTTTAACCGCTGGCGGATGAGCAGAATTCTGCCCGGCTCCTGCTCTTCAACCAGTTTAAGACCCTGCATAATATGACTAATGCGCATACTGATGTCTTGTTTAAGTACGTCCCCCTCATCGGCACGGAATGTTTGAAAATTTTTAAGTGCCTGCTCAAAAGTTTTAAAAACAAGTTTCCACTCTTCCTCATTCACTGTATCGGTTTCATATTGTATTACCTCGGGGAAGTTTAATGCGAGTTGCAGCAAATTAGTCGGATTATCTCCCAGCGACAGGGAAGCTGATTTTAGTTGCTGATAATAAATACCCAATAATTGCTGATTAATGGTAGCAGTTTTAGGCGATGATTCAGCGTATTCTACATTAACCGATATGGAAGCTTTGCCCCGTTCTATTTGTTTACTGCACTCATTGCGCAAAATAAATTCCTTATCAGAAAACGCTTTGGGCAATTTGAGGCCGAGTTCTAAAAACTTGCTGTTTAATGATTTGATCTCAACAGTAATTTTTGCCTGGTGGAAATCATTGGTAGCCAGGCCGTAACCTGTCATTGATTTTATCATCGGGCAAAGATAGGATTTTAAGCGAATTTGGTTTAAATGCGATATTCAGTCACAGAAACCTTGAAAAGACAAGAGATATTATATGTTCAGCAATTTGCAGGCCTTCTCTGCCGCCGTTTTTTCTGCGTTCTTTTTGTTATAATCTAAGCCTGTTCCGCAAATCTCCCCGTCAACATTTACCTGTATGGTGAAGAGTTTGGCACTCTCGCCATCGGCGTTGGCAATTACTTCAAACGTGATATCTTTGCCATGGCGCTGGCACCATTCAATCAGCTTGCTTTTAAAATTGGTTTCAGTTAGTTCAAGCTGGTGAATATCAACGTGCGGTTTGATAATGTGATTGATCAGAAAATCTCTCGTAAAATTATATCCCTTATCAATAAATACAGCACCGATAAGGGCTTCAAAAGCATCGCCCAACAACGAGCCCTGCTTGCTGGGGTTGTGAAGCATCCGATTGTCAAACTCAATAAGCTCATACAGTCCAAGCTTACGCGAAAGCTGGTTTAAATTCGATCTGCTCACTATTTTAGAGCGCATTTCGGTCAGGAAACCTTCTTCCCGATAAGGGTATTTTTTAAACAGCACCTCTGCAACCACAACGCCTAAAATGGCATCGCCTAAAAACTCAAGCCGCTCATTGCTGTTTTTAGATCCGTTTTTAGTAGGACTGGCAACAGAACGGTGGCGGAAGGCCATGCGATAAAGGCTGATGTTGCCCGGCACAAAACCCAATAGGTTTCGCAAAGATTTGATGTAATTACGTTGAGGAGAGAGGTATAGCTTATACAGCTTAGAAACCGGCATGGCTTTCAGGATGATCTTTGCGTACCTAAATTAAATTAATATCATCAGCAAAGAAAAAAGCGTGGGGTATTTTAGTCCTGAAATTTTTTGAAGATAACCGAAGCGTTGTGACCGCCGAAACCAAATGTATTGCTCTGGGCAGCCCGAACAATGCGTTTTTGTGCCTTGTTGAAGGTTAAGTTTAGCTTGGGGTCCACATTCGGGTCATCTGTAAAATGATTGATGGTGGGCGGGATCAGGTCATGGTTTACAGCCATAATAGCCGCTATTGCTTCAATAGCACCGGCGGCGCCAAGCAAATGACCGGTCATGGATTTTGTTGAACTGATATTTAAATTATAGGCATGCTCTCCGAATAGTTCAACGATGGCTTTGCTTTCGCTGATATCGCCTAACGGTGTTGACGTTCCGTGCACATTAATGTAATCAATATCAGCGGTTGTTAAACCGGCATCGCGTAAAGCGTTGGCCATTACCAGTTTTGCTCCCAACCCTTCCGGGTGCGGGGCTGTAATATGGTTTGCATCTGCACTCATGCCACCCCCAACCAGTTCGGCGTAAATCTTCGCTCCGCGGGCTTTCGCGTGCTCCAGGCTTTCAAGAATAATAGTCCCGGCACCTTCGCCGGCAACAAAGCCATCTCGATCTTTGTCAAACGGCCTGGAGGCAGTTGTGGGATCGTCATTGCGGGTTGAAAGCGCATGCATGGCGTTAAAGCCGCCCATTCCGGCTTCATTGATAATGGCCTCAGAACCGCCCGAAACAATGATATCGGCCATGCCGAGACGAATGTAATTGAAAGAATCAATAAGGGCGTTGGTTGAAGATGCGCAGGCAGAAACGGTAGAAAAGTTTGGCCCCCGTAAACCGTATTTGATGGAAATATGACCCGGGGCAATATCCAGGATCATTTTGGGGATAAAAAATGGATTGAAACGCGGGGTGCCATCGCCCTTGGCGAAATTAACAACCTCGTCTAAAAAAGTTTTCAATCCGCCGATACCCGAGCCCCAAATTACCCCGATCCGATTGGTGTCAAACTTTTCGAAGTCTAAACCGGCATCTTTAACCGCCTCGTCGGTAGCTGCCAGCGCAAAATGTACGAACGGATCTAATTTCCGGACTTCCTTCTTATCCATGAAATCTTCAGGATTGAAGTTTTTAACCTCGCAGGCAAACTTGGTTTTGAAGTTTGTGGTGTCGTATTTTGTAATGGGAGCAGCTCCACTCACGCCATGGATCAGACTGTTCCAAAATTCTGGTACAGTGTTTCCTATCGGAGTAAGCGCACCCAATCCCGTTACAACAACTCTTTTTAGCTCCATCTATTTGAAGTAGCGTAAATTACTTTACGTTTTTTTCTAAGTACGCAATGGCTTGACCAACGGTGCCGATGGTTTCGGCCTGGTCATCTGGAATGGCAACGTTGAACTCTTTTTCAAATTCCATGATCAATTCCACGGTGTCTAATGAATCAGCACCAAGATCATTAGTGAAAGATGCCTCTGGTGTAACTTCGCCTTCGTCTACACCTAATTTTTCAACGATAATTGCTTTAACTCTTGAAGCGATATCAGACATGGTTTTATGTGTTTATGTTTAAATAATTCAGTGCAAAGGAAATTAAATTCTGGCAATATTCAAACCTTTTTGTTTTTAAGCCTCCTTATCATACAATTTACATCGTAAAGCGTTTTACTTTTGTAATTTTACGTAATCTGACCGGTTTGAACAGAACTACTTTAAAATACGAGCTTGATCTGGACTTTGTGCTTGTAGCCATTACGGCTCCGCTGAAGGACTATCTTATTTGTTTTAAAATTAACCGGATACTACACCTTGACTTAAGTCGTAAGAACGATCTGGAACTGTTCTACAACGGCGATGATACACCTTTTTTTTACAGCCGTTATTATTATTTAGATAGCCAGACAGAAAACCAATACAACCTTCTGGCAAATAAAGGTAGCGAAGGCTTTCTAATTCCAGAAATGAAAAAAGCCGATTTCTTTCTGTTGCTAAAAAACTATTCTGACCGCGAAGAACTAAAACAGATCATCGCTGGTTTAAATCAAATACCAGAGGTACAGGTGGCGGTAGAAGTTAATCCGGGAAAGCTGAAATCTAAAGAAAATCTTATACTTTAGCCCCTTGGTGTAAGTTTTACACTTCGAACTTTAGATAATTAGAGTTTAAATAAAATATAGATTATGAAAATGGTTCATAACAGAACTAAAATTGTGGCCACGCTTGGCCCGGCATCCGCTAAGAAAGAAGTTTTGTTGGCAATGATTAAAGCCGGGGTAGATGTTTGTCGCCTCAATTTTTCGCATGGTAGCACAGATGACCATCAGAAGGTGATTGATATCATCCGCGAAATCAACAAACAATATAAAACCAATGTGGGCATCCTGGCCGATTTGCAGGGACCAAAAATCCGGATTGGGATGGTGAAAGATGGCGGTATCAACCTGATCGGCGGAAATAAAATAGAAATCACAACCAAAGAAATGATTGGAGATGATAAGCAGATTTATATCACCTATCAGAGTTTCCCGAACGATGTGCGGGCGGGCGAGATCATCCTTTTAGACGATGGCAAAATACAAATGCGGGTTATTGAAACCAATAACAAGGATACCGTACTGTGCGAAGTGGTATACGGCGGTATTTTAACTTCCCGTAAAGGCGTTAACCTGCCAAACACCAAAGTGTCTATTCCGAGTTTAACAGAAGAAGATCTCAGTAATCTGGAGTTCGCCCTTAAAAATGATGTAGAGTGGATCGGGCTTTCTTTTGTGCGTTCTGCCGAAGATATTATTGAGCTGAAGCGAATTATTGGGCGAAGTGAGAAGACCGCCCGTGTAATTGCAAAAATTGAAAAACCAGAAGCCATTGATAATATTGACGCGATAATTAATGTAAGCGATGCCGTAATGGTTGCCCGGGGCGATCTGGGTGTGGAAATGCCAATGGAGCAAGTACCAATGCTGCAAAAGATGATCATCAGAAAATGCTGCAGCGCTTCTAAACCGGTGATTGTGGCCACGCAAATGCTGGAGAGTATGATCACCAACGCTCGCCCAACCCGTGCCGAAGTGAATGACGTTGCCAACTCTGTACTTGACGGAGCCGACGCGGTGATGTTGAGCGGCGAGAGCTCGGTAGGCGAATACCCCATCATAGTGATTGAAACCATGCAAAAGATTGTGCGCAATGTGGAAGAAAACGAATACCCTTTTAATATCCCTAAAGTTTTAAATACCGGTTCGCCAACTTACATGGGCGATGCTGTTTGCGGTTCGGCGGTATATCTGGCCGAGAAAACCAATGCGGTGGGCATTATATCCATGACTTCATCCGGTTATACAGCTTTTGAAATTTCAAGTCACCGGCCAAAAGCGAGCACCTTTATTTTTACCAGTAACCGCAAATTGTTGAATACCTTGAGCCTGATTTGGGGCGTTAGAGGGTTCTACTACGATA
>JBGTBV010000291.1:0-7938 GCA_041749185.1 Daejeonella sp. | reverse complement strand
ATGCGCAGAGAGGGTTACGAATTGCAGGTAGGCCAGCCGCAGGTTATTATTAAAGAGATTGATGGGGTGAAATGCGAGCCGATTGAGACGCTAATTGTTGACGTTCCTGCCGAGGTATCGGGCAAAGTAATTGAATTGGTAACCCAGCGCAAGGGCGAATTGTTAGTGATGGAGCCAAAAGGCGATCTGCAGCACCTGGAATTTGAAATCCCCGCCAGAGGAATAATTGGTTTGCGTAACAATGTGTTAACCGCAACGGGCGGCGAAGCCATTATGGCGCATCGCTTTAAAGCATACGAACCCTGGAAAGGAACCATACCTGGACGTTTGAGCGGTGTTTTGGTTTCGATGGACAAAGGTCAGACAACGGCTTATTCGATTGATAAGTTGCAGGATCGCGGCCGTTTCTTTGTTGATCCGGGAGTTGATGTTTACGAGGGCCAAATTATGGGCGAACACATCCGTGACAACGATCTGGTAGTAAATCTGGTGAAAGGCAAAGCGCTAACCAATATGCGGGCATCCGGTACCGATGATAACACCCGAATTGCGCCGGCTATAAAATTCTCATTAGAAGAAGCAATGGAATATATCCAGGCTGATGAATATATAGAAATAACGCCAAAAAGTATGCGGCTTAGAAAAATCTACCTGGGAGAAAACGAGCGAAAAATTAACGCTAAGAAATTCCAGAATTAAAGTAGAAAATATGATAATCAAAGAACCCGGTAATGCCGGATTCTTTGTTTGATGAATTTGTAAATTAATTATTTCGCTGGTCGGCAATAACCGTTTGCGATTGATCTGCAATATCTTTGATAGCAACGTCGAGTTCGCGGGCACTGTCAACAATCAGAGAAATCAGACTTTGCAGGTTATTGTCCATAGGTGTACTTTCAAGCACTAATCCCAGTCCTAAAATATTGGCCACCGGTTTTCTGATTATATGAGACTGATGGTAGGCAATCCGGGTTAAGATGCTTTCTTTCTCGCCCACGGTTTGCAGAGCAGTTTCTAATTGATTACTGGTATTTTGAAACTCCGTAATATCGTAACCCATACAAAAAATGCCGGCAGGCAACCCTTCATCGTCTAAAATGGCTTTATATTCCCATTGGGTAACCAGAAAGCCTCCTTTCCCGTCGTGTTTTCTGATAGTCGCCGGAAAAACCTTATCCGGATACTCAAAACACTGAGCTGAAACTTTTACACAAATCTCCGTATCATCCGGGTGTATGGTTACGTGGTATGGCTGATCGACAATTTTTCCGTGAATACTTTCAAAAACTCGTTTATAGCGGTTATTTACATACGTGTACTTACCCTCCATATTGGTGGTAATGATGTAAAAGAAATTAGAATTGTTAAAAAGATTTTTGGTCTCGTTGAAACTGTTCATAAATGTAGAATGATCGAAAGTATCAATTTAATGTAATTCAGAAAAGTTATACTTCCATTTAAACAAAAAAGTTTTGAATAAAGTAACATCGGCATCATTAATATTTTCGGCTGTGTAAATCTCAACCAGCAGAATCTCAGCCGGATTTGATGCCTGAGTTGTTTATATACAGACGTTCAATTTCCGGTCATCGCAAGCGAGAGAAAAATTATCTTATACCATTTGTTAAAAATTTACTTTTGTGGATGATCCAGATAAAATCATTCGTTTGTAACCCCTACCAGGAAAACACTTATCTCTTGTTTGACCAATCCCGCGAATGTGCGATTATAGATCCGGGAATGTACACCGGCGATGAGCAGAATGCGTTTCTCAAATTTATCGGGGAAGAAAAACTCCGCCCGGTTTTGTTGTTAAATACACATTGTCACATTGATCATGTTTTGGGCAACAAATTTATTTACGACACCTACGGTCTGCTTCCTCAGTTCAACAAGGGAGAAGAAATACTTCTTACTTCGGTGGCTTCTTACGCCCCGCAGATGGGAATACGCTATGAGGTTTCTCCACTTCCAGAAATCTATCTGCCGGGAGAAGGAACAGTTGAATTCGGCAACAGCCAACTGGAAATTATTTTTGCCCCGGGTCATTCTCCCGCTCATCTGTGCTTTTACAGTGCTGAAGACGAATTTCTAATTGGCGGTGACGTGCTTTTTTACAACAGCATAGGCCGAACAGATTTGCCGGGCGGCAATCATCAGCAGTTATTGGAAAGTATCAAAACCAAACTTTTTATACTCCCAGGGGCTTGTAAAGTTTATCCGGGCCACGGGGAGCCTACTACGATTGGGTTTGAGAAAAAACACAATCCATTTTTAAATTAATTGATCTAAAAAAGTTTGAACACCTCACTATATATTGCCCGGCGATATCTCTTTTCTAAAAAATCAATTAACGCCATAAATTTCATTTCGGGCATTTCTATGCTGGGCGTTTTTGTGGGAAGCGCAGCGCTGATTACTATTTTATCGGTTTTTAACGGTTTCGAAACGCTGGTGCTGTCTATGTACAACACGTTCAGTCCGGAGCTGCGCATAGAACCGTCAAAGGGCAAAACGTTTGACCCGGGTACAGAGGTATTTCTCAGGCTGCAAAAAAATCCCGGCTTGCTTAACTACACCGAAGTATTACAGGAAAAAGCTTTGTTACGTTATGGGAAAGGCCAATTTATCGGGGTAGTAAAGGGTGTTTCTGCAGGTTTTCAGCAAGGTAAAAATTTAGACAGTACCGTATTGGAGGGGAGTTTTACCTTACGGGATGAAAATGACGATTATGCGGTAATCGGCTCGGCCGTGCAGCGGTATTTATCTGTAAATGTGAAAGACCCGCTGCGTAGCCTCGAAATTTACTCTCCCCGAAAGGGGGCTCAAAATTCAATGAACCCGGCCGAGGAATTTAATATCGCATCAATTACACCAGCCGGCGTTATACAAGCGCAGCAGGAACTGGATAATCTGGTCATGGTTCCGCTGCAATTTGCCAGAGATTTGTTGAATGAAGAAACCCAAATTTCTTTTATTGAGCTAAATTTCAAGACTGGCGTTCCGGTAGAAAAATTCCAGCGGCAAATATCCAGGGATCTTGGAAAAAATTTCATTGTTAAAAATCGCGGCCAGCAAAACGAGCTTCTGTATAAGATATTGTATACAGAAAAGCTCGCTATTTTTTTAATCCTCACTTTTGTATTGGTCATTGCCATTTTCAATATCATCGGTTCTTTAACCATGCTGGTAATTGATAAGCGAAAAGATATTGCCATTTTGAGTAGCCTCGGGGCTAACCGAACGCTGATACGCGGTATTTTTTTCGCCGAAGGCATGATGATTTCTATGCTGGGATGTGTTGCCGGATTGCTGGCGGGTTATCTGTTTTGCATATTTCAGCAGAAATACGGGTTTATAAAAATGGGAGATTTTAACCTGATCACCGATTCTTATCCCATCACCCTGAAATGGTTGGATTTTGTAATGGTGCTTGGAACCGTCTTAACGGTTTCAATTATCGCTTCATTTATTTCATCACGCCTGAGCGTTAAAAATTTGGGAAGTCTGAGAAATGACCTTTAAAGGGCGAACTATATAGTTCGATTTTTGCCCCTGACAGTTTTTCATCCAGAACCATTCCAATAAAATCCTCCGGTTTATTTCAAAGGTTAGCTCCGGTTTCCAGATAACTTTGAACGTAATCTGTAATCCCTTCTTCTAAGGTAAAAAATGGCTTTGTGTAACCAATTGCACGGAGTTTATCCATTTTTGCTTCTGTAAAATATTGATATTTATCCCTGATATCTGCCGGAGTTGGCTTAAAGCTGATCTGTGGCTTTTTATCAAGCGCATAAAAAGTATTCTTTGCAAGATCTAAAAAAGTGCGGGCCTTACCCGATCCGAGGTTGTAAATTCCAGAATCTTTGCGGTGATGCATCAGAAAGTATAAAACGTTGGTTACGTCTTTAACATATACAAAGTCCCGCTTCTGCTCGCCATCTTTAAATTTCGGGTTGTGCGATTGGAATAGCTGCATTTCACCCGTTTTTTTAATCTGGTGAAACGTGTGGAAAACAACGGAAGCCATGCGGCCTTTATGATTTTCGTTTGGACCGTAAACATTAAAGAATTTCAGTCCGGCCCAGAAATACGGTTTACGTGACTGCGTTAGAGCCCACTTATCAAAGTCATTTTTAGAATCGCCATACGGATTTAGCGGCTCGAGATCAGGGATTTTAGACTCATCATCTTCATATCCCTGCTCGCCAAGTCCGTAAGTGGCCGCAGATGAGGCGTAAACCAGTGGCAAACCAAATTCTACACAGATTTCCCAGACCTCTTTGCTATAATTTAAGTTGAGCCGGTTAAACAGCTCCACGTCGAATTCGGTCGTATCGGTACGTGCACCCAAATGAAAAACAAACTGCACATGCAACTGATTTTGCCGAAGCCAGTTGGCAAAATCTTCACGCGGGACCTTTGCTGAGAAAAGCTTTCCTTCAAAATTCTTATTTTTTTTCTCGTCAGAGAAATCGTCAACGAGCACCAGGTCTCTATAGCCTTCACTGTTTAATTTTTGAATAAGGCAGCTCCCGATGAAACCCGCTGCGCCGGTAATGATGATCATGTTTTCAAAAATAAGGAACTGTTAAGCCGATGAGACTTCCGCGTTAATCGCGGCAACTACAAAAATAGGTTTTCTGCCGACTTTGAGATAAGGCCCCGACTAATGGCATTTTCAAAAAGAACCGAGACTGCTTTTCTGCCGTCTATACCCAGATCAATAGAATATTTGTTCACGTAAAGATCTATATGCTTATACATTACCTCCTCGCTCATTTCCTGCGAGTGGCTGCGTATAAATTCCAGGCCGGATTGTGGATTAGCGAAAGCGAATTCAACGCTGCGGCGGATTACCCGGTTCACTTTCTGTTTCAAGCTTCCTTCCAATTGGCGTTTAATCATAATTCCACCCAGGGGAATGGGCGAGCCCGTCAGGTTTTCCCAGTATTCGCCTAAATCTAAAACTTTGCTAAGACCTTTATCCTGATACGTGAAGCGATTCTCATGGATGATCAAACCCAGATCAATTTCGCCGCTTAACAAGGCATTTTCAATATCCGAAAACCGCATCTCCATTTTATTTTCTAACTGTGGTATCGCCAGGCCAAGTAAAAAATTAGCGGTGGTTAATTTCCCCGGAATGGCGGTTCTTAGATTTTGAATATGTTCTGCGAGGTAATCCATGTTGCTCAGACGTTCATCTTTACAGATGAGAAGCGGCCCAACGCCAAATCCCAGGGCACTGCCCGCATCAAGCAAAACGTAATGTTGGAGTACATGAGCGTAAGCATAAAAACTGAGCTTGGTAATATCGAGCTGATTAAGACGGGCTTTTTGATTCAGGGTTTCAACATCATCAAAAAAAACATCGAACTCCAGGCCTTCGGTATCAATCTTTTGATTTACCAGGGCATCAAAAATAAAAGTATCATTAGGGCATGGCGAAAAGCCGAGGCTGAGTTTCATCTGAATAACATTTGTTTTTTAATGGCATGACGTTTAACTGTATGCGTTAAACGCTTTTTATCTAATTCTTTCCCGAATACGTCGGGGTGTGGGTTTCATTTCTAAAAGTTAATTTTTAAACAGGTTCTGGGATCTGGGAAAGCCCTACGATTAGCGGGTTAGCAGCGCTTCAATTGTTTCGTTCAGGTTTCGAACCGCCAGGCTAATGTTCCATTTCTCTTTATTGCGACGCTCCACATAATTTGATATCGCCCTTATTTGCAGGCAGGGCGTTTTAGACTGCTTGCATGCGTAAAAAAAGGCGGCCCCTTCCATACTTTCCACCTGTGCGTTAACGCGGGAAAGAGTTCTGGAAATGCTCAGTTCATGCCCGTGTACTTTGTTTACGGTTATGGCTTTAACTTGTCGCAAGGTATTTAATGCTTGCGGGTTAACAGATTGTAAATCTTCATAGCTCTCCGGGTGTGCAAAAGCAGTGTGTGCATTCTCGCCAAAACCCAGATCGGGAAGCGGAATAAATTCTTCGCCGTCCTCTGCACCCTGTTCGGCAAAGATATCTTCTGTAACCAATATTACCTCGCCCATGGCAATTGTAAAATCAAAACTCCCGGCGATGCCTGCGTTAAGCGCCAATTGGTATTGGTTCGAAGCCAGGTGCCGGCCCAGGGCGTAAGCGAGGGCAACCATTCCCACGCCGGTAATCAAAACATCAACTATGGTATTGTTGATGTTTAGTTTGCCAGGTTTCTCAGCAAGCTCAAATCGCGAAAGCAGCGGGGCAATTTCTGCCCGGGTGGCTGCAACCAGCAGAATTTTCATATTCCGTAAAGTTTAGGTTGATAGGCGCCCGGCAAATTTACCCAAAGTTTTGAGGCGCTGCGGTTAAAATGCAACAACATTTCTCCGGGAAGTCCCTGCATAAATATTCCCCGATCTGAGCAGGTTGGCGGTTATGATTAGCTGGAAATAATATCTTTTCAAAGTAATCATCTGAGCATCATTTATGGCTTGTGGGCGGTTTGTTTATATTTGCACGTTAAAATAAAAATCATGATTTATATTACCCGCCGCGAGCGGTTTAATGCAGCGCACAAATTGTTCAGGCCTGAGTGGAGCGAGGAGCAGAACCTGGAAGTTTTCGGGAAATGTTCAAACCCCAACTGGCATGGGCATAATTACGAATTGTTTGTGACGGTTAAGGGCGAAATAAATCCGGAAACAGGATTTGTAATCGATCTGAAAGAACTGAAAGCAATCATTCGCACGTACATTACCGATGCGCTCGACCATAAAAATATCAATCTGGACGTTAATTTTATGAATGGTAAGATGGCTTCTACAGAAGTTTTGGCTACGGAAATTTTTAAGCAGTTAAACCCGCATATCTCAATGCAAGGCGCTCAACTGCACTCGGTCAAACTTTTTGAAACCGAAAACAACTTCGTTGAATACTTCGGATAAATACGGTAATTAAACAAAATAGATGGAAACCAATCTCTATAACTCTGTTCCTGAAGAAGAAGAAGAATTTGAAGGCTACTTAAAAATCGACCGCTACAATGCGGATAAAATCGGTCGTATCGCCGATCACTATACAGATATTTTAAGTCATTTGGGCGAAGACCCTACCCGCGAAGGTTTGTTGAAGACGCCCGAACGTGTTGCCAAAGCCTTGCAGTTTTTAACGCATGGGTATGACATGAAGCCGGATGAAATCTTGCGGAGCGCCATGTTCAGGGAAGAATACAGCCAAATGGTAGTGGTAAAAGACATCGAAGTTTATTCGATGTGCGAACATCACATGCTGCCTTTTTTCGGAAAAGCTCACGTGGCCTATATTCCAAACGGTCATATTGTAGGGTTGAGCAAAATACCGCGGGTGGTTGATGCGTTTGCCAGGCGGCTTCAGGTGCAGGAGCGACTCACTAATCAAATAAGAGATTGCATACACGATACGTTGCAGCCGGCGGGTGTGGCTGTGGTAATTGAATGCCGACATTTGTGCATGTCTATGCGTGGAGCTCAAAAGCAAAATTCGGTAACGTCAACTTCGGCTTTTACAGGCGAATTTGTGAAAGAAACAACGCGGGCTGAATTTTTGCGGCTGATATCGTCTCATTTGAGTTAATTTTAGCCGAATCCCAAAATTGCGGGATTTTAATTTATTACTACTCTCAAAAAATTTGATGAAAGCATATATATTTCCGGGTCAGGGTGCGCAGTTCTCCGGCATGGGTCGTGATCTTTATCAGAAATCTTCTCAGGCGAAAGAACTCTTTGAAATCGGCAACACGGTTTTGGGCTTCCGTATTACAGATGTAATGTTTGACGGTACCGAGGAAGACCTTAAACAAACCCGGGTAACCCAACCGGCAATATTTTTGCATTCGGTTATTTTAGCCCGCGGGTTGGGAAAAGCTTTTCATCCGGATATGGTTGCCGGGCATTCGCTTGGTGAATTCTCGG
>JBGTBV010000290.1:0-1905 GCA_041749185.1 Daejeonella sp. | reverse complement strand
TTTATGCCTTCAAACCTACGCTGTATGCTATCAGGTAATACCTGGGCATATGTAAGCTCTAGTGAAGCCAATAAAAGAAATATGATTGAAAAGAACTTCAATTCCTGATTGTTAAAATACCAAACCCGAAAAAAGAGGGAGCTGCGGTGCCTAACTTGTCATTGCTTTAAGGACATCATGCTGGGTGATGATATGCACTTTTTCATTTGTGTCTCGTACCAGTACAGCCTTATTATCTTTATTTAATAATGAGGAAAGAACATCTAATGTACTGTCAGGTGCTACAAACAACATGGGTTTATCCATGATTTCGCCTACCTGCTTACTTTGAAGCTGAGGATCCTGAATTATTTTTTCCAGCAAATTTGACGAGCTTACACTGCCGACAAAATTTTCATTTTCTGTCACTGGGATCTGATCGATTCCTTCCCGGTTCAACACAAGAATCGCGTCGCTCACTTTGGCTGACTTTGAAACTGTGAATAAACTATCTTTTCCGTTGCGGGCAGATATAATCTCGCGGGCAGAACCGAACGATCTTGTTTCCAGAAAACCATGATCCTTCATCCATTGATCGTTATATACTTTCGCCAGATAACGCGTTCCATGGTCTGGAAGTAGGATAACCATTATGTCCTCTTTCTTGAGATTCTCCCTGGCATACTCTAATGCTCCATGAATAGCCGATCCACTTGACCATCCTACAAAAAGACCTTCTTCACGCGACAACCTTCGTGCACCGATCGCTCCATCTTTATCGGTGACCTTAATAAAATGATCGATGACATCGAAGTTTACATTCTTGGGAAGGATGTCTTCTCCAAACCCTTCAGTTAAATAAGGGTAGATCTCGTTTTCGTCAAAGAGACCAGTCTCCTTATACTTTTTGAACACAGAGCCATACGTATCAATACCGATTGTTACCAATTTTGAATTTTGCTCTTTGAGATACTTAGCCGTTCCGCACATCGAACCACCGGTACCTACTGTTGCAACATAATGCGTAATCTTTCCTTCAGTTTGTTTCCATATCTCCGGGCCTGTAGTCTCATAATGGGCAGCAGTATTCGAGAGATTGTCGTATTGATTGGGATAAAATGAATTCGGAATTTCCTTATTCAGCTTTCGTGCGATAGAGTAGTAAGATCGCGGATCCTCTGGGGAAACATTCGTAGGGCACACGATTACTTCGGCGCCAACTGATTTAAGGATATTGATTTTCTCCTGCGATTGTTTATCAGCCATGGTGAAAATACAACGATAACCCTTTGCAATCGCGGCCAGTGCCAACCCCATCCCGGTGTTCCCTGACGTTCCTTCAATAATCGTTCCCCCCGGTTTTAAAAGACCGGCTTTTTCAGCGTCCTCGACCATTTTTAAAGCCATCCTGTCTTTAGTCGAATTTCCAGGATTAAAATACTCCACTTTTGCAAGGATAGTACCTGCAATACCCTTTGTCATGTTATTCAACTCCACAATGGGTGTATTTCCGATCGTGTCAACAATAGAATTATAAATCATGGGATGTTTTTTTCGTGGGCCAAAATTACGAAATATGGCCGAATGGATGTTAGGAAAATGGATTTAGAAAGAGAAACGTTCTATATCGATCCTGCTAATAGATAAAGTACCGCCATTCGTACGGCTACACCGTTTTCGACCTGATCAAGGATGATGGAATGCTCTGAGTCTGCGGCATCGCTGCTTAATTCAACACCCCTGTTGATAGGCCCGGGATGCATGATCACGATCTGCTTTTTCAGGCTGTCCAGAAGCTTTTTTGTAATCCCGTAATAGAGCGAATACTCGCGAAGGGACGGGAAATATTTAATCTGCTGACGTTCCAGTTGTATTCGAAGTACGTTGGCAACGTCACACCATTGTAATGCTTTTTTTACATCAAAT
>JBGTBV010000289.1:0-12027 GCA_041749185.1 Daejeonella sp. | reverse complement strand
GAAGCAATTGGGATATGATGTTAGCATCATTAATGAAAGCCAGATTAGCAACGGCGATTTGGCGAAATACGACGCGATTATAGCCGGAGTGCGGGCTTATAACGTAAATCAGCGGCTAAAATTTATCCAGCCAAAGTTGATGGAGTATGTAAAAAACGGCGGTGTTTATCTGGTGCAATACAATGTGAGCAATCCGCTTGTTCTATCAGATATTGGGCCCTTCCCGTTTAAAATTTCACGAACCCGCGTTACAGAAGAAGATGCCACGGTTTCAATTTTAGCTCCAGGCCATCCGGTGTTAAATTTTCCGAATAAAATTACGACCGACGATTTTGAAGGCTGGATACAGGAACGCGGAATTTATTTTTTGTCGGATATTGATTCCCGATATACACCTATACTGAGCATGAATGATCGGGAAGAAAGTCCGGCGGATGGTTCACTCGTTGTAGCGGATTATGGTAAGGGCCGCTTTGTTTATTCATCGTTGGCGTTTTTTAGAGAACTGCCCGCGGGCGTACCGGGCGCATACAGATTATTTGTAAATTTGATCGCTGGCAGGCGCTCAAATCCCTAACAGCCAACTAAATCAATCAGAATCTCAAAATGGAAACAAATTCAAAAACCCAAACCAACAATTCAATTTATTACATTCTGGCCGTAATTTGCGGTATTTTAACCGCCTGGGTAGTAACCGGATCTTTGCTTTACGTATTGCTGGGTGCCTTTTTAGGGCTTTTGACCGCCGCTTTTTTCGTTAATGTTTTGGCTGGCGACCGTGAAGCCTGAACAGGAACTTCCTCCTTTCGTTAAAACCTGGAACCAGTTTTACATCCTGCTGGTTGCATGGCTTGTGTTACTGATTGTACTTTTCTACGTGTTTACCAAAACGTTTGAATGAGTACGGTTGACTGGGTTGTTCTAATAGTTACCCTGCTGGCCATTGTACTTTTTGGCGTTTATAAAAGCCGCGGCACTCAAAATATCGACGGCTATCTTCTGGGCAACCAATCATTGCCCTGGTACCACGTAACCCTTTCGGTGATGGCTACACAGGCCAGTGCCATTACGTTTTTGTCTGCGCCGGGTCTGGCTTTTTCCAAGGGAATGAGTTTTGTGCAATTTTATTTCGGTTTGCCATTGGCGATGATCGTTCTGTGCATCACCTTTGTACCCATTTTTCATCGGCTAAAGGTGTACACCGCCTACGAATTTCTTGAAAAACGGTTCGACCTGAGAACCCGGGCCTTAACCGCCTTTCTGTTTCTAATTCAACGGGGTTTATCTACCGGTATCACCATTTATGCGCCTTCCATCATTCTTTCAACAATTTTAAATATTGATACTACCTACACTACCCTTTTTATTGGCGGGCTGGTGATAACCTATACCGTATACGGCGGAACGAAAGCGGTATCCTACACCCAGTTATTGCAAATGGGTATTATTTTTTCGGGCTTGTTCGTAGCCGGAATTATGGTTGTTCACCTGCTGCCGGCTAATATTGGGTTTAGTGATGCCTTGCAGATAGCCGGTAAAATGGGACGCACAAACGCTATAGATTGGAGTTTTGACTGGGACAATCAGTACACTGTTTGGAGCGGTTTGATTGGTGGTTTTTTTCTACAGCTATCTTATTTCGGTACAGATCAAAGTCAGGTGGGGCGCTATTTAACAGGCGCTTCGGTAAGCCAGAGCCGTTTAGGCTTGTTGATGAACGGACTGGTAAAAATACCGATGCAATTTTTAATCCTGCTGATAGGCGTTTTGGTATTTGCTTTCTATCAGTTTAAGCAGCCGCCGGTTTTTTTTAACAGTTATGAGCTAAATAAGTTAGAAACGAGCAATTATAGTTCTGAACTTAACAGAATAAAGTCAGATTACGCAATTGCTTTTGAATCCAAGCAAACACAGGTTAACCAGTTAGATGCGGCGCTTGAAAGCGGAGACGCGGCTGCCATTAACATCAGCCGTAATGTGCTGCAGGTTGCCGATGAACGTACAAAATCTATCCGGCAGGAAGCGGTTGACCTGATGCTTAAGAATGATCCGGATGCCGACACCAATGATAATAATTATATTTTTCTAAGCTTTGTGACTCAATATCTGCCGCAAGGCCTTATTGGCTTGCTTATCGCGATTATTTTTTTAGCATCTATGGGCTCAACTGCCAGTGCCCTAAACTCCCTAACCTCCACCACGGTAATTGATATTTATAAACGACTGATCAATAAACAGGCATCAGATGGCCGGTATCTTTCTGTTTCCCGTTGGATAACCGTTATATGGGGTTTTTTCTGTATCCTGATGGCTCTTTACGCCAGTAAACTTGGCAATTTAATTGAAGCCGTAAATATTTTGGGATCGTTATTTTACGGCACCATCCTGGGAATATTTGTGGTTGCATTTTACTTTAAGAAAATCGGCGGAGCGGCTACTTTTGTCGCGGCACTTATCACCGAGTGTATTATTTTCGGATTATGGCTTGGCAACGTCATGGCTTTTTTATGGCTTAATGTGGTGGGCTGCGTTGTACTGGTTATACTCGCCTGGATAATTGAAATGATGCGGGCCGGGAAAGCTACCTCCGGACGATAAATAAAAAAAGCCCTTTTGCTTTCTCGCAAAAGGACTTCTCTAATTTTTGTATTCGTTATTTCTTCGCTTCGGTGATAAGTTTTTCGTTTAGCACCACGTAGTCTGGATTTTTTTGCGCTTTAGCGGTTTCCATAGAATGCGTAGCTGATGCAATTGCGGCCTTTTTATCGCCCATCTTCATTTGAATTTTAGCCTTCAGGTGTTCTACCCAATACTGGTCGGGGTTTTGTTCTACAGCCTTGCTTGCCCAGGCCAATGCCTGCGAAAGATCTTTCCCTGATTCGTAGTAATAAGTTGCCGCCTGGAAGTATGGCCTGCGGTCTTGCGGCGACATCGCATCTGTAATTTGTTTAAAAATACGGGTGTCAATATCAGCGTTAATTGTAAAGCTCAACGACGTATTTTCCCAGAGGAGTTGTAAATCAGCCGATTCAGGCTTCACATTGGCAAACATAATTGTAAAAGTTTCCACCTCAAATGGCAAAGTCGCGGGCTTGGCTTTGAACCTGATCAGATCATCAGATTGTTGGTAGCCCATTGCTCCCCACAATGCGGTGTTTTTACTTAAAATAACGGTCCATTCATCCTTCGCCGGGATAGTATACAATGCATATTCGCCCTTTGGTACCGCATTGCCTGCAATAGTAACGTCTTCGCCAAAGGTTATTTTGGTGGGTTGATTTGCGCCTGTGCGCCAAACTGAATTGTTGTAAGGCACCAGATCGCCCATAATTTTACGGCCTTTGGCACCGGGACGCGAATAGACAACCGAAATATCAGACAGGGCAAAATCCTGCTTGATTGTTTGCTGCGGACTTGGAGCAGGCATTTTTATAGCTTGCGCTTGTAGTGTATGCGTTAAAGCGGGCACTAAAAACAGGCCTGCTAAAATCGCAATTGAAATTTTCTTCATAAAATTCATCTTAATAGCTTTTTAATTTTTGCAGAAAGTTACAGTTAATTTCCGCAAAGGGAAAACAGAATTGACCAGAACAAAAAGAGCAAACGATTTAGAAAAAAGAATCAATTAGCCCCGGAAGGGCGATAATACGATCAAGCGGCCGTAGATAGCCGTAAGGCACACACAGTCTTAACTCTGAAAGGGAGTGATCAAAAGACGGAAAAAAAATGCTTTTGGAAAGGTGCCGGATGGCCTCCTAAAAAAAGCCCCCTGTTTTGCAGGAGGCTTTCAACCTAAACCTTATCACAATTAAACCAAAAATGGTTCTCAGTAATAACCATGAATGTTGAAAAAGGTTCAGCAAATAAAAAAATAAATTTTAAGCTACCTTGGCAACATTTTTTACGCATAAAGGAATCAAGCAGATGCAGGCCGATAACCTGGTCGGCCAATAAAAGCCTCTTAAAACGTGCTGTTAAAATAGATAGACAAGCTAATTTCCGGCATTTTAATTTCCGGAATGAACTTGCTTGCTGGGGCGGCCCAATCAACCTGCATAAATATCAGCCCCAGCGTTATCAAAATGGAAAGCAGAAAAAAGGCGGCAATTCCATTAATAATTCTTTTGCTTATTAAGGCGGGTGCTGGCATCGGGCTGCTATTAAGGATTCTGATAATATTTGGCCAAATCTGCAGCACCGTAAAAATCTGCTACATTTGCCGTAGAATGAAAATACCCGCCATAAAGGGATTTGACCCGCATGCTTTTGAAAAGTATTTCAAAAATACGGTATGGCTGATGTTAGGGCGGGTTTTAAGTATGGTGGTAGGTTTTATTATCGCCCGCTACCTGGGCCCGGCTTCGTTCGGCGATCTCAATTTCGCCATAGCATTTACCGGGATTTTCGCAGCGGTAGGCACGCTTGGTTTAGATAGCTTTGTAATTCGCGAGGTTATCAATCATCCTAGAAATAAATATCAGGTCTTGGGTACCGCCTTTTGGATGCGTGTTGCCGTTAATATTTTGCTGATACCAACGGCGGTAGTCATTTATTCCTGGTTCCGTTCAATGGCGGTTATTAAAGATGAATCTTTGGCCCTGCTTATCGCCCTGTGCGGCACCGCCTCGCTTTTTAAAAGCTTCAACATTATTGATTCCTGGTTTCAATCTCAGGTAAAATCTAAATATGTAGTGCAGGTTCAGAATATTTGCCTGGTTATTTCCGCCTTTTTTAAAGTAGCTCTTATCCTATTGCGCATGCCGGTTGTTTACTTTGCGCTGGCCCTGGCTTTTGACGGGTTGTTTCTGGCCCTGGGACTGGTATTCATCTATCGAAAAAAAGCGGAACAACAAATCCTAAAATGGCGTTTTCGTTCTGTTAGGGCTAAATCACTACTCAGGCAATCCTGGCCGTTGATTTTGAGCGCCGTTATGGTTTCGCTTTACATGCAGATTGATTTGGTGATGCTTAAAACCAAGGGCAGCGAGGCCGTGGGAGTGTATGCAGCAGCCGCCCGGATCAGCGAAGCCTGGTTCTTTATCCCCATTGCCATTGTTACTTCTGTTTTTCCCGCGATCATTTATGCCCGAAAAACCGATCTTCCGCGATATCTTAAGCGCCTCCAAAACCTGTACGATCTGCTAATTTCTATCAGTTTGCCGGTTGCACTTGTCATCAGTATTGGGGCCAATACCATTATCAGCATTGTTTACGGAAACCAGTATGAAGGAGCAGGCTTAATGCTGTCCATCCACATCTGGTCGGGGATTTTTGTTTTTTTGGGAAGCGCAAGCAGTCAGTATTTGCTTGCGGAGGGCTTTACCATTATCGCGTTTAAGCGCACCGCTTTAGGAGCAATTGTAAACATTTTGCTCAATATTTGGCTTATTCCGATTTATGGCGGAATTGGCGCAGCCGTTGCCACCCTGATTGCTTATTTTGTAGCCACCTTTTCTATTTTAGCGTTTAAGCAAACCAGACAGCAAGGGCTCATGATGCTGAAGTCATTATTTTTAGTTTCTTTATACAAAAAACTTATCAGCCGTTGAAACGCATCCTCCCGTACAGCAATTTGCTTAATGCCCAAAAAATTCGGTTCCTGCTTTCGGTAGGGGTAAAAGGGTATCTGGCGGAAATTGGCTGGTTTAAAACCTGGCATTGCAAGTCTCCGCTTGATGAGAATGGGAATCCAATTCCCTGGGTTACTTATTCGTTTATTGATTTTATAAAAACGCGGATCAAAAAAGAGCACCGCATCTTCGAATTCGGATCGGGGAATTCTACTTTTTTTTATGCGGGCCTTGCCGGCGAAGTGGTTTCGGTAGAGCATGACCAGGCCTGGTTTAATAAAATATCAGACAAGAAAGCAGAAAACGCAAAAATGATTTTTTGCCGTCTAACGCCCGACGGCGATTATTGCCGCACTCCATTGGCCGGCAAGGATAAGTTTGATATCATTATTGTTGATGGTCGCGACCGGGTAAATTGCTGTATGCACGCGGTAAATGCACTTTCAGAAAACGGAGTTATTGTATTGGATGATTCTGAACGCGAATTTTATCAGTCGGCAGTACATTCTTTACAAAATCAGGGTTTCCGGCACATAGAATTTACCGGCATTTCTCCGGGACTGTTTTACCGCAAGGCCACCACCATCTTTTACAAAGGCGACAATTGCCTGGGCATTTAATTTTAGTCGCATTTTGAAACTAAGGTCACCCAATAACTGTTCGATTTTCTGAAAAGCAGATCGGGCTCATCCTGAACGCATGCAAAACTTAGCCCCAGTTGCCTTATTTGTTTACAACCGGCCAGACCACACCCGCCGTACGCTAAAGTTTTTACAGCAGAACCTGCTTGCTGATGAAACCAGACTGTTTATTTTTTCTGACGCTGCCGCAACAGCCCGCGATGAGGATAAAGTGAACGAAGTACGCAATATAGTTGACAATGCAAGCGGTTTTAAAACTATTGAAGTTGTAGAGCGAAAACAGAACATGGGGTTGGCAAATTCTATTGTAGATGGTGTGAGCAGTCTGATTAAGCAGTACGGAAAAGTGATTGTTTTTGAAGATGATCTGATTACCTCGCCGCATACGCTTGCTTATTTTAACGATGCCTTGAAACGTTATCAGCATGAAGAAAAAGTAATGCACATTGGTGGATACATGTATCCGTTTAAAAGCATCCCGAATAATAAAAGCCAGCCTAACCTTCCCGAAAGTTTCTTCTACAGGGCCGCAACAAGCTGGGGCTGGGCAACCTGGGAAAGGGCGTGGAACCATTTCGAGCCAGATATTGATATCTTAATATCAAAATTTAATAAAAAACAGATTCAGCGTTTTTCTATTGACGGAACCATGAACTTCTGGAAACAGATGAAGGAATTTAAATCCGGTAAAAACAATTCGTGGGCTATACGCTGGTACGCTTCCATTTTCTTGCGGGGCGGTCTCACCCTAAATCCCGCAGCATCGCTGATAAATAACATTGGGCATGATGGTAGCGGAATCCACTCCGGCGTAAATGATATGTACCAGGTAGTCGTTAGCCGACAGCCGGTAACCTATTTCCCCGAACTAATTGAGGAAAACAAGCTGGCTTATAGTGCCATTAAAAATTTTCTTAAAAACCGTCGCGGAAGTTGGTGGAGCCGGGTTGTTCGTTTCGCCAGGCAGAAGCTCAGGAAGTAACTGAGCGTGTGGCCGCTTTAGTTTGCGGCATTGCAATACTGGTTTAAAGCCGCATCGGCCAAATCACTTCCCAAACGCCGAACGGTATTTAAATCTTCGCAACCCCCCTCAAAATCGCCCTGCTTAATTTTGCGCTCAGCCTGCCGGAACAACCGCTGCATATATTTTTCATCATAACCCAATTGCGCTTTCAGATTTAAAATTCCGTCTTCTTCAGATGCGTTTGCTTCGCCGGAAGCCTTTTTATCGTAAAAATTGAAAATCGCCCGGGTAAGATCTGTTCGGGCATGGTAGGCCCCTATGGCGGCGTTTAATTGTTCTTTACTGCGCTGATCACAACTGTAGTTTTTAAGGGAAAAGTTAACCGGAAGTACCAACGCGGTGCTGGTGTCGAACCCTGCCGGGACATTCCACCTGCCCGAGCTCAGGCGCACAATGCGCAATGCTTCATCGTCCAGGTCGGTTAAAAAACCTTTAGTTACTTCAGACTGGTAAATTTTGCCCGATTTATTGAGCTTAAAGCTTACATTGACTGTGCCCTGAAGGCAATTGCTTTTGGAGTATTCAGGATAGATAAGATTGTTTTTAATAAACGAAAACAAGAAATTTCTGCCGCCCTTAAATTCAGGCTGGGGTACCTGAAAAAACAGGCAAAGATTCAGAAAAAGCAGCAAAATGGAAATGTTCATCATCTCTGTCTAAACGAATAGTTTGCGTGTTTGTTGGAAAGTAACGGTCAAAACCTCCGACGGATCGGGGCAATTAAGCAGGTACTCAGCTTTTTCTGAAAGCCGGCAAACACCGGGAAAATCGCCGTGGTTGCCTTTGAGATCAGAGATAAGCTGGAAGTGAAGGTGCGGAGGCCAGCCTCCGTTTTCGGCCGGAAGGCCAAATTCTGCAAATTTTTGCCCTTTCGGGATGATCATTCCGGGATGTAAGTCTGATAAGCTATCCAAATTTAAATGACCGTACAACGTATAAAAGACGAGGCCAGGAAACTGATGTTTTAAAATAATGGTTGCACCGTAGTCGCCAAAATGATCATTGAATTTAAAGCTGTGTACGCTACCGCGGATAGGATTGTAAACCGCGGTTCGGGCTGGCCCCCAAATATCTATGCCCAAATGAAGGCGGCGTGGTTCTTTTTCGTCGTCAAAATGATCACTACGGCTGTATAATGTACGGTACTCATTGTATCCTCCAATCCCGTAGCGGCAATTCTGCTTCTGAAGCTGTTGGTCAACCCAGTGAGAGAATAAATTTGTATCGCCAACAATTTCTGCATTAATTAATGAATTGTTCTCAGTAAAATCAAACTCCAGCAACTTATCTTCAGCGGGGTTGAAGTCTACAATTTTGCCAATTTCCTGGCGATGAGTTTTTAAAAAATGCTTGAAGGCGAGGTTGTGGCTATTGCTCATGAATGGGCAGGATGGTAAAAACTAATCTTTTTCTGGATTTTCGGGCTGGCGAGGCTCTTTGCTGATTTTATCGAAAATCTTATCCATGCGTTCTACATATTCGCTGGTGTCATCAATAAAAAAATCAAGCTGTGGCACTATCCGGGCCTGGTCTTTAATGCGGGCTCCTAGTTTATATCTGATTTCGCCAGCATGAGATTTGATCGTGTTGATTGCTAAATCCTTATTTCCGCTGTTAAAAAGGCTTAAATAAACGCGGGCCAGTGCCAGATCTGGCGATACCCGAACACGGGTTACCGTTACCATTACGTTGGGCAAATAATTCATTCCTTCCCGCTGAAATATTTCGGCCAGGTCTTTTTGAATTACACCTGCAAATTTCTGTTGTCTTTTACTTTCCATAATAATCTGAGTTGGGCATTTTGCTTGAGAACGGATCGGAAATTAGTATAGCAATTTATCGTAAGGGTAGCGGCTTGTATGGATTTCTTTGACCAGCTCATATAGCAGTGACCTGAACTCGTCTATATTTTCCCGGTTCAACGCTGATATAAATAACGCCGGGCTGTTGTTATGGCTCATCCAGCTATTCTTAAAATCATGTAGCGTAGCAGGCGGCAGTTCATCCTGAGGGTCAAAATCTGAAGGTTTGTAGGCGTCAATCTTGTTGAAAACCGTAATTACCTGCTTGTCAGCAGCGCCAAGTTCTTTTAGAGTTTCATTTACCGTATTAATCTGGTCTTCAAAATTGGGATGGGAAATATCCACTACGTGGATCAGGATGTCGGCTTCGCGAACCTCATCTAAGGTAGATTTAAAACATTCCACCAGATGGTGCGGAAGTTTGCGAATAAATCCAACGGTATCTGAAAGCAGAAAGGGTAAATTTTCTATTACCACTTTGCGCACGGTGGTATCTAATGTGGCAAAAAGTTTGTTCTCGGCAAAAACTTCAGATTTGGAGATCATGTTCATGATGGTTGATTTACCTACGTTGGTATATCCCACCAGGGCAACCCGTATTAATTGAGTTCGGTTTTTACGTTGCGTCTCGTTCTGTTTATCAATTTCCCTAAGGCGCTCTTTAAGCAGTGAAATTTTGTTTAAAATAAGTCTCCTGTCGGTTTCAATCTGGCTTTCTCCGGGCCCACGCATCCCGATTCCGCCTTTCTGCCGCTCTAGGTGCGTCCAAAGACGGGTCAATCGCGGAAGCAAATACTGAAGCTGGGCCAGCTCTACCTGCGTTTTTGCCTGAGAGGTTTGAGCACGTTTGGCAAAAATATCAAGGATGAGGTTGCTGCGGTCCAGAATTTTTATTTGCAGTTCATTTTCGATATTTCGGAGTTGAGATGGCGACAGCTCATCATCAAAAACCACTATATCAATTTCCTCGGCTTTGATGTAAGCGTTTATTTCTTCCAGTTTACCGGTGCCAACAAAAGTTGCCCTGTCTGGCCGCTGCATTTTCTGGGTAAAACTTTTTAGGGTTTCGCCACCGGCAGTATCAACCAGAAACATCAGTTCGTCAAGGTATTCTTTGGTTTGCTCCTCTGTTTCGCCTGGAGTTATAATGCCCACCAAAATCGCTTTCTCGGGTTTGATAGTGGTATCGTAAAATTTTTGTCTGGGCATAAGTAAGTAACAAGCGGCAAAGATAAAGTTTTAAGCTAAACTCCATTGGGGCCCGAGCAGCTGCAGGATCTATACTATCCGATTTATTTGGCCAATAAAAACGGCCAGATAAAATTACCCGACCGTTTTTATTAAAATTACAATAAACTGTTTCCTTAAAGCAAACTACAAATGGAGATACATCACTGCATTTCTTAAGAATTTGATTGATGATGAGCTTTAAGGTTGATTAACCTTTAAGTTTTAAAAGTACAAATTTACTTTTAGGATGTCAAACAGGTTGGCCGGGTTTTTTAACAATTCGATGCGAATTTGGTCTCAATAATTTTTCTGGCAGATGTTTAAACCTACGTGATTGGGGATCTGTATAAAATTTGACTTTGTGCTATTCCAATTTGGTAAGGGGATATGTGTTGGCTTAACGATCATACAGCCGTTAATCGCAGAAATTCGCTCCGGTATTATTATAAATTTCATCCGCACGTGTAAGTGAATGTGTGGGCGTTTTCTTTTTGCGTGAAATGCATAATAACCTTTTGAAGGGTCGTTATTACGTGTCTTTTTCATCCATCAAATTTTTTTTTATCTATATTTGCACCCCGACAGGGCAGTCGGGATGCATTCAAAAACTTCGCAATCTCGTTGCAATTATCCATGTTTTTGAATTTTGACTTTCATTTTCTTTCCCCCTTATGCCCATAGACACCTCCATCCGCTCCGTACTGATTATTGGTTCAGGCCCCATCGTTATTGGCCAGGCTTGCGAATTCGATTATGCAGGTTCTCAGGCTGCACTTTCGCTTAAAGATGAAGGCATCAGCGTATCCATCATCAATTCTAACCCCGCCACCATCATGACGGACAAGGTTATTGCCGACCATGTATACCTGCTGCCGTTAACCTGCGAAAGCCTTGAGCAAATTCTAACGGAGCAACAAATTGATGCGGTGCTACCCACCATGGGCGGCCAAACGGCCCTAAACCTTTGTAAGGAAGCAGAAGAACGCGGCATCTGGGAAAAATACGGCGTTCGGATTGTAGGCGTAGATATAGCCGCTATTGAGAAAACTGAAAACCGGGAAGAATTCAGGCAGTTGATGGTTGATATTGGCGTTGGCGTTGCACAGTCAAAAATTGCCAACTCCTTTTTAGAAGGCAAAGAAGCGGCTCAGGAGATCGGCTTTCCGCTGGTTATCCGACCTTCGTATACTCTAGGCGGTTCAGGCGGCAGTATCGTACATAAGAAAGAAGATTTTGATCATGCGCTGAGCCGGGGTTTACAAGCTTCGCCTACGCATGAGGTGCTCGTAGAAAAAGCGGTAATCGGCTGGAAAGAATTTGAGCTTGAACTGCTTCGCGACGGAAACCACAACGTGATCATAATTTGCTCTATTGAAAACTTTGATCCGATGGGAATCCATACCGGCGACTCAATAACCGTTGCTCCGGCCATGACATTGAGCGACCGCTGTTACCAGGATATGCGTAACCAGGCTATTAAAATGATGCGGGCTATCGGGAACTTTGCCGGAGGCTGCAATGTTCAGTTTTCTGTTGATCCGGCAACGGAATACATCATTGCCATTGAAATTAACCCCAGGGTTTCCCGCTCATCGGCCCTGGCCTCTAAAGCCACCGGATATCCGATCGCTAAAATTGCGGCCAAACTGGCCATCGGGTATAATTTAGATGAGATTGAAAATCAAATTACCAAAACCACTTCGGCTTATTTTGAACCTACGCTTGATTATGTGATTGTAAAGATTCCACGCTGGAATTTT